>NZGS01000074.1 GCA_002690995.1 Rhodospirillaceae bacterium
ACCCTACTTTGTATTCAATCCTCTTCGAAACCTCCTTTTCACGAAAGAAGACATATCCGCAGAGACGCAAAACGAGATCCTACTAGGCGGTACACCACAATGCTCTGGTCGATGCCCACCTGGGTATGGTAGCGAATGGAATGGCGGAAAATGTGTTTGCCAACGTGGATTATGATAAAGAATACTTGTAGACGCCATGTCTTCCATTGGAATAAGATGAATTTTTCAAAAGAAAAAAATGTATGTAGTAATAGTAGAAACAAACAATGGGCAACCTCATTTCATTGTATCGTGGCCTTCCAGGCAATCGTCAATTCAATGGAATCCAAGGATTACCCTACTTTGTATTCAATCCTCTTCGAAACCTCCTTTTCACGAAAGAAGACATATCCGCAGAGACGCAGAACGCGCCACTACTAGGCGACAGATTTTTTCCTTCTAAGAATAATGTTCAGGGATGCCCAGATGGCCAATACACATGCACTAATAACACTTGTTCTTGCGTAAATCTTTTTTAAAATAATCTATTACCAAACATTTTTTATAGATTACGCAGCTGCGCTATAAATTTCGAATCATAGTTAGATTTCGTAATGACAAACGTTTTTATAAATATATTTATAAAAAAGGAAAGAGATATTATCCATTGGCAAAGGTTGCGTTGACAAGATTGTTCAAGCGCAACAGAGTTTTTACTTTTTTTAACGATGCAGCCAATGAATCCGCTTCTTTCCAAAGAGGAGAGATATCTTTGCTTGGAGTAAAGAGAATTTTGTCGCGAATGAATTGTGACGATGTATCCAAACAAACCGCTTCTCCTCCAGATGAAAGGGATATACTTTACTTCAGAGTACAAAATACAATGAAGACTATACTAAAAGTGACGGAAATAAACACCGTGAGGATTATGAAAAGAGAAAGATTTATTTTCCGGTATCCTTTTCAGTGTGGTAAATCCTAGTTTCGACAACTTTTGGGCGAACCAAGTATAGAACTTTTTTAATCGATCAATAAATATCATCTATTTCCTTCCAAATTACATATTTTTGTAGAATTGATCAATTTTTGAAATTCTATTGAGGATGGCGACGTAAGATGTGTTTGAGCAGGTAACTTTTTGTCAATAATTTATCGCAATGGGGACATGAAACTTTTTCTGGTCGATATTCTGTTTTTTTGGATAAATAATAGTCGCGCTTTTTTTGACGATTTTTAATATTGTATTTTTTCTGATACTCACGAATTTCATCTTTTCGATTTTCGTTATACATTTTTTGTTTTTCCAATTTCTCCTGTCGACGTTGTTTATAATAATTCTTGAAATACTCTGGATCATCTGTTTTATTTAGGCGAGTCATAATGGTGTAATTGATGTTTTTCTATTTTTCATTTTTTTTCAATTTTTACTATTTTAAGAGTTTCTTATTATAAAAGAAAATATTATGTTATCGGTTGTTGGCATTGCCTTATTACCTGGACGTCGGTGGAAATTGATCCTCTTGTTCCTAGGTTTTCTGTGGGCCATTTTACATATATGCAGTAATATTCAAAAAGTACGTCGTTGCGTGGAGGAAATACGTTATCCAAAATGGAGTCAAGATTTAATTGAGATATTCACAAAACCTGTGTCGTTGTATGATCCAACACGTGAATGTCTTATTTGTTTTGAAACCTTTGAGGAGAATAGTAAATCCCCTCGCTCGATTAAATGTGCCTGTACAGACAATATCTATCATGAAAAGTGTCTAACAACGTGGTTCGAGAAAAGTTGTTCGTGTCCTGTATGTAGAAAAGCACTGGATGAAAAAATTCACTATTTATAAAAATTGTATTATGTACAGATTCATAATACTCAAAAACCCAAAGATGCCGTATTTGTTAATTGTCGAATCACCCTCCAAATGTCAAAAAATCAAGCGTCTTTTATCAGAAATTTATCCTGAAGCAAGTTACGAGGTGATGGCAAGTTGTGGTCATTTTCGTCATATTCGTTCGATTCAAAAAAATTTGGAAATTGTATTTGAGATGGACTCGTCAAAGTTGGGTATACTTTCAAAAATTCGGCCGTATACTGCGACACACGAAATTTTACTTGCAACCGATGACGATCGAGAAGGCGAGGCGATTGCATGGCATTTATGTGATACCTTGTCATTACCCATATCTACCACGAAGCGAATCGTATTTCATGAAATTACAGCCGGAGCTTTGAAATATGCCATCGAGAATCCCACGGTAGTGAATATGCGTATTGTCGAGGCGCAATTGGCAAGAATGATCTGTGATCGATGGATTGGTTATACCTTTTCTCCTTTTTTATGGAACTCACTCAACAACAAAACGCTATCGGCAGGTCGCTGTCAGACACCAACATTACGAATTGTTGTTGACCGTGAAAATGAAATTGCAGCAACGTCCCCACGCATGATTTTTCGAACATGTGCTACATTTAATTCTGTTGAATTTGTTTTGAAAAAAGAATTGGAGACAAAGTCAAAATGTCTTGATTTTCTTGAAGGCTCAAAAACCTTTGATCATCGGGTGATACATGTCACAAACAAATCTTCGACACGGAAACCACCTGAACCGTTCTGTACCTCCACAGTTCAACAGTGGGCATCTTCGCATTGGCAGTGGACACCAAAGTTTACCATGTCCATTGCTCAAGCACTGTATGAAAAAGGAAAAATAACGTATCATCGAACGGAATCAAAATCAATCGCTGAAGAATATCGCGATAAATTGATGGTTTATGTTCGAGACCGGTATGGTGAACAGTTTGTGAAAAGAACCAAAACAAAACCATCCTCAAAAAAACTGGCGCACGAATGCATTCGTCCAACCACCATCGATATAGAAATGGAAGATCTAAGTCCAGAACAGAAAAAGTTATATGACACAATCTGGACGCGAACAACGCAGAGCATCATGTCGGATGCGATCGTTCAAGTGTTGACCATTCGTGTGTCTTGCCCGCTACCGAAACAATATTATGAAAAGAAGTTGGAAACGATGGACTTTGAAGGTTTTCGCATTCTTGATCAAAGCGGTACAGCAAAGAATCATGAACTAGCATTTTCCGTCGATCAAAAAATACAGCCAGGTGAAATAAAAATGGAGCAAATGTTGAAAGATGTTATTCATCATTATTCCGAGGGACAGATTGTAAAGATTCTGGACGAGAAAAAAATTGGAAGACCATCCACATTTTCGAGTTTTGTCGAAAAAATTATTTCCCGGAAGTATGTTTACCGTGGAGATTTCAAAGGACAAGTACAATCATTTGTATCCCTGGTATTTCGTTTTCCTGATCAGCTGGAAGAAACGACGACAACAAAACAAAGCACTGAAAAGAATAAGGTTATTGTCACTCCTCTTGGGAAAAATGTATGCAATTTACTTTATAGACAATATGATTCATACTTCAACTTTGATTATACAGCACAAATGGAAGACGATTTGGATAAAATTGCCGACGGATCATTAGGCAAAGATGATTTTTTGACCAAACTCCAAAGGGAATTAAAAATTGACATTTCTGTTTTGCGCACGATAGACCACTATTCGGACTACCACGAAGTTAGTATCCGAAAAGGAAAGACAAACGATTACATCTTTGTCCAACGACAACCAAAAGCAAAACCGACGTTCCTTCCGCTCAAAGATTTTACAGAGTGTTATTTGTCATGCGATGAACAAACTCTGATTGATTATATCGACCTACGACTTTTTCCGGACAGGTGTCCCAACGACAAAGGGTAATTCTTCAATCTTACAAACAGCGGCGGTGATAAGCGCGATAATCAATGAAAAGAAAATTGTGATCCAGCTGTAATTAATCGCAATGACGTAACCTTCATTAGAGTCGGAGTTTCGATCAATCGCGGGTGATATAAAAAATACAATGATTCCCGAGAGAAAAAAGATAAAGCAAATGATATAGATGATGCTACACGGATGCAACTTGAAACTTTTTTTCATTTATTTAATTAAAAAATTTTTTTTTAAGAAATATAAATGAAAACATTCTCTTGCTTTGGTTTTATTTCAGTCAGTGTGATTTTCGTTGGAACGATTATTGCCGTCAGTATTATTCTCTCTACATCAAAATCACAGAAAAACGATTCCTTCGCAATGGAAACTTCGGTTGCGAAAAAACTTCAAACGGACGACACGACGTGTGCAGAATTTACTGACAGTGACGACATCACTTGTTCAACGCATTGTGCAAACGCAGGCGGATACTATCACCATTGTCTCCAGAATTCCGATGGAAACTTTATAAATTGTTTTGAGGACGATAATCAAGTTTACTGTGAATGTTCAACAAGCGAGTGCGATAGCAATAACTTAGGAAACACCTTGGCATTCCACACAGAAAAAGTTTAGTTATAAAATAGTTGTTTCGCATTTTATGGATTAGAATTCGTCTAATCACAAAGACGACATGTTTTCGCAGAACTTAGGCAACAACAGTTTGAAGTGCCTTTTTGAGAGTGTCTAATTTTCGACAAAGTGTATCAATGGCTTTATTAAAGTTTTGCTTTGCATTGAATGTTCCAATCGTTTGAAAAGAAAACAGAAAATCCTTCTCATGTGGTTGAATGAATACCTCTGCTGTAATTACTTTTGCCTTTCCAGTCGTTAAACGAATCGTTTTGCCATTATAATTTAAAAGATGACTGACATCTTTCTCAAAATTTGGTTTAATTTTGCCTCGTTGAAATAAAAAGAGATCACTGGTAGATGCGGAAACATTGTCTGGTTTCTCTTCAAATGTAATGACCGGAAACGGACGAAAAGTTGGTACTGCGATGTGAGACCATTTTACATGTTCTTTACCGTTACCCAAATATGCTTTGGCGAGTAGCGATATTTGACCTTGTGGTGGTAACGTACAGATAAGAACATTCTCCATTAATGAAAATGTATGATAACTGACAAAATCCGTCGAAGTGACTACGCGCTCTTCCTCCGTAGTGTTTAGAACATCCAACCGAAAATGCAAACAACAACGGTCGCAGTCCAAATTACAGGAACAATGTTCCCGACGTTGAAAGTTTTCTGTGTTCATTTCAGGAATGGGGATGAGTCCGATACGATGGGCTAATTGATTATCGTCGAGCGCAGATTCATTTCGATATACGTGAACGATATCAATGGCAAATGTTTCCACTTCGCTCAATAAAACGCGGCGCAACGTATTGAGCAACGGTACATGTGTTTGGACCTTTATTTTAATACTATCCGGATCATTCTGGAGGATCTTCATTTTAAAAAGTCATCAAAAATTTCTGCAAGAATCATTTTTTTCTTTATATATTAAATGACAATAAAAAATTGTCCCCCACGACGAGTATTACGTGTTCAGTCCAGTTATGTTGCTGGTACTCCATCAATCGACAAAGCTTTTGCCGATGGAATTGCAAAGCTAAATCAATTCCTCCCACATGTTTATTTTCAAAGTGGTGCTCCAGATGAATTTGTTCCAGTGGCTACAACCGAGGAAAACCTGGTTTCGGGTAATCTCGATGCAGCCTTTACGGGCTTGAGTTATTCTCGGCTACAAAACTCATTTTATGAACTTTACACCAGTATACCTTTTGGGGTTGAAGCAAATGCTTATTTATCTTATTTGTTTGAACAAGGTGGGGTGGAAACCATCAACAAGGAAGCTGAAAAAGATGGGTTGTATCTTTTTCCCATGTGTTGCCTTCCACCCGAAACCGGTGGTTGGTACCAAATGGAAATTAAGTCACCGGAGGATTTTAAACAAATCAAAATGCGGATTTATGGATTGGGAAGAAATATTCTCCAAAAACTCGGTGCAGAAACAGTGTTTTTGCCACAGAACCAGTTAATTCCGGCACTTGAATCTGGACAGATCAATGCCGTTGAATTTTCGACTATTGAAATTGACGACTACACCAATTTACCAGAAAAATTAAACTATTGGTACGCACCATCATGGAACCAACTTTCGACGGTACTTTACTTTGTAATGAATTTGGAAAAATGGAAATCACTTTCGCCTTCGGAACAGCGACTTCTCCAATTCTTGTTGAAAGAAAACATGTATTCAACCTACATAAATAGTAATCATAAACAAATCGAAGTTGTAGAAAAACATAAAGACAAACTGCGGACTTTTCCGGACAGTGTGCTGGCGGCGTTGAAAAAGGCGTGGGAGGAATGGCTGGATGAGCCTTCCAACGAATCCACAAAAAAAGAATATCAAAAGATTCGAAACTATGCTGCACAGTATAAAGCCTATGATAGTCTCATGAAACGTGGTGTTACCGATTAATTATCATGAAACAAAATTTTTTTTTCCATTACTGAAAAAAAAAAACGAATGAACTGTAACTTTTAAATAATAAAACAAATTCCCCTTGATGTTTTTCCGAATCAAGTAAATTGAATATCTAATGTGTTCATGTAAGTGTGTAATCCAGCGTCCTGAATCGGAAATACCATCGCAGGATATTCGGAATCATTGTGATGCGAATGCCACCATCCAGGCGGCGTGGTAAAAACTGTATTGTCCTTCCAGTTCATGCGTATTGGATTCTTCACGTTTCCATTTTCGTCGAGGTCGGGGCCCATGAGCGTATAGACCAAATCTTGTGACTCCGGATGTAACCCAATGCAAAAATCAATTGCAATAGAATTGTGACGATGAGGTTTTTGTACTGTCTGTGCGCCAATCATATTATACAGTGACCACAACACCGGCGTCAAGGTATTTAAGTTTTCCGCCACCATTTCTTTATTAGAAAGAAGAATACCATTCCGATTGCGTTGCTCGGCACCGGCTTCTCGATTGACGCGTTCAAGATTTTCAATCATTTGTTTTTTGGGATAATGTAAAGGTGAAAATCTAGGCTTTGTAGGTTTTGCTGACAAAAACTCAAACAGAGGTGTGTCCGAAACGCATAAAAATGTACTATTGCTTTCATGAAACGAATGGTGCAAAACGTGACTACATGACGGGAGCACAAAAAGATCCCCTTCCTCCCAGAGGAAAGAACAACCATCACCCATTTTCTCTCCGAAGATATGAGTGATACCACAACCTTGGACAACATAAAATAAATGACTTGACGCAGACGAGAGACATTGTTGTAAATGGACATCCACTTTACAAAAACGGACATCCAAATTGGGCGTGCAAATACTATCGTTTGATGTTTGCCGCAAAACTTCCGGTTGTCCTGCCGTCAAGACTGGAACCGCACCTTTGGAATATTCAAGAAAAACGAGTTCCTGAAATGTTACTTTATCGTTCTTGTTAACATCGAAATGAATCATCGACTTTGTGTCTTCCTTGGAAGCAGAATCCATGAATTTGATATCCATTTTGGTGGGACTTTTTAACAAATAACCAGAATGTTGGCTTTTGCAGCATGTGTCCACAAAAGTTTCAACATCGTGTAACAATTCCAAGAGAAATTGATCCAGAATCTCATTGATTGAACGATTCATTCCATCGAGTGGGAACCAATCCTTACGACGTCGGAGGTTTTTACAATTTTTGGAGGTCGAAATATCACTACGAAAGCGATACTTCTCGCCATCAGAATGGAGAACATATTCCATGTTTTCGGATACGGAAAACTTTAAAAGCTCAAAATCAAACTGAAGCTGTAAACAGTATTCGCTCAAACCGACGCTTTTTAACGTGGTAAGAATTGGATCCCGGTAGACCATATGGAAGAGTTCATAGACAAGCTGAGTTGCCTCATCTAAAATTTCGTGTTGATCGAGTCGCCCGTCACGAAGAAAAACATTGGAAAGTTTGCCATCTTGTGTATAATTTGTTGTCCATTCCCCTTTAGGGTAGATTCGCAAAACGTCCCTACACACTTTCGGGGAATTGTTTTGAAACTTTTCAAAGGTATAATTACTGGAGTGTCGCGTTGATTTTGCCGAAAAAAAAGCGGGAAGAAAGGTGGAAAACATTGTTTGAAGAAGAACGGAATCCCAAAAAAAGTTCAATTTTTGTAGAACTTCCATTCATGACTTAAGAGTTACATTTCTTAATCCAAACATGAAGTTTGGCATTTGTTTTTTTACCATGTTGGTATTTCAATCTCGATGCACAGAAAATATCGTAAATCTTTTTTTTAACGAACCTGAGAACCGCGTTGGGTATTTGGATACGAAAGGAGGCTTGCATTCATTACATTCGGAGACTCCCTCAAAAAGAATGGGTAAACTACAATGGAATGAAAATGGCATATATTATCAAGACGATTTGAAATGGTATGAAACAAAAATAAAAAAACGCGGAGAATTATTGTGGCCGATGCATTCCATCGAGAGTTACTACGAATCGAAAGATGCGTGGGCCGTTCAAGGACGTTCGGGACATTGGTGGTTTAGTAGTGAAAAGAAAGTACGTTGGTTGGAAAAAAAATCAAACTGTATCTATCAAAATTTCGATAATACTACATTCTATCAAATTTACATGAATAGGACTGTTGTAACACCGACACGAAAGTTATATTTTAGCTCCGTTTGGAATAATCTATGGACGGCGGCGACGATCTACAAATCCCAATATCTTCTAACGATTGATCAGGATAATTGTTTCAAGATATTTCAATTGTGTGACCACCAGGTACTGTATTCTTCCCAAATTATGGTCAGAAACACGGCAAATAAAATAACAGTGAATTCAGACGGAAATTTTATACACGTCTTTTTATTTTTTCCCAATAAGGGTGTGCAAGTTATCAAATTTTACGGCTCAGTAGAACGTTTTACTAGTTCCTTCTTTCTACCAATTCCTTGTGGAAAAGCGATGGCCTCCTATTATCCATACGTTTCCATCCTTGACGCTCTGGGACATCTTCGAATTTACCATATTCAAAACAACGACTCCTATGACTTGAAATACTCTTCTGTACTTCCAATTTTATCGAAGGAACTCACTCAATTTGAACAGTACAAAACAAGTTTATTTGTCCATGATGGAAAGACCATCTACAAAATCGTTTTCATCTTATAAATAGGATTCCTGAAATTCTTCCAAAGGTAACGGTAAGAAACTTTGGTTTGATGAATTATTTTGTGGATTACCACTCGATGAGGATAATGAAGCTCACTTGACAGAGGAGAGATGGAAGAAATGGATCTCCAACCTGAAGCGCACTGGATTTATATAGTGGTATATCTTTTCATTCAAAAAGTGGTAATCTAAATATTTCATGTGTTACGATTTCCAATACATTTTACGAAAAAATATTTATACCATATAAATGTGTTTTACTCCTATGGAAGATGCATGATTAATTCTTTTGATTTTTTTTTGGAAATGTCACTCCACTGTAGGTAGGATGATATCTCTTTGACTACATCTGGACCCAGGTACAATGGATTTTTTCTTTTCAACTGCGTAGGCACAAAGGGCTGAATCATGGATAAACAAAATTGCTCCGTCAAGTAACGTTCTTCTCTTTGTTCTCTTTTACAGTTTTCGATAAACTCATGTAATATAGTTTTAATTTCCACCGTACATTCCGCGTCACTCACGGATGTATCATCCGTACTTTCCGCATTACGAAATGCATCATACGTGCGTTGGACAGATTCTAGACTTGAATATGGTAATAAACGATGAACCCAGTCCGTGCTATTGTTGATACAAGCAAAATCTAACGCTGTTTTATTACACTCGTTTTGTATGTTACCATCAAAATTTGGATTTTCGACAAGGATAGTAAAAATTTCAACAAAATCCCCTTTGTTTTCAACAAGTAGCTCTTCTTCCTCGTCTACAAGATCATGTAATAATGTTCCTCCATAGTAGTTTTTTTGATTGACATTTACCCTCGGATGCTTTAACAAAATTGAGAACATTTCTTTTCGCCAATGCAGACCGTAGTCAACGCAACATTGTATGATACCTTCACCGATTCCATTTTCCACGTCCACATTGACTCTAGGATGATTTAACAAGAGATTCAATGCAAAAATATTATTCTCTCGAACACACAATTGTAATTCTGTGCAATTTTGGGAATCATTTATCAAATCAATTCGTGGATGCTTCAACAATAATTCCGTCGCTACATTTGCATGTTTTTCAATGGCATCATGTAAAATATTCTTCGGGTAATGAGCACTATGAAAACAATCATCTAGATTTGGGTCTATTCGAGGATGTTGTAACAAAAGTTTAAAACAGTCCATATTTTTTTTTTCATAAGATAATTCCAGGGCCGTGATCCAATCTTCTCCGGTTTTTATATTCGGGTCAATCAATTCATGGCCTAATAACATGATGACAATTTCGGTTTGATAATTATTTATCGCTCGATATAATGGTGTTTCATTGTCGTGATCTTTCAAGTTGACTTTGATTCTTGGGTGGTTCAGCAATGATTGGACTATGTCCACCTGATTTGTCTCAATCGCAGTATGTAAAGGAAATTCTACATTTTCATCCACCCACACATTGATGTCTATATTTGATTCATAGTTTAATTTCTCGATAAATTTATGTAAAGCCGTAATTTTCATCTCTTTCTCACTGATAAATCCATCCGATACATCAATGATAAAAGTTGAAGTACCTCGAGAATACATGGGTTTGAACTGTTTGAAATTTGTCTTTGTCAAGAAATTTTGGAAATAAGGTTCATTATGTTTATCAATATAAGGACTCGAAACAGATACGAATTTGTGGGAGGTTGTCACATAATGCTCCACATGGTCATATAAGTGGTACCTATCATATATTTTAAAAACATTGTCAACCAAGCGGTTTTTCATTGTTGGTAATTCTGAGACACGAGATTGAATATGGTATTGCTCGACAAAGGCATTGCGATTGTGGTATATATCAGAACCGTAATCGCAATAGGTTCCAACTTTTGAATTCCCCCAGCAGGTATTTTCGAAGAGAGACGGATATTTGGTAAGTTGATAATTCTGTTTCATTTTTTGTTGAATGCTATGTATTCTTGAAAGCCTTCATTCGAATTCTGGAAAAAAACAATTTTTATAGAAAAAATATTCTATAAATAATGGAATTTCCTTCGGTTTAAAAAATAGCTGAGGAAACTTGCCACAAGACAAAATAGTAGAACTGGAATCATAAGTTTTCATGGCAAAGGATTTTTTCCAGTTTCACTTTGGTAAACACTTTTCGGCAAAGACCTGTAGTAAATGGCTACAATCATTGAGATTTATCTCCTGTCCATTACATTGATGAAGCACGTCAGCAAGTAATTGACAGCTATGTTCTTCGGATGCTGGTATCCGTTTTTCCTCATGAAAAAGAGAGTTACCGATTCCTTTCGCCGCTTCAATTCCTGATCCAAATCCAAATCCAGAAGCCATGCCACCGAGCACGGAAGCAAATGCAGAGCTTTGATTCGATGGAGGTGTCGGATGTACTGCCGGCGTCTTTTTGTTATCGCGTCGAGAAATATTTGCACGGGTTCTTGTCATTTTATATCAATAAACAAGTTTTTATTTTTACTATAAAATCTTTAAATTTTATTGCGAACAGAATTTTGTTTGGATAATATCATCGTTGCAGTCTAAATATATCAAGTTTTTAAAATTTTTAGACGATTTTCCACAATTTCAAAATGCAAAAACGGTTATATATTTTGATGTTTCTTCTGCGGCGATTGAAGAGATGAAATTACTCATCAATAACAATCTTGACAAATCATTAATCGTTCGACAAACACCTTCAAATAAAACGAGTGTGTATGACGAAGTTAAAGCAGCGAACAAAAACTTTTATTAAGGATATTATGGCAACCAGAGAATTTAATGAATCGGTTAGAATCGGTGATATCAAAAACCCTAATAGATATAACCCGAAAAGGTTGTGACCTCATTTTTGGACAACAAATAATATATTTTCAAAACTCTGTTTCTTTTTTTCATCTGGAAAAAAAAAAAATTCAAGTTTGTGATGTATCCAAAACGGTGGCTAACAAGTAGAGAAACTCCGTCTATCCCGAATCTTAAAACTCAAAGCTGACGGTGGAACGGCATCCTTGTCCAATTTTATCACTCTTTTTAATGATCGATATTTTGATAATGTCTCTGTCATCACAATGCAATGCCGAGACATAATCTCCACCCATTGCGACATCTTTGGATAGGACCCGGACATTTGCGGGCTCCTGGTCAATATGAAACACATTTTTTCCTGCTGCGATTTCATCTAACAGTTTCCCACTTCGCCAGAAATTAAAGTTGCCACCTGTGCTTGTTGGCAAACGCACAATTCCTTTTGCCGATGGATCTCCCACGTAACTTCGGAAACTTTTATTTGCGGAACGGGGTGCACATTCATACAAAATTTCTCTTTGTTCTAAATAAACACCGAAATTGACATTTTCTTTGGTGACGAGAATGATACGATTTTCGTCTTCGAGAAATTCGTCAAAGGGGACATGTTCCATCATATAGGCGTCGTATACAGTATTTTGCTGTGCTTGGCGTAGACGCGGGATCGAAGCATGCCACTGCTGTATTTCTTTTGCCAATTTCTTTTTTGTTTTCGATTCAGACACTTTATCCGCTTTTTGTCGTAAAAATTGTTTCAAATCTTTTACCGTTAGAGTTTTCAAATATTTTAGGTCTTTGGACTGCAGGAAGTACCGTATATTTGCCTCCTTTTTGGTTCGTTTTGCCGTTTGGCGTTTTTGTTTTTCACCGCCAATGTAAACGCCTTTCAACCATTTTCCTTTACGAATCTTTTGTCCTTCACTATTGTATTCTACCCCTTCTCCATTTCGTTCTCCATCTTTATACCATCCTTTGAATTGAATTTTACCGTTCGTGTGATAGAATGTACATCTTCCATTATATATTCCATTATCCATAACACATTCTGAGAGAAGTCTCCCGTTACGGTCATATTCATAGATATACCCATTTGGCAAGTTATCACGGAAAGTACCCTTCATGTAACTTCCAGAAAGAAAATATTGTATCCCTTTGTAAAACTGACCACGATAAAATTGTCCTTCATATTCCACTTTTCCATTTTCAAAGAATCCCTTTCCTTTTCCTTCTTCTTTTCCCTTATGGAACATACCTTCATAAACTTTTTTACCCGTTGACGGTGAAAAGAGAATTCCATGTCCCGAGCGTTGATCCTTTTTAAACATACCTCGGTAAAGAATCGTTTTGCCATCCTCTGTATATTCAATTCCTTTCCCATTCTTCAGTCCATTTTCAAACCGACCTTCAAACACTTTTTTTCCGGTCGTTGGTGAGAACAAAGTTCCTGTCCCGTGAAATGCGCCATGTTTAAAGCCTCCGTCGTAGGTAATGATTTGATCTTGATTATAGAGCGCTCCCTTCCCGTTCCACACTCCATCTTTCAGTGTTCCCTCATATTCTAATGTACCATTCCTCCGGAAATCTTTTCCTTTTACCAAGTTGTTATCCTTAAATGTTCCTTGTTTTATGATAGTTTCCGATGGCCATCTTTGCAATCTTCCATCTTTTCCCGAAAAAACATTGTCCTTAAAGGGTCCGACATACTTTAAGGTAGCCTCACGAATATATTCTGTTCCTCTTCCATTTTTCTTCCCGTTTTTCCATTTTCCTTCATATACTTTTAAACCGTTATGGAACAATGTTCCCGTCCCTGTAAATAAGAACGGTTGATCTGAACGACTTGCTTTCACATAGGTACCTTCAAACGAAAAGTTATCCACGGTTCCAGTGATAATCTTTTTGTTCGAGATTTGGCGGACGGGTAGAATAATTTCCTTCTGTGCAGAAGCAGAACCAATTCGGAAACGCTTATCTCGTATAGCAATTAGCTTGATGTTTTCCATTCACTTTTGCTAGTACAAAAAAAAAATAATTTTCAAAAAAGAGAACTATAGTGTGTGGAATGAAACTATAAAGGTACACACAGTCTAGACCTGCTCATAAAAATTTAATGTGGCAATTTCTCGATAACCAGAGAATTTTGGAATCGTAAAATGGAAGAATTTACCCCCATGGAATAGTATGGATTCTCCTTTCTTCAATTTTATTTCACAGACATTGGTTTGCTGTTTTATCGTTGTTCGAAATTGCGTGTAATCGTATTCTGTCTTATCGGCTTGGTTGTTAAAATCATAATATAATTTCCTCAAATGATCAATATCGTTTTCGACGGTTGAATTCAAATAATACAAACTATTTTCCTCCCTACTCGGATAGTCTGTATCTAATAAAGTTAGGATTGTGTAAGGATGCTTATCAACATGTGGTGGAATGAATGATTTTGACGGATAATAATTGAAATTTGCTTCGTTGTTTTCACAAACGCACAACGTTAAATTATATTTTTCATTGACTTCGTTTTTTATACATTCTACCTTATCCTTTATTGTTTCAAACAGAATTGATTTTCTTTGTTGTTGACCAAAGTCCTCCCAATTTCTAAAATGTACTAATTTTGCAGGATACCTAAGGAGGGAATTTGGAATTGCATTCGGGTTCGAAAAGTCGGTCCTAAAGCTGGGATATTGTATCAGCTTCATTTCTCGAATTTTTGTATATAACTCTTTCAAATTGGAACTCCTAATTTGCATAATAAATTTATAGTCCTTATTACATAAGATACAAAAAAAAATTTTGGTATAAAAAAATCGGCGGATGAAACAATGGTATTTCTACATTCTGGAAAACAACGGCTGTACGTATGCCGGTGTATCCCCAGAGCCATACAGACGGTTGCGACAACATAACCAGGAAATTAAGGGCGGTGCAAAATATACAACAAGTAAATCACCGGAGTGGCGTCATTTATGTATTGTCGAGGGATTCCGTACCAAGATTGAAGCAATGCAATTTGAATGGGCAGTAAAACACGCACCGCCACGAAATGTTGGTGGCATCATTAGTCGTATACGGAAAATGTACACCGTATGCTGTCGCGAAAAATGGACCTCTAAGGCTCCATTGGCGAGAGAGGTTCCACTGACGATTCATTGGCATTTGCCCATTGCGGATCATCCAGTTAATACACTGCCGAGCTATGTCAATGAACAAGTGACTAGACATTAAAGATGTCGTGTATTAATCTTCCAAAGGCATAGCATTAATGGGATTCATTTTTGTCAAAGAGGTAGATTGGCCGTCGGCTTGAATGACAGGAACTTTTTCTGATTTTTCTTTTCCACAAACTATAAAAAAATCATCTTTGCGCACCGAGGTAAATGTTGTGTAACTTTGGTCAAATTTCAGAAAATGTTCTCGATTACCAAAGGAGGCGTGGACGATATGGTTACCAAGAATAATATAGCGTCCCTCCCCGAATGCATCCATTTTGCCATCTGTTTTAAAGGTTATAAAACTATTTTGCCAGGAAAACGTTTTCTTGCATAACGATCTTTGACCAATTCGATGCTCACTTGACTCGGTTGTGTTGGCATGAACTTCTTCCATGAAACCGCGTTCCAAATACTGTTCAAATAATTTATTTAAATGTGGAAAGTCTGTATCATCCCAGATAATGATACGCGATGCCAAGGGAAGAATGTTAAAAAAGTCACGATTGGCAATTTCCATACTGTGTCCACCATCAACATGGACCATGTCAAATGTTTCATGCAAATGTTCTTTTGTATACAATGGGACCGTAGTTCTCGAATCGCCAGGAATCAATGTAAGGCGTCCGGGGAAGTGGTGATCAAGATAGCGGAAGCATGGGTCAGTATAACGATGTTCGCATAGGTCGAACACCACAAGCTCGGAGTCCGGCCTTGCCAATAGGAAAAGTAGGGAACTGTGACCGGCGTTAAAACCAATTTCCAGAATACGTTCTGAGCATGAAGCCATCCAAAACAGATTTAACTGTTTCCATTTGTTTTTGACCGGCAAATGAACAAAATGTTGATACATACAATTCCCTTCAACAGCCTCATTGCTTTCAATACAAAGCTTATGTATAGAGTCAAAATGGTGTTGATTTTTTGCGAGAATGGATTCAAAAGTTTGCATATTTATTTTATGTTTCGTCATTTGCTTTTTGAAGGGTTCGTAGTTTAAGAGCCCTTCCTCACCCAATATGTAATGGCGAAGGAAGGTTTCCATACGTTTGATTTCAAGAGAGGTGGTCCCGCGTATTCGAGGAAAGTTTGCCACAATCAATTTATCCATCATGTACGCGGGATTCGAGCAAATCTTTTCTTCAAGGTATTCCAAATTCACAATGTTGCGACTGATGGCATGGTATATCATTGCTTTCCGCAAATCTTTGTTCTGCTTGACATCTTGGATGACGGTGGAAAAATATCCCGCTAGTTCAGTGGAATGTTGAAGGAGGAAAACATCGGGCTTGAACGCATCGACCCGCGGATTTCCAGACACAAAAAAGTCGCCCGCCCAATAATCATAACCGGTATTTCCTTCTTTTTTGCAATATAATATGCCTTTCGAACAGCCATCAAATAGTTTTGAGAGCGGAGCACAAAGCAAATTTTTTACATCCAGGTAGACAACTTTTGCGCCATCGGGAACCGGATAGTCGCTCCAGAGATTCAAATGTTCCAATACAGGGTCTGAAACCACACGCACCTCCGTCGTCAATCCGACGGAATCGGAGAGATTGGCGACTTTGTTTGCAATTTCAAGTTGGCCGCATAAGACAACAAATGTAACATCATCCTTCCATAAAACCAACGATTTTATAAACATTTCAAAGGCCTCCATATAGTACCCAACGGAAGAGATCCAAGTATATAATATTTTCATGGTTGTTTATCAATGTTGATACAGGCTTTTAAATCATTTTAGATAATAGTAGAGTGAAATGAGAATGATTGCAATTATAATGAAGGGGACTCCAAGACAAAGACGTTCATTGAATTGACAAAAGCTTTTAAACGTAACATTTTTATTAAGGATATCACAGGCTTTAACATATAAGGCGGGCGATTCTTCTTGAAAGCTGAGCATGGGAAAGCATCCATACCGTCGTATTCCCGGAATTTTTACAAATAGCTTATCAATGTGAATATTGGGGTCAAAAGTTGGATTTTGCACAAAATTGAGTACTTTTTCCATTCCGGATCGGTTAATAACATAGGCGTGTGCGCATAGGGGCGTAGGAAGCCGAATAACATGTGGAGTGCACCAGAAAGATGCCAGGATCGGCCAACAGCAATATCCAAAATAGAACAAGTCCCATTTTGGTAAATTATTTTTCATCCAAAGGTTGCTGTTGGTCCACGTTTCCATACTTTTGGGATCACGACGAGGGAATCGAGCATCCTCTTCCATAATAAACAGACTTTGAATCCCTGCATCATAATATTTTCGAATAATATTCAAATGATTTTTCAAAATGTCGCAGCTAACGGGATCTGATGTTGAATGTTTCAAAATGGTCCAAAGATTTACATCCATGTCACCTTCGTTAATTGGATTTTTGACACCCTCAATAACTTCATATTCTACGGGATTCGAAAAGATGTTGAAGTGGCTCTTTAAGTCCTCGTTAAAATTTTTTGTCAAACATAGTACACAAATCTTATCACCATAGAATTCCATTTTATAATTTTTTCCATTCTTTTTAAATCACTTCTTTTAGTTTAAGAAATTGATTTCTTAACGTAAAACAAAAATGGAATCAGTTTGTGATATTCTTTGTATTCGTCAGAAAATCATTGACTCATCTCATTTACGGTTTGAATTTTATAATTACATTCTTTCCGCGTGTATTCTGGCTGCGATTGGATTAATACAAGATCAAATTTTGATTGTAGTTGCGAGCATGTTAATTTCCCCTGTGATGAGTTTTGTCTTGGCTTTGTCTTTTGGTCTCTACATATGGGATCTTCAGTTGATTCGGCGCGGTCTTCGTGGTATTTCAATCAGTTTTTTTATATCATTAACGGTTGGCATTATATTTGGCTTATTGTTTGAGGGACTCGATTACGAACCAACACAAGAGATGTTGAATCGTACGACATCGAAAAATATGTTATGGGGTATTATGGTAGCAATTTTTTCGGGGTTCCCTTTGGCATCGTCTATTATTGAAAAGAATATTAACAACATGGTCGGCGTAGCCATAAGCACCAGTATCCTTCCACCATGCGTAAATTTTGGCATTTTTTTAACCTCCGGGTTGTTAATGAGTATACCGGATCATGTTGCGAAGGCATTCATATCGTTGGGAACATCGGTGATAAATATCTTGATGCTCATTCAAAGTACATTATTTATTTTTGGCATGTACCAATATTATCCTTCCAAACAAAGACATTGGTTTAATGAATTGCCAAAAATGCGATCTATGGATTTAAAACATGCAATGCAATCTTTCAAGGTGGAGGAATTCCAAAATGTCGTTTTACCTGAAAACTATGAAAATTTGGATTTGGCTCAATTTCGAAAGCCAATCTAATTAAAAAACTTATGGGATCAATGAACCAGGGGTATAGTGACTGCCATTCCAATGGATTGTAATTGTTTTCTTAATGTCGCCTTGTGGCACAAATTCGATCCACTTTTGATTTGCAATGACAAAGACCCGTACGCGCATATGAAACAGTTCAGAGAAGCAGCGGATTTCCAAAGCACCACCCCATGTTTCAGATTTTCGCATTTTTTGTATGTAACGAGGAAAATGATGTTCATGTGATTCCGCACGAACAATATCAGATGCTTTTACTTTGGGTGCCATGAGAACAGGATTTGTTTGCAAGTAATCGACAATAATGTGACGTAGTTCCTGACTGGTTATGTTCGGTAAAAAGTTGGAGATGGAATCAAACAAACAACTCATTTTATGTTATAGGGAAATTTTTTAAAGTTTATTCGTTTAAAATTATTGCCCATTTGTGTTTTTTCCGGATGATGACATTTTTGCAACAAAAAAAAATACCATAATGGTAAAGATGTCGGTAAATGAATATACCATCTTGCGAAGGAAACACGGCAACAAATATATTTTTTTACAGGACGGGAAACGGATCAAGGAACCTGGTACACTGCAGCATTTACAAAGCCTATATGTTCCCCCTGCCTACCATAATGTCCTTTTCCACGTCGATCGAAGGGCCGATTGCTACGCAATTGCAGAGAATTCGAAAGGAAAACGTCAATATTTTTATACGAACACATGGCGTCAAAAATCAACGGACGCGAAAATTAAAAGTATGAAACAATTTGCACAACAAATCAAGAAAATATGTAGGCAACTTCGAATCATGAGTACCTCATCGATTTTACGTGATCAAATGATAGCATTAGCACTTTTCTTAATAATGGAAGGAAATTTTCGGGTGGGATCTGAAAAAGGGCTCTCCCAGTACGGTTCCTACGGTGTTGTCACACTTCGAAAGGAACATATTGTACCCAACGCAAAGGGCATTGAAATCCGTTTCATTGGCAAGAAAGGAGTATGTAATCACAGCACGATTCGGTCAAAGACAACGACTCAGCTGTTATTGTCTGTCATGGAAACAAATGAAAATCAATTTCTGTTCCATTATAAAAACGGCAATCAAAAACTAAAACTCCAAGCAGAGGAAATTAATTATTTTCTGAAACAATATGGCGATTTTTCAACCAAAACATTTCGCACTTGGTTCGCAAATCAAGCATTTCTTCAACATATGAAGAATTTAAAGAATAAAAATTTAGCCTTTCAGAAAAAATTAAAATGTGCATTGGCTTCAACAGCAGAGCAATTTCATCATACTCCTGCAATTTGCAAAAAAAGTTACATATTACCCGGACTGGAAAAATTCATTGAAAACGAAACGTGGGGAAAACCATGCTTTGTACTCTTTTGCGAATTTTTGGATCAATACAAGAAGGATTGTACATAACGGTAAATGTCTATACTATCAAAAATCGCCAAATGGTCATAGAGCATTTTGCAATTATCGAGTGCGATGAGGTTTTCTCGATAAGGATATGGTAAATAACGTAGCACCAATCGATTGGTTTCATACAGTTCACGAATAAATTCGGAATTATATTTTAAAGTTGGTGACAGATGTTGATATACATTTGGATATTTTTTAACCAAGTCGAAAATAAACCGTTTGTTATCTCGCAGACAAATTGGAATGGATGTGAATAAACCTAAGTGGTGTGCAAGCACATGGAGCACAATACTTTCTTTTTGCCGATTGGCAACAGATAAATAAAAATAAATGAAAGGATATTTGGGGATAATAAGGGACAGGTACTTTTCATTCTCCAATACTTCCTTCGGGGCATGAATCAAGTTGCTGGCATCGTGCTCGATAACCTTTCGTATGATTATGTCGTCACATTTTAAGGCCGGATGAATGTACAGATAGATTCGAGCCGTAATTGTCAAACAAGACAGAACAAACTCTTTATTCCTTTTCAATTCAGCATCCGCATAAAAGAATGAATAAGGGATATTTTTAAGTGCGCACATTACAATTTTCGGACAATTTTGTAATCGCGTGGATGCGTATGCCAGAGCCATTCCTGCTTTTTCCACAGCTTTCAACACAATACTTTCATCATCACATAAGGGAGGTGGTGCGTAATATAATGCTAACGAATAGGTATCCAAGGCGCTGCGTAGAATGTCAGCATCATTTCGTAACCGGGGTGAAACCGACACGTATGCAGCCCCCGAATTTCGACAAGCACGAAGACAGATATCCCTATCATTTTGTAAGCGTTCTGAAGCAAACTTCAAGGTATAGCCATCCTTTGTAACTGCAAGCGTTACGAGATCCCTGTCATCTCTTAACCGTGCAGACGCGAATAGTAGATTGAAACTGTTTCTTTCGATAGCCTGAGTCATGAATTTTTTATCATTTTTTTCGTCCTGTGTGAAGATGGGTGGTAGAAAGTACTCCATCTTTACTTAAAAGGTCCATAAAAAAAAAATGAACCTAACAGATACATTGATTTTTTTTTGGAAAAAAAAAAGTTATTGATAATAAAATATGTATCATAAATATTCACAAATATTTGATAATAGTAGCCTCATTCAAAATAACGCTGGATTTGTCGATTATGGAACATTACCTGTTAACAATCAAGTGTTTTATGTCGCACCCCAAGAAAATTCAGCCATGGATCCTCCGGACATTCCATCACCCGTAGTCAACTCAGAGCCAACGACAGAGCCAACGACACAGCCAACGACAGAGCCAACGACACAGCCAATGAGATCGGAACCAACATTGCAAGGTTCGGGAAAAGTAATGGATGGTAAAATGTTGCCTGTTTTAGATACACAGTTCAATCTCCGTGAAATTTGCAAACAGTGTATTTTATGTGAGGACCATTTATCACATCAAGAGAAAATGTGTCGAGATTGTATAATGAAGCACCTTCTAGCACTCGAAGGTCTAGCGGAAGAGGCAATTACACTGGATAAAGATTCAAAGTATCCTGACATTGTTTCACTGCCTAGTGATTTTCGCGATATTCAACGATTTTGGTTTTCAGGTGAAAAGACACCCCATGAATGTAGTCAAGCATTACGAAAAATCCGGAAAAAATTGATGGAAACGACATTCCCAGTTATTTTTGAAGCCTCATGTTCGACGGGAGCATGTATGACAAAGTAGCTTGTAAAAAATCACGAACAATATTCCATGTCATTTGGAAAAACGCTAGCACTGTGAATGGTTGATTTGGTGCAGAGAAATTATACTGTCTCCCTTTCTCATAGAGTAATAACGCTGTATTCACATCACGGGGGATAAGCGTGCCATACTGATAACTATTTATTTTTTGAAAAGACGAGTCCACTTCTGACATGTTTGCAAAAAATCCATCAAAATACCACTTATTCTGCCATTCATAAAAAAGGGGACAAGGCCGCCAAAAAACAAATGGAACAAACGATGATGCCAAGACCAGGTGATGGAGTTCTTGAATGGTTTTCGGCTGAATGAAGTGTCCGTGGAAGCCTCCCCATTTCCATTCGGTAACTTCAATTTCGATGTTTTTCAATTTCATGTTGATGTATTCTTCATCATACGAATGTATAATGACTTCAATTTCTTCCAGGAATTGATGTAGACATTGGTACAAATTCCACCAATGTGATTTACAAGCGTTCTGATAGATTCTCATGATGGAATCGAAGTCACGATCCTCTTTTTTTAAAAGTGATACGAAACATACGACGGAACCACCTGAACTGCCATATATTTTATGGGGAATGGCGTCAGTCATTACGGAAAGAACACCAAATTGATACCACACCCCGAATCCAACAGGGGGGAAATAATATTTTTTTGTCATCTTTGTTTCGCAAAAAAATATGTTTTTAGATTTATATGGGCCCAAAGGGTGGGCTGAATGATCCATCGCATTTGTCCACAGGTATTTTACGTAATAAATCTGCTTCTACTTCGAGCCTTCTTGTCACACAAGTCGAATTCGCATCATATAAGTTGTTGATGTCTTTTATTGCCTGAGGATTCAATCCATTGGGTGGAAAAAATACAAGAACCAAGGCAGCAACTGCGATACCGAAAACGATAATCGAAATCACCATGGAGGTGACACTAGCAAACAAAATTTTTTGTTTCATTTTCTTCTAGTTATTTTTTTTTTTTATTTTTAAAAAAATCTTGGATGGATTGGATCGCCATTTGGAAACGATGTTCGCATTGTTGTCCTGGAAACAAAATCATGGCAGGATTGAAATAGATCCTATCATATCCAGCGTCAATCATGGAGGCATGCAAAAAGACATGCTCACACAACATTCCTTCTTGTGGTTTGTAGCTGGCACCTTTCATTGATGCGATTTTGTAAACGGCAATGCCATTGAAGCCAGATTTCGATTTGTACCACTGCATCGTTTTGCTAGCCTCTCCAAGAATTTTGTTACATTGAAAGAAATGCGGAATTTGTGGTTCCGATCCGAATTTATGGTTACTGTCAATGAACGCAAAGCAATCGTAAGCATATGCTTTGCTATGTAAAAAGGGTAGAGGGATAAACGTTATACCATTTCCATATACCATATCCCAATCTTCTCTGCTAAAAGTAGTTAGAAACCCATCAACAAAGAATGCACCGGAGAGATCAAAATCAAATGTACAAAAGTAGTCCCAATCGGTATAGTGCGTTTGTACCTCGTTAAGAATTTCTTGACGATATCCGGCCATTTTTTCTGAGCGTGAAAAGGAAGTATATCCAAAGCTTTTTGGATCTGTTGCCTGTAGTTTACAATCTTTGTCGCCAAGATGTTCGCAGCTAAGCAGAGTAACGTGGGGGTCTGTCTCCGCCCATGCTTGGATTACGTGGCGAGTATTGTCGGTACTATCGTTTTCAAATATAATCACGCGATAGTCTGCGAAATGCCTACACAGTCGTTCGATTTTCTCTTTCGTTTTTGAAACATGCTTTACACCATTCTTTGTCAAAAGTCCAATGACAATACGTTTTGACATGACGTTCTGCTTGCCCTGCTCAATTTGTTTGCGAATGACGTTTTCTTTTCCAGGCTTGATGAATCGCTTTTTGATGAGTTCATGGAGACTAATCTCGGTCGAGCGATATAAACTCTGATTTTGGATTTCATATAAATTTGCATTACCAAAAAGATACAATGTATTCAGAATAGTAAAATAGCAAATGAATGCATACACGAGTGTAATAAGTAAAAATAAGAATGGATTCATAAATCTCTCCAATTTCTTTTTACGGGCATAATGGACAATCACTGCAAGCCCAATGAAAATACCAATGAATTGGTTGATTCCGAAAATGGGAAGAAGCATAAAAATTGTGAAAGCAATAGCCAGACCTCTTTTACCATTTTGTGTTAGGTAGAGAACCGTCCCAATCAAGGTAATATAAGCCACAACAAAAATAACCAGCAGCACAATATACATTGTGAAAGAGTTGTAAAATGCACTTTCATAGTCAAAAAAGTCAATACTGAATTCCGTCATTGAATTCTTTATTAGACAATTTATTTTAAATTATTTAATAAAATGACAAGGACAACATAAATTTTATGGAAAAATTCGATACATTGGTTCTAAGCGGCGGTGGGGTGAGAGGTTTTGTGGTTTTGGGTGCATTACAATATTTACAAGATACAGGCACGATGGATGGTATTACGACATATATTGGTACATCCATTGGGTCCGTCATCTCATTCTTATTAATCATAGGTTATGAGCCCTGTGATATTGTTATCCGTTTTATACAATTCAAATATTTATCACGTATCAAACCAGCAAGTATTTTAGGTCTACTTCTGAAAGGAGATGGTATTTTGAGATACGATGATTTTAATGAGATTTTAACGGAAATGATTTTACTCAAGAGAGATAACGTTCCGACATTGGAAGAAATTGAAAAAGATTATAGGAAAAATTTGATTTGTGTTACCTACAACTATTCTCAGAAGAAAGAAATGAGTTTGTCATCGGAGACTCATCCAAAAATAAACGTTTTGGACGCACTTCGCATGTCCTGTAACCTTCCATTCATATTTAGTCACTTTCAATACGAAGGTGATCATTATTTTGATGGATTCTTGACAAGCAATTTTCCAATCCACAAAATATCATCAACAGGACATGCCATTGGGATCACCGCGGAAGGCACAATGTGTCTGGACACTGACGATACATTGGATTTTTGGAAAATTATTTGGAATTTGTTTGTGACACCCATGCAGGAACTTCAGTCCATCAAAAATGCGCCTTTTTTGGATCGTTGTAAAATCATTGAATTGGACATGAATAAATATTCATTTTTGGATTATAAACTGTCCTCAAAAAATATGCTGAATATGTACTCCGAAGGATTTTCGAAAATGTTATCAATATTTAATTTAAATTAATATTTTATATAGAGAAAAGCTTATGAATATTGTTAACACAATTCGACAAAAAATCCGTCAGTATCAATTTTTTTCAAACCATCCTCACTATCTTGTATCATCAGAATATGTAACTGAAAAGGGGGAAATGGTATTTATTGAAACGAACTGTCAAATAATGACACCAGAAATTCAGCGACTGAAACGCTGGATCCCCAGCGCATTGCGCGAACGGTTCTTTAATGTCAAGATCGATTTAAAGATAAATTTCGAAAAATTTATCGTAACACTCGCGACAAAATCAAGTCATTCTGATTTTTATCAATCAACCGTACTGATTGACTTGAATCATGATTTGACAATCAAAAATATCAATATTGATATACAAATCAATTCTGCACTTGATGTATTCGCAAAGCCAGTGAAAGGCCATTTAAAGCGAATAGTACGAAAGACAATATACGATGACTATGAATTAATATTGACAAAGCTGATCCAAAAATAAATGTGTTTTTATCGGACCACGATACACTGGTGGTCCAATAAATTCTAAAAGATAGCGTTTCAGATCATAATTCTCATCGACATTGCCAAGAATACCCTTATACACGAACAAAAACAATTCGCGTGTTGGGATCATGGTAAAAGAAATCTCCATGACTTTCCAAAAGTTATTCTCTCTGACACTTAGATACACCATATTGTTTTGAACCACAATTGTATGACAAGTACAATTCAAATCATATCGATACCAAGCTCCAACACGAAAATCAAAAACTATGAACAGACCTTCTTTCGTAGCAAACACTAACAGCATCGATGAACTTTTAATCATTCCCTTTTGGGGTGAAGATTCTGAAGGAAGAAAATAATGAGTTCGTTTCCCAGTTTCCAGGTTTTGTATAACGATTCGAAATGCATTTCCCCTTACAATCAGAACGACAAGATTTTTGTCATTCATTGTTAACTGGAGAATGACTCCTGGAAAGTGAATCCGTTTGTACAAAGTGGAAGACGAGAGACGATACAAGGTACATTGATTGGTACCAAAGGTTTGCACGACAAGGTCATTGTACACAAAAATAAGAGGTGGTGCATAAAGGTAGAAAAACGGGGTTCGTATATTTGTCATTTTTCGTTCACAGCAATAGTGCACCGATTCTCCATTTCGAATGTCCATGACCGTATAATAGACCGCGTACAGAGTGTTCATGGTGACCAGCCCCAGTAAATGTCCATCCAGTGAAAATTGTTGAGGATAGATTTTTTTTCGATGTACAATTCTCCGAAACAGTGTTTTATATTCGCCATGGCGGAATATTTCAATACACCAATATGGTTCGAACATTTCATGTTTCAAATATACAATATAATTTTCATTCATCAGTACATGTTGAATGCCAAACTCTTGCTCACAATGAACCGTGTTCAAAGTCCTTCGATGGAGAAGTGTCAGAGTGTGGTTCATAATGAGGAGCTTGTTATCAGTTATGGCATAAAGTTTTCCAAAAACACCAAGTGAGGACAATGAAACAAAAACATCCCATGACATTTTTTATTATTCGAAGAAAAAGAAAACATCATATTTTAGAAAATTAATCCATATCGTTTCATACGTTGAAACAAAAACTCGCATAAAATTTTTCGTCTTTGATTCAAAATTTTTAACAAAGCATAATATTTTAATTCCTCGTGGGTGAAGCGGTAGTCATCGGGATACATTTTTTCCCATTCTTTGCCTGTTTCAGCGACATGTTGTTTTATTTCCTCGCGATCCATTGCAAGAATATTTCGTAAATTTTCGTTTAAGGTTAATGACTTTGGAGGAATCAGATGCACAATTGTCTCGATATTTTGTTCAAAGGTAGGTTCCTCATGTTTTGTTAAAATTTGAATAATATAAAATATAATCTTGTCAACTTGGACCGTTTGACAATTTTCCCCTTTTGTCTTCGTTTTGTTGCTCTTGCGTTCTGCATCATCCGATACATCCCGAAGTTTGAATTTATCCTTGTCAATCAACCCATAAAATTTATACTTTTTAATCTTTGCATCGTCCAACGAAATAGCAGGCTTTACTGGAGTAGCTTCAACTGGTTCTTTGTTTAGCAAACGATCGCGTACCGGTTTGGGGACATTCGCCTCCAACAGTTGTTTCATTGGAGATGGGAATGAATCGAAAAAATCTCTCGCAATCTCATCCTTATTTTCCGACAAGAGATTTGAGAGGAATTCAAGTTTTTGAGGGAAAAATTTTTGAAAAAGATTTATTTGTATTTGATTTACTGTGTGACTGATGGAAAATTCCGGCATAATGTTATCATTTCCAATTAGTTCTCCTTCGGGTAAATTCCGAACCGAACTGACGTAAAACAAGTCACCTTCCCGGCAAAGAAATAAAGAAATATTGTAGGGATTTTTAATCAAAATTGGCTCATCGATTATGATATTAATCGTCTCGAATAAAATTAAATCGGTAATATTTTCCTTTTTTAATACATTTTTTAGTTCATCAAATGTAATCACCTTTGCAATATTGCGAACAAAGAGATTACTTAAATAGGGCATGATGCGATGGACATTCGATAACAGGTAGAAATAGTTCAAATTTGATGAATTAAGGTGCTTCACATTGATCTTGGTAATTCCCTCACAGGAGTATTTGCATTTTTGAAAATAACAAGATGCTGAATAATCATTTGCTAGCCGATAATTATTATAATAGTTTATTTGACAATCCACGGCCGATGTAAGAAAGGCATAGGAAAACAAGAAATTATTCTTTTCTTTGACTTCGCTTCGAATATATTGCAAAAAGTTGACACTTTTTGTTAGCGGTGCGTGCCGGGGGATAGCACAATGAAGATAGATGTCTACTTCCGCATTTTCTAATGCGGCATGGGAATTTAAACGAATTCCCCGTCCCTCAGCCTGATTTTTTTTTCCAAAATTCCAATTCGGTGTGATAATGTGCATTTTTTGAATATTTTTTATTGTAACACCTTCTCTCGTCTTGTCCGTTCCAAAAACAACACGAATGTATTCACCATGACGATTTTCATACGAATTGAAAACCTCGAGTTGTTTTGCAACATTGATCACTTGCCCGTCTTTTTCATTCAAATACAGACATCGGTTTGCTTTGTTGGCTTCATTCCAAGACAACTGTTTCCCCCGAAAGAGGGAAAAATGAAATACCTGTGTCAACAAATTTATGATTCGCAAAATTCCAGAGCCGTTGATTTTATCGCTATACACGTAAAAACATTTTTTTTCATTTTCAGGATCAGTTATATCACGTATAATGGAATAATAGATTTGACTATATTTTTGAAGCAATCGTAAATTTTCATCACGCGATTGTGTGGGACGCATACCTGTTTCCTCAAAAAATAAGTGATTATAGTTATCGTAAAATTTTTGGTTGTTGCGCCTTTGTTCAAAATAACGTTTTGCGTCCTGTCCGTAGGAACCATCCGGAAATACCATAAGTGACGCTTGTAACGAATTCAAGTAAAAGCTACTATATTGATCTACATTATCTACCGTAGCCGCACCCTGCACACGAACATCCTTCTCAAACGCCGTCAAATATGATTTGGTCTGAAACTCGGAGAGAACATCTTCATAAATGATGGTATAAAGCAATGGTTTAACACATTCGCCTATATAACGGATAGGAATATCTTCTGCTGTTTGTCGAAAAACACTGACATATCCCTTGATTTTTTGACGAAATTGTTCCTCGACCTCTTTGCTTTTCCAGTCAAATTCCACCAAACGTTCGTGTGAATACTCTTTCAACTCCCTTCGCTCATGAGACCTGAGGTACTTTTTGATGAATCCCTCTCCAACCGGCAAACGTTCATCTGGTGGAATCATCAAATTGAGTAAGAGAATTGCCTCTAATAAACTATCGCGCATTGGTGTCGCCGTGGACAATAACAATCGTTTCCTTGGTATTTTCTCGAGAAACTCTTGAATTCGCATATATGTTAAAAGATTTTCATTGACCAAATGATGTACTTCATCGAAAATAATCAATGCATTATTATATTTTTTTTGCAATTGAACGGGCGAATCCTTTAGGCGATTGGCAAAGGTTGCAAACGTTGAAAAATCTATCATTTCGTGCCGAAAAACAAGGTCCTTGTTGTCCTCATATCGACCTTCATTTTTTGCGATGACTTGGTTCAGATAAGGACAAAGCTTTAATAATTCACGTTTAAAGTTTGCAATGAGTACATCATTTCGTGTCAAGTATAGCATTCTGACTTTTGGATTGTACGTTTTTGTTATATTCAGTAGGGCAGCAATGGATGCACTTTTTCCAGTTCCAGTATCATGGATCAACAGTAATGAATTGTAATACAAACTTGTCCATGGTGACAGAAATCGCGCGGGGAAAATTTGGTGGTGATAAAATCCATCCATCTTCCCCGGACTTCCAAGATCATGAAATTCTTTCATCTCGTACAAGTCCTGGTAAAACGAATTACTGTCGATCGGGGTGTAAGAAGGAAAGAAACTTGCAACGTTCATTTTATATCAGGTTTTTTCTCTTATATAATATTATTTTTACGTGAAAAAAATCAATTTATGTATTTAACTATCTCTTTTATACATTGGACATATTGGCATAAACCATGCAATGAAAAATCGTAAACCTGCTCCTTCGGAGGAAGCTCCTCGTTTGGAATGGTCGAAAATGTTTGTGTCTTCGTTACAGGAATTGTAGTCCCAGGAGGAATGAAGACGCTATAAACATATTCAATATTCATTTTGTAGTTTTTTCAATAGCTTTCTTGATAGGAATAAGTATGGCGATATATTTCACAACAGTGAAATTTTTATGCGTCTCCTCACCGTTACCAACTCCTACGCCGTCACCAACACCAACGCCGTCACCAACACCAACGCCGTCACCAACTCCTACGCCGTCGCCAACTCCTACGCCGTCGCCAACTCCTACGCCAACGCCATCACCAACTCCTACGCCAACGCCAACGCCAACGCCGTCACCAACTCCTACGCCAACTCCTACGCCATCACCAACTCCAAGCACTTGTGCATCGCCCGCGCCCCCATCTGTAGAATTACAGGACTATGGTGGAGCAATAGCTGTAATGACTAATGTCGAATGTTGTTGCTTGTCTGGCCCGTCTCCTGATGATCCATGTAGTTCCACTTTGTTCACCAATCCTTGTCAGGATCCAATCGTGAAAAATATTACATATCATAACACGATAATCGGTACCTTAACGGATCTTGAATTGACAGCTAACGGTATCATAGAAATCTATTTAGACTCAATGCAAGTCCATTCAAATAAATTTGATATTACACAAACCACTACCAAAGAGTGGATCAATCCCTACAGTGGTACAACGGAGGGAACATACACGTTGTGCGGATTAGAGCTACCGATATCTGCTGGTCCATTTTCAATAACTTTTGTTTTCGAGGTAGCTGGTGTTTTAGAAGGAACCTACGAGTTTAAAATATATGCAATAGATCAAGATAATAGGCCTATGCTTAACTTCTCAATAGTGGTTTCTGATTTGAAATAAAGTTACTTCGTTATATTTTTCTGACAAAAGAGGCAAACGACTTCCATGTCGAATCAAAAGGGTCCATTTGCTGTATTTTTTGAAATAGCTTTGTAGATTGAATTGTTTATGACGACCATCACCAATACCCACATCAGCACCATCCCCGGGAAATAATCAAAAAAGGGTTATTTACATTGGCTATTTGTTGAACGAGTCGATAATTGGAGAAAAGCGAATATTATACAAACGCTTCTACCGTTGAACCGGATGTCACAAATTTGTCAAAATGCTTTGTTACTAAATACAATCCGGATGAAGTGTCTCTGTAAGCATATTGTTCACGCGCATACGAGTATGAGTTGGTAACATGACATTGAATACCACTTGGTTATGACTTTCGACGAGTGAAATGCCTTTCCGTCGAACGAAGTGAGCTGCAGGTCGCATCCTCCCTTGGTAGGATATCTTATGCCTCAATGTTATCAAGGTATCTTTATTGGGTATTCCTTCTCCAAAGGAATTTTTTTGAATACGTACCATGTGGTTGTCGGCACATCGCGTACAACTGACTTGCCGAATAGGTTGGTTGCCGATTGTATGAACGCTTTTATCAATTTTACAAATGGGGATATAACCCTGATCGGTTTCCACCAGCTCGGAACCATCAAAACAAATCGTTCCTGTTCTTAAATAAATGATGAAAAAACTGCCATTCTTTATCTGAAGATAATCACCGACAATTAACTCATCTCCTTTTGACAAAACGTATTTTTGGCCCTGATATTCCACTAATAGATCCGAACCACGTTTTGTGAAAAGAGCACCAGAGGTACCAGGAATAACTGCAGTGAAAGATTCACCTTCCTCAGAAATTAGGTAATAATTATATTCCAGATCTGGAAAAATCATCGAGGTACCACCGGGATTTGGTACGTTTGTATATTGACGACCGTTGTCAAGAAAGGGTGACCCAAATGCTGTAGAGGGGATAAGGAGTTTACCATTATCCGGTACCAAATATTCTATAACTGTTCGAAGGTATTCATCTCTTGTTGCTTCGTCTCGAAGTTCAGGAGCAGCAGCAAGGATAATTTCATCGGTTGGACTTAATGTTGTTTTGTATAAAAAATCGCCATGGATGGCATAGCCAGTGGGCCACACCGTTGATATGAAGCGGAATGTTTTGACGGAGTCGTTGAGGAAATCTCCAATCACAAAGACATTGGCAGTATCAGATAACTCATTTCTCATATTTATGTTACTTCCCTGTGAATCAATTGGACCGACTTTAAGCGACCAATCGCTACCGTTCCACTGATAAAGGTAAATATCAAAATTATTTTCTTCGTGAAAAAGTACATGCGAACCATCTGCTGTTATGCTTATGTCACCAATTTGTCCGTAATCAGGTGCACTCATGGGGTTTCCATAAGGTGTCCATTCACCATTGTCATACCTATATGCTTGAACAAAATTCCTGTCTTGTTCATCTTTAATGGCCGCAGCTACTATATCGCCGGAACCAGAGAGAACAGCAATCCTCTCAATAACGATTTTCTCCCCTAGTTGATTCCAGACATTATTTATTTCCCTGTATACCCGAGCCTCATTTTTTGAAGTGGCAAGTAAGCCTAATACGGTAGTGCCATCGGACGAGAAAAAAACCCGCCTTCCAAGTTTGCCATTTTGAACATCGGTTTCAATCTTGTTACCGACGAGTACCCATTGATCATCCTCAAACTGATAAATCGATATCGAGCCACTGTTCTTTAGCTTATTTATCTGTTGTTGTAGTTCTAGAATTCTGTTCCTTATATCTTCACTATCAGGAACATTTAATTCTTCTTCAGTACCAATAGAGTTCATTGCTATGTCCGTCAATAAAACACGTTCTTCTGCCAATTGATTTTCGAGTATATCGGTGGTGTCATTATCATCTTTATACGCTCCAACGGCAATTCGATCTCCAACGAGTGACATAGCAACATCAATTCCTGTGTTGTCATTCACACCGGTTCCTTCTATGGTATTTCCGAGCTGAGTCCAACCACCTTGGTCGAATGAATATACTTTCACGAACCCATATCTATCACCTACAGATTGTACAGCTCCGGCGGCGAGACGGGTTCCGCTTGCGTTGAGGGATACCGAATAGCCAAGTTGATCTGAATACAGGGGGTTGTCGTCCACAACAATATCTTGCCCGAGTTGTTGCCAAGAACCATCGAATATAAATACCCTTACCATGCCTGTATATTGTTCGCTGCTGTCTTTTCGAGGAGCACCGACTGCCAAGATCGTACCATCTGCGGATAAAGAGGAACTGGCCCCGAAAAAACTTTCCTCAGCTTGAATGACGGACATAGCCGTTCCCAATCCCGAAAGAATTCCCTTCGACATATTATCGCCTAAACGTGCTTCCGATAAATCAGTGGCCCTAAAATCGCAGCCTGTAAAATCAACGCCTCGTAGGTCGATAACCCCAAACACTTTTCCAAAATGTGAAGTATAAGGTCCAAAGAAATGACCATTGATTATCTTGTAATCTTTTGGTAGGTTTTCTGTTGTTCCAACAATGTCAACTCCCAAAACAGTTCTTAGTACACATTCGTCATCCATGGAGGTTGCAGCATCTACCACAATTTTCCTCAGTTCAACGTTCGTAAAAGTACATCTTTCGAATCTTGTGGCTGTTAGTAATGAATCGTTCACGACGGTTTGATCGAATTGGCAATCTTGAAAGACACAACCGTCAAAGTTGTATCCAGCTACTTCTCCCCCAAATTTAGATTGGCTTATCCGCTTCCCTTTAAAAAATTCGGCTGGAAAGTCGGAAAGAAGAAGGTCAACGTTGGTCAGGGCAAAGGTAGTCGTTGGGAACATGGTTATCCGAAAACCACTCAATTGAGTAGACCCATTTGATCCAAAAGCCACAGTAATTGTGTCCCCTACTCCAAAGGTATAGTCGAGTACTTTTTTACCGCTCTCTGCCACAATAAAATCTTCGGGGGCTACGGTCGTGAACTTTGTCGATGCTTCACGGTCAAATGTCAAATTACCATAATTATTTTTAAATAGCGCCAAATAATCAAAACCGTTTTCGGTATTTATCGTAATATGGACGGAATACGGTACAACAAATTGAAATGCAGTCGCAACGTTCATATTCTCGCTGTACGACGATTCCGCTCCTCCATCGTCAAGCATAAGAACAAATGCACCACTCAATCGTGTCAAACCACCATTTAAATTCTCATCTAACGTATATGTTAACATTTTTTTATTTTTTAACATATATTTTTTTTTTAAATTTTAATCCATTTAAAGATAAAAATAAGGATATTTTTTTTTTAAATTGTTCCTTACGTGCCAAAAGGAACCACGAGTTATCTTTCTTCAAGTGGAATCATATATTTGGAGGCACTCATGGAATGATATTGATTCCACAGATCGGTTATATCTTCAAAGAGATGATCTTCAATTGCCCCTCTCGATCCCGGGTGAACGTGTTTAAATGAACTGACATTAATAATTCTCCCGTCGTAAATGACATATTCTTTTGGTTTCGTTTTTGTAAGAGCTGGTTGTTTTTGAACAATCTCCATAAAAACATCAACTGTTTTCAAAGCACCCTCCGTCCATGCATGCATTGTACTAAAACATTCGCCGATAAGGTATAGGTTTTTATATTTTCGTGGATGTGGGACAATATTCCGTTCCGACAATGTTGTGACTTTTGTTTTATAATTGGGAAGCCAACGGTGTACAGCATCACGCCAAAAATGTGGGACTATCTTGTCGATCCGAATCGATTTTGAAAAATAGGAGTAAAATTCTGACTCAAGATATCGTCTCCATGTTGATTTGGAGGTAAGATATAAATTATGAAACAACATTGCAAACCGACCGGCGCTATAGGAAATTTGAAACCAGTCATTATTGTAACAGGTCGAAATTGTTTGAGATAAAGGGGAATTGACAATAATTTTCCCAAATGATTTTCCAATATTTTTGGATTTTGCCATAATGTGGAACAACGGTCTCGAGATGACCGTCGCTAAATTAGGCTCAATAGACAAGGATTTAATTTTTTTCAAGTCACAAAGGGGAATGGCAAGGACCAAGTATGATGTACTTCGAACATGCCGTTCATAAACGTTTTCTTTTCGAATCGTAAAGTTTATTTTATAAGAACCATTAGTATACCGAATGTCTTGGATACAATGATTGGGATACAAAGTCACATTGGACATAGTAGATAGTTGTCTGACCAACCCATTTATGACTTCGTCCATTCCTTCTTTGATAACGAAAAAGGTTTCATCACTTTCACCCCTTTTATATGCTGGATCGTAGACACTTTCCCACCGTAGATCATATCCCGTTTTTTGTTGTCCTTGATCTACGAGTGGAATCGGCTGGTGTAAACATTTTTCCTGAAACTTCGTGAGGCTCACCGGAGGCACTGGAAATGATGTTTTTGATGCGGTAAAAGGGATTGCCTTGAAGCCTTTCCATTGAATCTTTTTATCAATGTCAATTAACGTTAAATCAAGTTCTTTGACAAGTTCTTGGAATCGTTTATGGTTTTTTAAAATTCGCCATGCTCCGGCCTCGTACAGCACTTCGCCATCTTCGTACACTGTTTGAAGACGACCTCCAAATTTTCCTTCCTTTTCGTAAAGATGTACAGAATATCCCTTCTCTGCTAATTTTTTTGCGGCAACCAAACCGGCAATCCCGCCGCCAACAATGCTAAATTCAATGGACATCTTCCTTTTATTAGAAGGAAATTTTTTTTCAAATATTTCTGGTTCTGTCTTTAATTTGATCAGACACCCTCTTTCCTGACTCAATCGCACCATCAACAAATCCATAACGGGTCGTTGATGTGTGTTCTCCAGCGAAGTAAATGCCACCATCATTCAGATTCTTCTGAAGATGAGATCGTTCTTGGTAAAAATCACCACTCGAATAAGAATTCTCCCAATCGGAGCATTGGAAATCCGTAACTTCGTCTTTGATTTTACCTCTGTAATATGGTTCGACGTTGCATATAAACCGACATCCCCTATTGTAAATGGTTTTCTTATTCATCTTTACGTATGTCCATGTTAGCCATGAATATACAATTTGAGATGCGTAGGGAAGAAGTAACAATTTCTCACCATACATATATCGGGACCGTGCGGACAATGGATCGATGTATAATTTTCCCGTTCGACCCCACGAACGATTTTTTAATGTAAATACGGCTTGCTGATAGTGACACATGTGAATAGACTTTAATGCCTTTCGAACAGAGGTAGGAAGTGAAGGAATTCGAAGTTTCAAAACTGCACTAGGAGGGAGGGTAACGACGACATGTTTTGTAAAAAATTGAATTTCATTAGAACAAACAATACAATACAGATCATTTGTTTTTTTATGAGAAATATCCGTTACTTGATAATTACATTTTACATTTATATTTTTTAAAAGTGCATGTACCAGTTTGATATATCCATCGGTGACGAATAAATCATAATGCATATTGGATTCTGATTTTGATTTTGGGTTTTCGCAAGGTGGTGTTCTTATATTAGAAGGATTACGATCATTTTCAAGATAGGCTGCAGGAAATCCATCATCGTCGACCGAAAAAGCGTCCGCAATGATGGAGTTTCTATATTTTTTATTTGTTAATATATCCGATGGTAATTTTACGTTCGAGTCATCAACCATATTATAAATATATTTGTCAACTGAATCTTTAAGCGTATTCCATTTTACTCCGACCTCTTTCGCCATTGACAAGGTCAAATGGGTATCGTTTCTCAAACAAACATCATGAATCCATCTCGGTCCCAACTCTACCATATTTGTTTTTTTTGATTTATCATGATTTGTATCTATGGAAAGGATACGACCACCAACTTGAGATTCTGCTTCCAATACCAGTATATTTGTATGACCGTATTTTGTTAATCGATACGCACATGTTGCTCCTGCAATACCAGCTCCAATAATTATTACATCATAAATATGACTTTTCTTCTTCATCCTCAACTTGAATTATTTATTATTTTAATTTATTTTTTATTTTTTATTGACGTTTATTTTTACAAACCTACTACAGAAAATTACAAAAAGAATAGGTTTGTTCCCATAAATGAATGGCTTTATCTACTTTTTTTGCTTTCGCTTCTAAAGCATTTCGAGCAAAAACTTTGTTATTTTGATCGAAACTCAACTCCTTCATTTTTACAACATGTTAAAGCAGTATCATCCAGAGGAAAAACCACAAGAAGATCAATCAAATTTACTTTACGGATGGTGAATACTAAATTTCGCCATTCGTCGCAAAGATTAAGTACAACCATCATTCAAATCCTTTTGAACCTGTCATTCTTTGTAAAAATTCTCGTGCCTTGAAAATCAACAAATTGTAAGAGAAGTACATCACCTGATTGTAGTATGCGACACATGCCGTTTTCAGCCTCTTTTAAATCATGATAGACAATAGGTGGCAATGGTGCTCCCGCTCTTTCAATGGCAACAGCTAGTTTTTCTGAACTTATACCAAAATTCTCCGTTTCCCCTCCCGCACATATCGGCAACAAACAAATCTGATCAACATTTTTAAGGACATTTACGAATTCATCGAATAAATCCTGCATTTCGCTATAGCGGTATGGTGGTTGCAATAACATAACAATCCGCTTGTCGGACCAAAAAGAATGTAAAGCGTCCAAGGTGGCTTCGATTTCTCGAGGGTGGTGGCCGTAATCTTCAATAATCAAAGCCTCACCCTCATCCAATGCCAACCAGCCATGCATACTCATGCGACGTTTGACACCTGGATATTCGCACCACGCTGCTGTTAATTTCGACTCATCTAGCTGAAAGAATTCACGACTTGCGATCCAGGCCGCTAAGCCATTAAGCGCGTTGTGCCGACCCAGCAGTCTCATTTTCGCAGTATGTTCTTTGCCTTCTGGTATTCGCCAACGCAATTCACAATCTGCACCATGCTGGTCGCAAGCTAACAGCTGAAAATCTGCTGTTTCTGAAAAACCATAGGTGTATTTCCGTCCTTTTAAGCGTGGCAAAATAGCTTGAATACCAGGGTCATCTTGACAGAGAATCACCAAGCCAGATGGACCGATGGCGTTCGCCCATTCAACCATGCGATCTTGTAAGACAGCGATTGAACCGTCATAAGTTCTTAAGTGTTCGGTATCAATATTCGTAATCACTAAGCAAGTGGGTGACAACAGAAAACAAGACCCATCACTTTCATCCGACTCTAAAACCCAAGGCGCATCAGGGGCTGTTATGGAAATCGATGTCTGTCTTCCATATATCACAGCCCCTAAATAGCTATTCACACTGACACCAGCTTCCTGTAGGGAAAAAGCAGCCCAACCTGAGGTCGTTGATTTTCCATGTGATCCAGCCACCACCAGGCTTCGGCTATTGCCGATGATCTGAGCCAGGAATTCCCCCCGCGAATAAAGTGGGATTCCACGATTTTTCGCTAACTGCCTATCAGCACGACCCGGCTTAATCTGTTGACTATAAATAACACAGTCTGTTTCGGCGACCTGTGCTACAGAATCTGAGACCATCTTTACTCCCAAGGACTCCAAGTAGTGAATTCTTGCAGAGTGTTGGCTATCCACGCCTGTTACTGTGTATCCACGTTGCTTCAAAATAGCAGCCAAACCACTGACGCCAATTCCACCGACTCCGATACAATGAATGGAACGAATTCTTTGCTCTCGTAGAAAGTCAAATTCTGCATCCAAACCACCGTGGTTCAAACAGCAATCTCCCACCGTTGTCCCAGTTATCGCCGGTTCTTTCGTATGTGAACGCATAAATATGTCAATTATTTGCTCATTAATTTATTTTTTATATTTTTTTTTAAAAACCAAAAAAAAATGTGATTCTGTCCTAGACTACGTTATACTTCTTTCAATTATCCAAAAAATAAAATCTGGTGCGATCATTAAAGTAAGTACGTATTCGAGGTACTACCACTCGTGAATGTTTGAGAATTTTCTCCTTGTGGTTTCGTGATTGTACATGAAAAATCATTAGGTGTCTCACCTTGTAATGCTTAAACCTCAATCTGTAATGTTTTAAATTTATATTTATCAGTTTCATATAAGACAAACGTATCAAATGTAAATGGTTCAGGATCATTATGTTTTTGAATAGAACCATATGTTTACCATATTTTAGCCGTCCATCCTCCTAATTTGCTTTTTGTGTGGCTTTCCAAATTTAAATTTTCCATACAAAAGTGCCAAGGTGGAAAGTGCCAGGAGTCCATTTGTAAACAATATAGGTGCGGCATCGAGGAAACTATCATTTAAGGCAATACCAACACCGTAGAGAATCCACAGTGAGCATCCAAATGTATGCATAACAAGCCATGTAAGCGAAATTCCTTCAACATCTCTTGTTTTGAAAGTTCTGTATATTTGCGGAAAAAGAACCACGGAAATTATAAATGTACCAAGGAAACCGGCAACGAGGTAGATGGGTTGCATATTTATTAGAAAAAGAATATTAATCTTAAATAAATTTTCCATGTACAACATCTTTAGTTCCACGGATAATTCGGCATTGTATAATTGTAGAATGGGCAGTTTTTAATTTCTTGAAAACCAAGCTTATAGTATGGCGGCATCTGAGAATATTTGCCGTCCGTATTTGGTGGTTCGATCTCATTGACAGAACAGATATTCATTTTGAACATGGATGGTGGTGCACCAATGTAGTTTGATTGATACGTATATGCTTTTTTGCCCATAGGCAAATAGTTTCCGTTGATTGGGTTCATGGTTTTTACTTTTAACAAAAGTTTTTTGTTTTGTCAAAAAAAAAAACTGTAGTAGTAAATGAAAATTAGATTGCCGGAAACCCTACAAAAAAAACTACTTCAAGGACAAACGATTACAATTTCCCCAAAACATCTTTCGACACTAGAAACGCATGATTATTTTTCACCAGAACATACAAAGGTAATTGTCCAAAATCTGAAAGATGGAAAGACGGTCCGTGGCACATTGAATCGTGCGGATTGGATGTATCTCGAACGTATCAAAAATCATGCTCTATTTCCAGGAACGCAGTTTTTGAAAAATGCCAGTTGTTGGAACAGAGTACGGTACATAGCACATCGCGGATATACCAAAAATGTAAAGGGGAATACAGAACAAGC
>NZGS01000075.1 GCA_002690995.1 Rhodospirillaceae bacterium
AAGTCTGGGGTCTTTGGAATGATTGCTGCCGAAGAAGTTGCAAAGAAGATTGACAAACTCGATGTAAGTAAGAAAGCGATACCAATTGAACCAAAACGCAATAGAGAACAAGTTTCACATTCACAGAAAAGAGGTTTAGTTCAATTTCCGGTTCTTCGGTTTTTAGTAAGCTATGGGAAGACGTTTTCACTAATTTCGGCTTTCTTAGCCTTGATACTGGCAATTTGGTTGGGTGAGCCACTGCTTGGTTTAAAAGCCATTCCACTGGGTATTTTTTTATTCTTTGTAGTTGGTGTTATTGGGATAGTATTCACAGAATTACTGCGGATGATAGTCAAACTATTACTTCCAGATTAGATCATAAAATAAGGAGATGCTTATGGAATTCAGGGGTAAACGTGTTGTTGTAACGGCAGGTGGCGGGGGTATTGGAGCAGAAACAACAAGACTTTTTTCCGAAGCAGGTGCCAGCGTTTTTATCTGTGATATCGACGAAGCTGCATTGAATGAGACCATTAGTAAAAACGATAATGTTCAAGGCATTAAAGTTGATGTGAGCGATCCCGAAGCATTCCGCGATTTTTTTAGACAGGCAGACGAGTTTTTGGGTGGCTTGGATATCATGGTTAATAATGCAGGCACTGCTGGTCCAACGGCCTTAATCGAAGATATCTCCTTGGGAGAGTGGCATAATTGCCTAAATATAAATTTGACAAGTGCGTTCATGGGAACTCAACTTGCAATTCCGCGTATTAAAGAGAGCGATAATCTAGGAGGCAGTATAATAAATTTATCTTCGGCTGCAGGTAAATTTGGCTTTCCTCTTCGCGGTCCCTATTCAGCAGCAAAATGGGCTATTGTGGGATTTACGCGAACGACAGCTTTAGAAGTCGGTCAGTACCGAATAAGATGCAATTGTATACAGCCAGGCCCGGTGGAAGGAGACCGGATCGATCGCGTGATACAAGCAAAAGCTGAGGCAGAGGGGGTGTCTGAAAACCAGACACGTGACGAGATGATGTCGGGAACCACGTTGAATACCTTTATACCAAAAAACCATATTTCAAGCATGATTTTATATCTTTGTTCAGAGGCTGGTAGCACAATAACAGGACAAGCGATAAGCGTTGATGGTGGTCTCGAAAGCGTTCCATAATTGGACAATTAGGCCTTATTAATCTTTCTTGCTTATAACAGTTTTAGTTTCCAAAAAATTTTGGATAGCGTCCTCATCAAAACCGAGGTCGGCTAAAATCTCACCATTGTGTTCTCCAAGAAGAGGAGCGGGGTCAGGGAGACTGCCGTTACCGATAGGCATCCTTGTTTGTAAGATTTGCCCTAAATTGGGATCCTCACAGTAACTTAGTACCTCTCTTGCCTTGACGTGAGGGTCATTTACGACGCCTTCAATATCCAAGACGTCCGCGCATGGTACTTCTGATGTCCTTAGTTTCGATAAAATCGAGTTTACTTTTAAATTTTGGAGTTTGTTTTCTATTAATACAGTTAGAATTTTTCGATTAGAAACGCGTTTTTCCATGGTAGAGAAACGTTCATCGTTTATAAGTTCCTCTGCTTCCAGTGCGCTGCAAAGTTTCTGCCAGAACACGTCGGTAGAGGCGCCAATAAACACTTGTCCATCATGCGCATTAAAGACCTGATAGGGGGAGAACGAGGCAAGAGCTGAGCCGGTTCTTTCAGGTACTTTCCCAGTGCGCGAAAAATTCGCAATGCTTTGTGACATCCACGAAAGGGCGGATTCTAATAAATTAAATTCCAGTTGAGCACCTTCACCATTCAAATCACGCGTTCTCAGTGCATCTAGTATTCCTATGACGACATACATTCCAGTGCCCATATCTATCAGTGATGGTCCGACTCTTACTGGTGGTCGATTGGGCTCTCCAGTCGCCGCCATTATTCCCGACATTGCCTGTGCGACGGCGTCATATCCCTTTAGATCTTTATAGGGGCCAGTCGACCCAAATCCTGATATTGAAGCATATATAATGTCTGGTTTCGTTTTCTTTAGAGCTTCGTAGTGATAACCAAGTCGTTTCATCGTGCCAGGAGTAAAGTTTTCCAAGATGACATCACATTTGGAAATTAATCGTTCCATTATAACCGTGGCCGAAGGTTTTTTGAGGTCCAAGCATAGGCTGCGTTTGTTCCTGTTTACCACCGCAAACGTGGCTCCACCATTAGCAGGCCGGAAATGGTCGCCGTTTGGTGGCTCTATTTTTATTATTTTTGCCCCAAGTTCAGCCAGTAGCATCGAACAGAACGGCCCCGAAAGGGCGTGGGAAAAGTCCAAAACATTTATGTTAGTTAATGACTTAGTCATGCTCAATTACTCAAAAATTTTCAGTGGTGCTCTAGTCACACCGGGCGGTCATGCCGCCATCAACTATGAGCTCTGTGCCCGTGACAAAGCGAGCTTCTTCAGATGCTAAGAAAACTGCGGCGTTAGCGGTATCTCTTCCATCGCCCATGAAACCAAGGGGAATGCGCGATTGCCTCTGTTCTAATAATTTACCTACATCGCCGCCGGTTCTTTGATCGGCCAGCCGTGCTTCAACCATAGGGGTGTGCAGCTGGCCTGGAAGAATAGAATTTACCCTAATTTTCCTAGAGGCATACTCCACTGCTATAACCCGTGACATTTGAATAACACCTGCTTTAGTGGCGGCGTACGCAACTTGCGCCGAGCCGGACCATCGAATCCCGGAAGTGGAAGCAATATTAACTATTGCACCTCCACCTGTTTTCTCCATATGCGGTATAGCAAACTTACACCCTAAGAAGACGGTCTTTAAATTGTGATCAATTTGCGAGTCCCAGTCCTCTTCCGTGAGTTCGACGGGTCCACCTCTTTTAGACCCTCCAACATTATTGACGAGGATATCTAAACGACCAAAGCTTTCCAAACACACGTCCATCATGTCGGAGACAGCTTCGCCATTCGTGGCATCACAAATGTGTGTTTTAATTTTCTTGCCGAAGGGCGCACAGACCTCAAGTGTTTCTGTCAAGGTATCTTGGCTCTTATCTACTGCAAGTATAGACGCTCCTTCTTCCATAAATCGATATGCCATAGACCGGCCATTACCCCATCCCGGCCCTACGCAGCCAGCACCAGTAATAATTGCCACCTTATCCTGTAATCTCTTTTTCATGATGTACTCCTTAAAATGTTGTTATTTTTCTTGCTTTATTTAAATGGGTTGGGGTGCTAACGAGGCCTTCACACTTTTTCGCAAATTGAATTGGTCAAACCATTTACTTAATTCAATATTCTTAGTTCTCCACTGAAATTCTGGGATCCTTCTTTCAAGATCAAGAGCAGCAAAAAGATAAAGTTGGGCTAAATTCATTTCTTTGCTAAAAACTGGATTGGAAGTAAGATCGTTGAAAAAATCCGATAGACGTTCTGCACGGTGCAACTCGTGATCAATAATTGTGGGTGATTGCTCGTCGTTGGGGCGCCTTACCTCTCGCACCCAAACAGCTAATCCGTCTAGCATAGCTTTGGCGGTGGATTCTAAGCGTCTGTATTCCCAATTTTTTCTATCCATTGTATGTAAAAACAAATACGGTTTTTGAAGCGCATCCAAATAATCAACTATGGCAGGAGTGTCTTCTAACCCAAGACCATCTGATAGAAGAAGAAAGGGCACACGACCTGAAGGATTAATAGATAAAAAAGGGTCGTTGGGTATCCGTGTCTTAATCCAAATAAATTCGATGTTATTTTGTAAGTGTTTTTCAAAAACCACGACACGAGCGATACGCGCATAGGGTGAAGTAGTTGTGCCATAGAGTTTCATGGTATCCTCGGTATTAATCAAAGAACTTCTGGAATAATAGTGTGTCTTTCTAAAAATTGTTTGGACTATATGATATTATAATTAGTGAAAACAAAAATTGTTTATTAAGGTTATTACGCCTTACAACTTGGAGAAGAAATGGCCTACGAGAAGATAGCGGTTACGGGTGGATGTGGTTTACTTGGCAATCATATTGTAACGCTGCTCTCAAATCACGCAACCGTGACAAGCATTGATGTAAAAGAGTTAGCTTCCAACGAGTTGTCTTCGATAAAATACGTCAATGCTTCTGTTACCAATTTTGATCAAATGAAAAATGCGTTGCGGGGCAACGACGCGCTTATCCATCTCGCCGCAATTCCAAATCCACGGGAAGCCAGTCTCGAATTGACCTTCAACACTAATGTCCAAGGAGCTTGGACTGTTTTTCAGGCCGCAGAAGAAATTGGCATTAAGCGGGTGGTGATAGCGTCAAGCGACTCGGTTTTTGGATTTTCTTATAACCCTCCGGACTGGAAACCCCGCTTTCTACCAGTCGATGAAACACATTTAACGCGCCCTACAGAGGTTTACTCACTTTCAAAGAAAGTAACTGAAACGATAGCTGAGAGTTTTGCAGCCCGTCACAATATGGAGGTTATTTCTATTCGTCCTTGCCATATAATTTTCCCAAGGGGATACGGTGAAATAAAAAAAAGGGGGCAAGATATAAATAATTATCATTTTTGGGCATGGGTTGACCCCGAAGATGTGGCACAAGCATTCCAATTAGCAATAACTTCGTCAAACTATAACGGTTATGAAGTGTACACTGTAGCAGCGGAAGACGGTTTGAATGAAGCACCCACACTTGAGATTGCACAAAAAAGGTGGGGGAATAACCTAGAGATTAGAAGACCCGATATTTTTAAGAGCAATCAATTCGCTTCTATCTTAGATACTACTAAGATCAAGGAGCATTTAGGTTACAAACCAAAAATAAGTCTAGAAAAGCTAAAATCAAAAGCAAAAGCTTATAAAACGTAGTTATTGAGCTCAAATCTCTGAATTTACTTGACTTCCTAGTCAGTCGAATTCATATTCCGGCTTCAATCTTAACCTCTTGGGATCGTTGAATGCCAACTATTAACCAGCTCGTGAGAAAGCCACGAAAGTCAAAACAGGAAAGATCCAAAAGGCCAGCCCTTGAAGGAAATCCACAGAAGAGGGGCGTATGCACGCGAGTGTATACAACGACGCCAAGAAAGCCGAACTCTGCGCTTCGTAAAGTTGCACGCGTCCGTTTAACGAATGGTTTTGAGGTTGGAGCTTACATTCCCGGTGAGGGGCATAACCTCCAAGAACATTCTGTTGTCTTGATGAGAGGTGGTGGTCCTAACGACCTGCCAGGTATCCGATATTCGATCATTCGCGGTACACTCGATACCCAGGGTGTAAAAGATCGCAACCAAAGCCGCTCGAAGTATGGTGGAAAGAAGCCCAAGTAGGATCTTGGTTGCTAATTAAAACCAGCAACGTAACGGATATTTCCGCATCCTAAGGCGGAGATTGTCAATTCCTTCATACTCGCACCAGGATTATAACCCATTGCTAGTCTTGGGTACCCCTTGGCTTGGCACCCAAAAGCGTGACTTCAACATAAGAATTAGAAGTTGTACGCGCGTAGGTTGCACATATCCGCTTTTGTAAAAAATCACCTTAGATTTGTATTTAGGTTTCCTGTAGAGTACTAAAATCGGTAATTTAGTATGTGACAAAGAATTTTTTTAGAAGGCGATTAAATGGAAAAAGTTGTTGGCTATCTAGGGTTAGGAAATATGGGCCACCCTATGGCTATGCGAATAGCTGATGCAGGCTACAATCTATTGGTTTTTGATATTGACAACGAGGCGCTGATCGACTTTAGGGAAAGACAAATTCCTGCTGCTGAAAGCGTTCGGGATTTAGGGGATAAAGCCGATATAATAATCTGTTCCTTACCTTCTAATGAAATCATTCGCGAGGCGGTAATCGGTTCTGAAGGTCTTGTTACAGGCGGAAAAGTGAAAACCTATATAAATGCCTGTACCACCGGATCTAATTTTGCGGCAGAGATAAGTGAGGAGCTTACCAAAAAAGGGATAGCAACACTCGAAGCTCCAATAAGTGGAGGTCCTCCAGGGGCAAGAGATGGAACATTATCTATAATGGCTTCTGGGCCATCAAAGGTATATGAGGAGGTAAAACCTATACTAGAATCTTATGGCAATAAGCTTGTTTTTTGTGGAGAGAAGCCCGGGTTAGCCCAAGTATTGAAATTAGCAAACAATATTCTCTTCGCCACCTCTATTTTCGCTACCACGGAAGCAATCGCTATGGGTGTTAAGGCTGGGCTTGATCCCTTACTTATGCTTGATGCAATCCAGGCTGGCACAGGAAGAAATGCGACAGTCGACCTTGTCATGCCAAATAGTGTTTTGAACCGTGCTTTTGATTTTGGTGCGACAATTGAAATACTTATGAAAGACGTAAACCTAGCGCTTGAGGAAGGTGAAAAACAAGGCGTGCCGCAACCTGTATCACAACAAGTGAGACAAATGATGTTGTTGGCGATGCACCAGGGCTGGGAACAGCGAGACTTAAGTGAGCTGGTTAGGTTGGTTGAGAATTGGAGCGATATTGAAATTAAATAAAAGATAAAGGGTATGGTAAAGTTATCAAAAACGGAAATAGATCTATATAGGGAAAAAGGTTTTGTTGTTCCTAAGTTTAGGGTTTCGGAGAAAATAATTCAGCGTTTGCGTGAAGCCTTAGAAGATACATTAAGAGATAACCCCCACGTCCGCCCGGAGCAATTGGCCTCTATTCACACATCTAAAACCAGTGCGGAGGACACGATTGGGCACAAGACATTTTTGGATGTAGCTCTTGATAATGAACTTGTAGATCCTGTGAGCAGTATTTTGGGTAATCACATAATAATGTGGGGTGTTCAACTGTTCTGTAAACCTGGCGAGGATGGTATGGAAGTACCCATGCATCAGGATGGTCAATATTGGCCTATACGACCTCTTGCAACGTGTACGCTTTGGTTGGCACTTGATGACTCGGATAGGGGTAATGGTTGTTTGAAAGTAGTGCCAGGCTCGCATAAGAACGCTGTTCATTTTAAACACAAAGTAGAGCATAGAAAAAATTTGGTATTAAATCAGGCCATTAAAGATGATCGCGTTAGTGATACGGAGGTCGAGTATATTGAACTTGAGGCCGGCCAGTTTTCTTTGCATGATGTATACCTCGTGCACGGCTCTGACGTGAATACATCGGGTCGTAGACGTGCTGGCTTCACCGTAAGATACATGCCTTCTAGCTCAGTTTTACGTCGTGATTTAGAGATTCCTTTTGCTGGATATCCGGTGGACTGGGCTGGAAAGCCGTTATGGATGGCCAGGGGAAATGATTTGTCTGGTGAAAATGATTTTAAATTAGAGCACGGCGGATTATTTTCCGCACTGGGGAAATAATCGCTAAAAAAATAATCGAGGTTTTATTAACATTCATAACCAATTAATACTTCAATTAAAAAAGGTAATTATTTAATGGCAACTGACCCACTACTCTTTGAACCTCTAAAAATACGAGAGGTAACGCTCCCTAACCGCATTGTCTTATCCCCACTTTGTATGTATTCCGCCAATAGCGGTGTAGCTTCTGATTGGCAATTTGCTCATCTGAGTACGTTTGCTCGCGGCGGAGTGGGGCTAGTCTTTGCGGAGGCAACGGCTGTAGAGCCTCGAGGAAGAATTACACCACGTTGTTTAGGAATATGGACGGATGAACAAGCTGATGCACTAAAACCTATAACAAGTTTTATTAGTTCTATGGGATCAGTGCCAGGGATACAAATCGCTCACGCTGGCCGCAAGGCCTCGGCAAGTCCGCCCTGGGATGGTGGAAAGCCTGTTGATATCGGCGACAGCACTTGGGGTGATCCCGGTTGGCAGGTACTTGGAGCGTCGGCTGTCCCATTAGCTGATGGTTGGCAGACACCAAAAGCAATGAGTGAAGCCGAGATATCTGAATTGGTTAGCGCATTTGCTGATAGTGCACGGAGGTCAGCCGAAGCTGGTTTTAAAGTTTTGGAGATACACGGTGCACATGGATATTTAATACACAGTTTCCTATCGCCTTTAAGTAACCAAAGAAATGATAAATATGGTGGGGATTTGGAGGGCCGTATGCGTTTTGCTCTTGAAGTAGCAAAAGCGGTAAGAGCCAGTTGGCCAGAAGAACTGCCTCTTTTTTTTAGGGCCTCTGCAGTTGATAATAATGGTTGGGAACTCGATGACTCGGTCGTCCTCGCAAGGGCTTTGAAATCAATCGGGGTTGATGTGATAGACTGTTCGGCTGGTGGTATAACCGGAGCTCCTGCTTTCAGGGCTAAAGATGACGGGACACCGATAAAAAGTTCCGGCGAGCGCCCGCGGGGGTTTCAAGTGCCTTATGCCTCTGAAATTAAGAAAGAAGCAGAGATAAAAACTATGGCAGTAGGCCGCATTATTGATGCAGAGCAAGCTGAGGCAATTCTTAGAGATAAAGACGCAGATCTGATCGGAATAGGGCGTGAATTAATGTACAATCCTTTTTGGGGGTTGCATGCAGCGGAAACGTTAAAAAATGAAACTGCGCTGGAAGGATGGCCAGATCAGTATCGTTGGGCGATAACACGTCGCGCGGATTTAGAAAAAAATGATAGATGATAATTTAGAGTTTGGAGTAAAAGTAGGTGAATGAAATGGGTTTAAGTAATACAAGTTTACCTCAAAACGAAGCACTGAAACAACGCTATGGTGAAGTTAACTCGCCTACTGAAGGACCTTGGAATGATGTTGTTGGAGCAATTCTCTCACATCGCTCGGTGAGGTCATATAAGACAGAAAGATTACCCGATTTTACTTTAGAGACATTAATGGCCGCGGCTCAATCTGCTGCAACTAGCTCTAATATGCAGGTTTGGTCAGTTGTATCCACTACCGATCCCAACAAGAAAAAAGACTTGGCTAAAATTGCGGGAGGCCAGAAACATATAGAGCAATGTCCATTGTTTCTTGTATGGCTGGCTGATTTGTCACGTAACGAAAGATTAGGTAATGAAGAAGGGGTGGAAATTGTTGTTAACCCCTATGTTGAAACGTTCTTGGTAGCAGCTATAGATGCCGCGTTAGCGGCACAAAATGCGGTTGTTGCAGCAGAATCTTTAGGGCTTTCAACAGTTTATATCGGAGCGATGCGCAACAATCCGGAGAAGGTAGGTGAGTTATTCAACTTACCATCGATGGTGTTCCCTGTTTTCGGGCTGTGTATAGGATACGCAACGAGAGAAGGAGAGGGAGAAATTAAACCGCGATTACCTCAGCCTGCTGTAGTTTTTCAAGAAGAATATGGCGTTGATGGCGAACAGGAATTACGGGCGCAATATGACAAGGAAATGTCCGAATTTTCAGCTCGACATGAAATAGCGGCAGACACTTGGACTAAAAAGGTATTGGCTCGAATGGGAAAACTAAGTGGTATGAATGGCAGGGAAAAACTCATGAGCGTTCTTCACTCAATGGGTTTTCCATTGCGTTAACCACTTTTTGAACGGTTGGGATTTCCTTGAAAGAGATGCACTTGAACGCCGGTTCAATAAAGCGGCGAGAAGATAAACGGTTTTTGACTGGTCGTGGTGAATATCTCGACGACATATTTTTTGATGACGAATACTGCGCTGTTTTTTTTAGATCACCTCACCCACACGCGAAAATAAAAAAAATAAAAACAGAGGCCGCCTTCACCGTGCCCGGTGTGGTATCTATCTTAAGTGCAGAAGATGTTGAAAATGATGGTCTCAGAGCTATGCCGCCATTTATCAGAAGTAATCCTAATACTGAGCATCCATTTAACTTCATTCCGCAACCACTACTCGCTAAAAAATTTGTTCGATATGTAGGCGAACCGGTCTTACTTGTCCTAGCTAAATCAATGTATGCGGCACTTGATGCGATTCAGTTAATTCAGGTTGATTATGATGTTTTGCCATTCGTATTGTCAGCTCAGGAGGCGTTAAAGGAGGATAGTCCACTCGTAGCTGAAGTGCTTGGAACAAATCTATGTCTTAACTGGCGCTGTAGTAATAGCGAAAATATGGACGTTATTTTCTCCCAAGCAAAACATGTCATTGAGCTCAATATAAATAATAATCGTATCGTGAGTAATCCCATGGAGCCGCGAGGAGTGATCGCGTTGTGGGATCAGGACACGAATAAATACACGATTTATGCTTCTAGTCAGAACATTCACGTAATGCGAGATACGGTTGCTAATATGCTAAATGTTGATCGTAATTCCGTTCGTTTTAAAGCGTTTGACGTTGGTGGCGGATTTGGGTCAAAGAATTTTTGCTATCCTGAGTATGCCCTTATTGCATGGGCTGCAAAAAAAGTTAATAGACCAGTGCGTTGGATAGCAACTCGAAGTGAACTTTTCATTAGCGATCACCAAGCTCGGGATCATAACTCTGTATCGCGTTTGGCTATAGCGGATGATGGAAAGTTTATCGCTTTAGAAATAAATAGCGTCGCAAACCTCGGCGCTTATATGGTGGGCTCGTCGGGCGGCGTTCAAGTTGTTCAATATGCTAATTTACCCGGCACTGTATACAAGATCCCGAGCATCTGTCTAAACATCTCGGCTGCATTCACAAACAAGACACCGACTGGTGTCTTCAGAGGTCCAGGCTACGCAGAGACGAATTTGATTTTAGAGCGCCTCATAGACGCCGCCGCACTAAAACACAACTTCGATCGACTAGAACTTAGGAAAAAAAACTTTATTGATAAAGGAGATATGCCATTTACTGATGTTCTTGGGGGATCGATTGATAGCGGTGACTTTTTGGGGGCATTCGAACAATTAATGACACGCATTGATTTGGCAGGATTTGAAGAAAGAAAAAATGAAAGTAAAAAGAAAGGTTGTTTGAGAGGGCTAGGTGTGGCTTGTTTTATCAAGGGAACAGGTGGTGCTCCAAAAGAGAACGTAGAAATTCGATTTACATCGGGCTCACGTATTGATCTCGTTACGGGAACACAATCTATAGGACAGGGCCACGAAACAACATTTCCTCAGATCCTAGCCAAATGCCTTGGAGTTTCAGGCGACGTTATCAATTTAAAACAGGCAGATACAGATTTAATTGAGACGGGAGGGGGACATGGAAGTTCGCGGGCAACTTATATGGGAGGGAGCGCTGTTCATTATGCCGCTGCAGAAGTGATTAAAAAGGGTAAGCAATTAGCAGCTAATGTTTTAGAGGTGGCTGTGCAGGATATCTTATTTGGAGATGGAAGATTTATTGTAGATGGAACCGATCGCGAAGTCAGTTTATTCGAACTAGCTGCGGTAGCTGAAAAAAATGGCTCTTCTTTGAACACATACAACCTTTGGGAAAGAAAGGCTATGACATTCCCAAATGGCGTTCATGCAGCGGAACTGGAAGTGGATAGCGAAACTGGAAAAGTAAAATTGAATAGATATTTTGTTGTTGATGATTATGGTACAATCGTTAACCCTCTATTAGTGGAAGGACAAGTTCATGGTGCTGTAACAAATGGAATAGGGCAAGCATTATTAGAGGGAGTGGTGTTCGATCCAGAGTCCGGACAAACCGTGACTGGTTCTTTTATGGATTATTCCATAGCAAGAGCCGACGACTTATTAGATTATCAAATTGAATTTAAGGGTACTACGTGCGCGACAAATCCTTTAGGAGTAAAGGGTTGTGGTGAAGGTGGTACGGTTGCCGCCACGCCGGCTATTATAAATGCCATAGTTGATGCACTATCTGAATATGGCGTTTCTCATTTGGATGGGCCAGTGACATCGTCGAAGATCTGGAAACTTTTAAGGGCTTAATAAGAATAGGTAGTTCGGAAACCTTTACTTAGGTAAGCGACGTATATTTTCAAAATGCGAGCAAAATTTTTATGAAGCTAAAATTAGATCTGCTGCCTTTTCGCCAATCATTATGCTTGGGGCATTTGTGTTTCCTGATACCTGTGTCGGCATTATCGAAGCGTCTGCGACCCTAAGTCCATCTATACCATGAACACGAAGTTTGTGGTCCACAACAGCCATCTTATCAGCCCCCATTTTACACGTGCCGACAGGATGATACGTGGTCTCGCCAACTTCTTTTGCCCAGTCTAACAGTTCGGCATCGCTTACTTTATTGGGACCCGGCGAGGCTTCAGTTATTTGAAGTGGTTCCATTACAGGGGCTGTCATGATTGATCTGGCAATCCGTATAGCCTTTAATGTAACATCAATATCAATTTCGGTTGAAAGAAAGTTAAATTTTATGATTGGTGGATCGGTCGTATTTTTTGAATTAATATGGATCGATCCAGTGCTTTCGGGCCGCATAGCATGAGCGTAGCAAGTTACTCCTGACGTTTTTGAGAGCTTGTAATTCGGCTCGTATAAAAGAGGAACCCATCCTAGTAACGCATCTGGGGCCTCTAATCCTTCTCTGGTTTTTACAAAGGCACGCATCGGAGCAATTGGGTTTGCCATCAAACCTTTCTGTTGAAAAATAAAACGAAAGCCTTGCCATAATAAACCCAAACCTCTGGCTTTATCGTTGTAGGTAACGCCTTGTTTGCCAATAAGCCAACGTGTTCTAGGTGCATAATGGTCTCGAAGATTTTCGCCAACGCCTCTTAATTCATGTTTAACCGTTATTCCTACCTTTTTTAAAAGCTCTGGGCATCCGATGCCGGAGAGTTCAAGAAGCTGCGGTGAATTAATCGTCCCTGCGCATAGTAAAACTTCCCTGGAGGCATTTACCTGTCTGGTTTTGTTTTTGTGATGAAATTCAACACCTGTACATTTTTTTTCCGCAAGAATGAGTGATGATGTCTGAGCATCACTTAAAATAGTTAAATTTTTTCGGTGTTTGATTGGATTTAGATAACAATAGGCGGTACTCATGCGGCGGCCGTTAGAAATAGTCGCTTGGCTCATGGCAATACCTTCTTGATTTTCGCCATTATAGTCAGCGTTTCTAGGAATCCCAACTTGCTGGGCAGCGCTCATTATTGTTTCATATAAGAGGCCTGACTCATCGGGATCAGTCACCTTTAGTGGGCCAGAGCGGCCTCTATATTTTTCATCGCCACCATCATAGCTCTCCATGCGTTTGAAGACAGGTAACACGTCCTCGTAGCTCCATCCCGTATTTCCAAGTTGTGCCCATGTGTTGTAGTCATGTGATTGACCTCGGACAAAAACCAGTCCGTTTATCGAACTGGAGCCTCCCAACGTTTTACCTCTTGGTACTGGTAGCGATCGATTATTGGTGCTTAATTCTCCTTGAGATGAATAGCACCAATTGTACTTGGGATTATTGATTAATTTCGCATAACCAACCGGTATGCTAGACCAAATGTTAGGCGAAGGACCTGCTTCCAATAAAAGAACTTTGTTTGTCGGGTTTTCAGATAATCGATTGGCTAGGGCTGCTCCTGCTGAACCGGCTCCCACTATGACAAAGTCATAGGTTTCATTGTACATTATCGTATATCCTTATCAAAATCCGAACTGGTCGACTTAAGCAAACTTAAGTCGACCGTGCTCCGACTAGAAACTATAATTTCAATATTGTTTAAAGGAAATAAAAAAGCGAGTAAGCTTTATTCTATCACTGGGCCGTTTTTAATTGAAAGTTCGCGAGAACCATCAGGTGTTTCTACAATTAATACCGTGCCTGGTGCCCAGTGGTCCCTATGGATCATACCTATGGCGACATTCGTTTTAAAATCGGGAGACCAAGCAGCTGAAGTGACTTTTCCCACAAAAATATTATCCTTACGAATATCCCAGTTATCTCTGCAAGGGGCAAGTGGCTTTCCCAGAATTTCAAGAAAACGTATTTGTCGCCACGGGCCATTTTCAATTTCTTCAAGAAGGGATTCCCTTCCAACACACTTGATAGCTTTTTTAGTATCACAAAACTTGGATAACCCACTTTGATGTGGCGTGTGATCATTTGTCATATCGTTACCATATGATAAAAGTCCGGCTTCTATTCTTTCTATAAGATTGGGGCAACCTGCTTTTACATCCATATTTGCACCAGCTTCAAAGAGTGTGTCCCAGATAGTTTCACCCAATTTGAAATCTTCCACGTAGATTTCAAATCCACCTTGTTTTGAATAACCGGAACGTGCGATCAATAGATCGAGTGAGTTAAAATTAAAGCGTTTAAAGTTGAAAAAGGGTAAGTTTCTTATCTGGTCACCGACTATTTGAGCCATCAAATCTTCTGCCTTTGGCCCTTGTATGCCAAGCGGTGAAACATCGGGCTCTTTAACTTTAACATTTAGTTTTAATCCATAGGCGAGTCCTTTTATCCAGTAGAGTAAGTCTGAATCAGCAATTGAAAACCAATATCGGTCTTCCTCTAATTTTAGTAGGATGGGGTCATTCAGCATCCCTCCGTTTTCATCAACCATCGGGACGTAGTAACATTTTCCAATTTTTAGATTTGATAAATCTCTGGGTGTAAGCATTTGCACAAGCCACCCGGCGTCTGGCCCAGTTATCTCTATCTGACGTTCGCAGGCCACATCCCAGATTTGAACAGCATTTTTAAGATGGGCGTAATCTGCTTCAAGCGATGCAAAACTTGTTGGAAGTAGCATGTGATTATAAACGGTATAACTTGATACTCCGGCTTCTTCCACTCGCTTGGTGAAGGGGGTGCTTCTCAAGCGAGGGGATAGTCCAATTGGTGGAGATTGAATCATCAACGTTGCCAACTACCCATGATAAAATAATCCACGAGTTTTGAAGTCAAAAAGCGCCGAAGTCTTCTTTTTTTGCGACTTATTAGGCGTAAATAGGATATTTTTAGAAAATAAATGGGTGCTCTAGCTGTTTTTGAACAACTTATTTGCCATACCGTTGGCAGATTAGGTTTGTTGGGATTTTAAATTTTAAAAGACAAAGTTATCTACAGTTAATCCTTGTATTCCGTTTGTAATATCTGTTGTGACAGTACCCATAAGGTTTATTTCCGATGTTGTTATTCTTGATGTTTGATCATTCGAAATCCCATAGATGAATTGGGTTGAATGATCATCGACAGCCCCTAAAACTAAAATAGCATTAGCTCCAGCAGCGATGTCAATTGCGTCAAGTAAACCAATCGTGTCGGAAAGCGCGGTTGCAATTTCGGAAGCCGTATCGATTTGTGCCTTTGTACTAACCTCAGCAATATATACTTGACTGTTTAGAAGAATTATTGGTGTTTCATGGTCACCCAGTGTTGCCTCGTTAGCAAGTGAGATCTCTATTTTGGAAGAACTATTAACTGAGAGGTTTTTGATTGATCCGTTATTGAAACACGTGGAGAAATCATATTTATCAGCTAATTGAAATGTAGCGATTGTATCCGAACCATTTAAAGTAGAAGTCAACCCGTTAAAAACAATTGTATCTATACCACTGCCTAATGTGATGTTGTCGTTCCCTGCTAGTCCATTTATCTTGTCGCTACCATTTCCTGAAATAATTTGATCATTTAAGCTTGTTCCATTAAGAGTTTCGTCGGAATCGTTACCCGATATGGCAAAAGAAAAATTACTTGCGGAAAGCCCCCTTATACCGTCGGTTATGTCGGTCGTGATAGTAGCCAGCAGTGCTACCTCGTCCGCGACAATAGCTGCTGTACTATTATTATTCAGTCCATACAAATACTGCGTAGTATCGTCATCGGCACCGCCCACAAGTAATATCACATCGGCATCAGCTGAAACAGTAATGGCATCCATTACACCGCCGGTAGCTGTGAAAGCAGTCACGATATCGGCGGCTGTGTCTATGTCTGCTTTATTTGCTACTTCAGCTATATAAACTTTCTCATCGGTTAAATTAATAGCCGTAGTTTGATCAGCCAAAGCAGTTACCGAAGCAATACTGATGCTCCCGCTTGCTAGGTTGCTTATAGTGCCTGCGTTTAGGACGGCATTGAAATTATGAATATCATTAGTTTGAAAAGTTGCAATAGTGTCACTGCCATTCAAATTCGATGTATGCCCGCTATATATTAACGTGTCGCTACTGGAGTTTGCGAGGTTAATTGTATCATCTCCGACGCCGGCGGTAATTAAGTCAGTGCCTGTCCCAGCGGTAATTACATCATCGCCAGCGCCACCGAACAGTTTGTTGCTTCCACTGTTGCCCGTAAGTGTATCGTTTCCATTATCGCCGTATAACTGGTCATTTCCTGAGCCGGCTGTGAGTGTATCGTTTCCATTATTGCCTCTAATAACGTCATTGCCACCCTCGCCCTGAATTGTGTCGTCACCGCTGCTGCCCGTCAGTGTCTCGGCAAACGACGTGCCTAAGATTGTTGCGGTATTTCCTTCTGGCACGGTGTAATTCTCATCTGAACGACGTTTTTCGTTTCTTCCAAAATATTCATAGTGTTCAAACGCTGTGAATGAAGAGGCGCCGACGTCCGGATACAACTCCAAATACAGGTTGGTATTAAAATTTTCAGATGGATCTCTACGTTCTTTGTGACCGAAAGCTATAAAATGCTCGAACGCCGAGAAGAAGTTAGCATTTACAGCAGCGGCCACATCAGGATTGTTTGATAAGTAGTAATTGATATCAAAACTTGCAGTAGGGGATCTCGCTTCAGTATTTCCGAATAACCAAAAGTGTTCTAGCGGATTAGTCGATCCATTTGCAACATCAAGATTATTTTCAAGATAATAACTTGTGTCAAAAAATGGACTAGGGTCGCGGAGTTCCTGAACACCAAATTCTACATAATGCTGAAGTGGGTTTATAGTTCCATCTTCCCTCAAATCAGCATTTAAATTTGTATAAAAGCCGCTAGAGAAAAATTTATTTGGGTCTCTATTTTCGCGCCAGCCTATACTCATGTAATGCTGAAATGGGTCGATTCCGGCTGCCGCAACATCTGGGTTTTGAGCCAGATAATACGCATCGTCAAAGAGTTTCCGTGCGGTCATTTTAAAGCCATTCGTCAGAAAATTGTATTTACGTGCAAGAATGCAATTTACAGGCCAAATAAAATATTAAATTCGAAAAGCCAAAATGTTTTTTTGCGAAAGCCGATGAAAAAATTTTTGATAATTCATTTTGAAAAGTTGATTTTCAGCTTGCTCGCCCGTTTTCATGCGGCCTCTTCAAGATTGGATGTGGTCTTTAGAATCATCTCCGCGCATTTTTCACCGATCATGATAGAAGGGGCATTTGTATTACCAGAGGTAAGTGTGGGCATTATTGAAGCATCCGCTACTCGTAAGCCTTTAATACCGTGTACCTTAAGCTCTTCATCTACCACGGCGAAATTATCGCTTCCCATCTTGCACGTGCCGACTGGATGGTAAGTTGTTTCTGCATTATTTTTTATCCAATCAACCATATCTTTATCAATTTGACACTCCGGTCCTGGTCCAATCTCTTCTCCCACTACGTCTGATAGAGGCGATGTAGAAAATAACTCTCTAGCTTTTCGCATTGCTGCCACGGTGCCTTCACGATCGTAGGGAGCAGACATGAAATTAAAGTGAATTGCAGGCGGAACCATCGGATCAGCGGATTGAATGTGGATATCACCTAGGCTTTCTGATCGCAGTACGTTTATATTTAGTGTTACGCCTCGTTGCTTCGAGATTTGTAGTTGTCCATCTACTGACTCATAAAGAAATGGGGTTATAGCTATTGCCGCATCGGGAGATGCCAATCCTTCACGTGTTTTAAAGTACATTCTGATAGGTGCGGCGCACATCGCAAAAAAACCTTTTCCCGTAGCTGCATATTTAATTGCTTCAGCCGCTAGTCTCCAACCGCGCGCATTATCATTAAAAGTTGCTCCTTTTTCTGTAATGGTGAATCGCATTCTGGGCGAATAATGATCTCGTAGATTTCGTCCTACGCCCGGTAATTCGTGTTTTACATCTATACTAAACTTATTAAGGATTTCAGGATCGCCAATTCCTGATAATTCTAAAAGTTTTGGTGAATTGATAGAACCAGTGCTAACAATCACTTCGCGCTCAGCGATCGCTTCGTGTTTAACGCCGTTCACCGAATATTTTACGCCATGGCATGTTTTATCTTTTAAAATAAGCGTTTCGGCCATTGCGCCAGAGACGATTGTTAGGTTTGGCCGATTGCGAGCGGGGTCTAGGTGGCAGTAGGCTGTGCTCTGTCTCCTGCCCTTATTTATTGTAACCTGTGTTATGCCGATACCTTCTTGCGAAGCTCCATTATAATCTTTTGTATATGGGATTCCGATTTTCTCTGCCGCAGCTATCATTCTATCATGAAGCGGATAAATATCTGGGGCTTCGTCGGTTACTCGCAAAATTCCATCACGTCCCCTGGTTTCATTTGAACCGCCATCGTATGACTCCATCTTTTTAAAGATTGGAAGTACATCGGAATAACTCCATCCTCGATTGCCCAATTGCGCCCAGTGATCATAGTCTTGAGGTTGCCCGCGAACGAAGACCATTCCATTAATAGAACTCGATCCACCAAGCATTTTCCCGCGCGGGATAGGGATTCTCCTGCCACCACTACCTTCATCAGGTTCTGATGAAAAACACCAATTAACAGCAGGCCTATTGATCAACTTTGCCATTCCGATCGGTACTCGAGACCAAAAATAGCCCGATCCTTCAGTACCTGCTTCCAAACATAGTACTTTATATTCTCCAGATTCGGAAAGCCGATTGGCAAGAACAGCCCCAGCTGACCCAGCACCAACAACAATATAATCGTACTCTGTTTTAGTCATTTTTTTTCCTTTTATCTATCTGCCGATCCCGTCATGCCTTAATTTGACTTTAAATATGATTTAAAACTCAAAAATTATAAATAGTTCGATGGTTACTATAAAACGACTTTGCTGTTTTTAAAGAGAGGTTTTATAGCGTATCTTTAATCATCACCGCGCTGATGAGGTAAAATTGTGAGGCGAAAATGGGATCAGATATAATTAAAGCTCTAACATTCGATACAGGAGGAACAATTTTAGATTGGCATACGGGGTTTTCAAAAATTCTTAAGAACATTGGTGAAAAATACAGTGTAGAGAAAAATTGGGGCAAAATTGCGAATCAACTTAGAAAAAGGTCCTTAGAAAAAATTATCAATTTAGGGGAATTTGAACCTCCAACAATTAATTTCGATGATGCTCATGCATCAGTTCTTGACGAACTATGTCAGGAAAATGGATTGGATATGTTCTCCTCCGAAGACAGAAGAAAAATTGCTTGGGAAGCACCGCACTCATTCGATACTTGGGACGATTTTCCAAAGTCTTTAGATAGGTTGAAACAAAAATATCTGTGCTGTTCGTTTACGATATTAAGTTTTAGAATTATAGTCGACACTGCAAGGAAAAATCAGATTTCGTGGGATGCAGTTTTTTCCTGCGAAGCGATAGGAAAATATAAAACCCTCTCTGCTCCGTATGAGACGGTTGCCAAGTGGTTAAACTTGAATCCAGATGAAATATGCATGGTCGCTTGTCATAACTTTGATTTGGATGCGGCCAAAAAAGTAGGCTTCAAGACGGCCTTTGTAAGAAGGCCAAATGAATGGGGTGTTGCTGGGCCGCCCGATCCAACTCCAAATCCTAATCACGATATCATAGTTGATAACTTCCCGCAGCTTGCTGAAAAGCTTGGTGTTTAGAAAGTTTCACAAAAAACATTAAATGCCTTGTCCGCTATCTCTTCGTATTTTCTCACGGTGGAACGAATAAATTCCCGCAACCACCACAATCAGTGTACCAAGGACAGTCATGTTATCAGGCCAGTCGTTAAAAATAATAATCCCGAGCCCAATTGCCCATATCATAGCTGTATATCGAAAGGGCGCTATGAAACTGGTCTCGCCAGTTCTCATGGCGAGAACACTAAAAAAGTAGCCAAATACAATTGCAATAGCGGCAAGTGTTAACAAAACCCAATGCGTGCTAGTTAAAGTGACCCACGCTACACTTGGTAACATAATTGCTCCGTATATTGTAATTGCCACGCCAGTAATTAAGGCTACTAGCGATGTTGGGACATCGTTGGATAGTTTTCGTGTAGCTATGTCTCTTATTGTAACACAGAAAACAGCGGCTATTGCATAAAATGAATAGATAGAAAACCCATCTACACCAGGTCTTACGATTATTGTTACGCCCACAAAACCAATTATTATTGCAAGCCATCGACGCCAACCTACCTTCTCTCTCAAAAATAGGGCAGCCGCCATTGTTACTGTCAATGGCACAGCTTGGAGTATCGCGGTAACATTCGCCAACGGTATTTGGGCTAGTGCCGATAGAAAAAACACAGCCGCACCAACTTCGGCTGCAACACGAAGCCATATGTATTTCCAATCAGCTTTATCTACTGACACTTTAATTTGATTTCTATAGATCACTATTAACGCCAACATAGGTATCGTGATGATACCTCTTAAGAAAATCGCCTGGTATATTGAGATATCGATGAAAAGAAATTTCATGAAGGCATCATTAACGACAAAAGCGAGCATATTTATGCTCATAAAGATGGCGCCCTTAAGATTTTCTGCTGGCAGCATTTTTTTTGCTCTTTAAATTTGGAATTTTTTGATAGCCGATGGGTCTAATCGAATTCCAAACCCAGAAGTTTCTGAAACGTGTATTGATCCATCTGCAACCTTTGGACCCTCTACTAGCATTCCAGCCCAGAGTGGATCGCGCTCAGGGTTAGCAAAACATTCAACAGACATCCCATGTGGTTGGGAGGATAAAAGGTGTGATGCTAACTGTGGTTCCTCGTGATGGGTAAGGTATATGTCAGAAAGTTCTGCAATAGCGGCAACCTTCTTCCAAGTGGAAATGCCACCACCCTCAGAGGCGTCAAAATTTACTATATCGACCGCGTTAGAATTAATTAGGCGCCGCATACCTTGACCTGAGATTTCACTTTGACCAGCATTTATTGGAATTTTTGTTCGCTGTCGAACTTCTCGCATTCCGCGGATATCATCCATCCAGTGGCATGGTTCCTCGAACCAGGCAATTTCTTGATCTTCAACTAAATTGGCAAACTTAGTAGCATCCCGCCACGACCAACCCCTATTGGCATCTACGGCAATTAGAAAATCTGGCCCGTTCGCTTCCCTGGCTATACGTACTCTTTTGGCGTCCTCTTCAGGCGTTAAGCCGCCAACTTTTACCTTGCACCCGCTCATGCCAAGATCTTTCAAATTTTGCATCTCACGAGCTAGGTCATCTAACGTTTTTCCTTCTTCGTAGTAACCACCAATTGAAATTATTCTCCTTCTATCGCCAACTCCGCCGAGTAAACGGCAAACACTAACTTCAAAGCAACGACCTATCGCGTCCCAAATCGCTGTATCAACGCAAGCAATAGCCTGGCTGAATAGCTCTGCGGATAAAGCAGCCGTTGCTAATTTTCTGCGCAGTTTAAGATTCAGTAACTGCCAGTTGCGGACATCTTCGCCGATTAACAGTGGGGCAATTTGTTGATCTATAAGATCTGCGATTTCTCTACCGTGACTTCTGTTATCTCCATTGTAAACTTGAGCAACTGGTCCATCTTTCACCCACAATTGTGTAACAACTGTACATCGCGATGTAACGCTGTACGTACTTCCACCAAAGTCTTTTTTTAGTGGTATCTTTATTGGTGTTGCCGTAATTTTTTCTATGAACATGCAGGCATACTCCACGGGTTAATCTTCCAGCCTCTTGGAGTATCGTGGCCAATTTGAACGCTGTAAATAGATAATGCGCCAACTACGGTATCTCTATAAAGCGAAGTTGACCTATAATGGATTTGAAATTATCAATGATTATTGAGAAGGTGTACTAACTTTATAAAATGATTCAGGGTGATGCTGATGCCAAAAGGAAATGTGAAAATTACTAACGCTAAAGACAGCGAACATTTCGATGTTTTAATAGTTGGTGCGGGCATTTCCGGCGTGGCAGCTGGAGTTTACCTCAATAAATACTGCCCTAGCGAAAATTTTTTGATACTCGAAGCTGAGGAAAGCTACGGTGGAACGTGGTGGACACATCGTTCTCCAGGGATTCGTTCGGATAGTGACCTTCACACCTTCGGATATAGTTTTAAACCCTGGGTTGGACCGCCAATTGCCACCGCGAGTGAGATTCTCTCTTACATGGGAGAAGTTATAAAAGAAAACCGTTTAGAACAAAGTATTAGATATAAGCATCGGATATTGAGAGCAAATTGGTGTAATGCGGAAAAGCAGTGGTTTATCGAAGCAGAATGTCTCGAGAACAAAGAGCTGAAGCATTTTCGAGTAAATTTTTTATGGATGTGCCAAGGATATTATCGGCACAATGAGGGCTATACGCCTAATTGGGACGGTGTTTCAGATTTTAAAGGTAGGATCGCGCACCCAGAAAATTGGCCAGATGATTTAGATTATAAAGATAAGAAAGTTGTTGTCATTGGGTCAGGTGCAACGGCTGCAACAGTAGTTCCTGCTATGGCTAGTGGCGCAAAGCACGTTACTATGCTCCAGCGCACGCCGACGTTTTTTCGTACCGGACGTAACGCTATTGAAATTGCTGAAACTCTTCGAGAACTTAATATCGATGAGACCTGGATACATGAAATCACTCGACGCAAGATTATGCATGACCAAACAACATTCACAGCGCGGTGTCGTTCAGAACCTGAGAAAGTAAGAGATGAATTAATAGGAAATATAAGAGATTTGTTAGGTCCTGATTACGATGTTGAAAAGCATTTTACGCCTCCATATAGACCATGGCGCCAACGTATCGCCTTTGTTCCAGACGCAGATTTGTTTAAGTCTATAGCAGACGGCAAGGCGTCAGTGGTAACTTCGGAAATAGATAAATTTGTATCCGAGGGTATTCAGCTGGAATCAGGTGAGATTTTGGAAGCTGATGTAATTGTCACTGCTACTGGCTTTAATATGAATGTAATGGGTGACATAGACTTTGCCATTGATAGTGTGCCATTAAATTTTCATGACACCATAACATATCGGGGAATGATGTTCACGGGTGTACCAAACTTGGCCTGGGTTTTTGGTTACTTTAGAGGAAGTTGGACGATTAGGAGCGAAATAATCGCAGGGTTCGTTTGCCGACTTCTAAATCATATGAAAAAGAATGGCGCAAAGAGTGTAGAGCCTGCATTGCGAAAGACCGAACAGGATATGGCCTTATTTGATTGGATGGATGATGAGGATTTTAATCCAAATTATCTTAAAAGGGCATTGCCATTATTGCCGCGCAGAGGCGATAGTTTTGAGTGGCGGCACACACAAGATCACTGGCGAGAACAGACGGAATTTCCTCTAATCGATCTGGACGACGAAGTTTTTATTTATCATGGCACAGATAACTCTGTTATGGCCGCTGAGTGAGTATTAAAGAATTAGCAATCACTTAAAAATGGATATTTAATAGGCTAAGTGAGAAGAATATAAAGCGATCCTTATTGTATAGCGCTATAGAAAATTGTTGGATCTACTGGCACGCTCACTCCCTGAGTATCATTAATGAAAGCGAGAAATTATGTTCCGTAATTTGACGGACAATACAAAGGGCGTTTTGTGCATGATAGCGGGAACGCTTGTGCTTACAAGCCAGGACGCAATAACAAAATGGATGACCGCAAACTATCATGCGGGAGAAATTCTATTCTATCGAGGAATTTTCTCGTTCATTCCAATAATCTGCCTCATAATTATTGCCAAAAATTATAAGATAATTTTTACAAAGAATCTTAAGACCACGCTTTTGCGAGCATTCCTTGGAACAGCCACATCAATATTTGTAGTTCTATCTTTTATCCATTTGCCGTTAGCGACAGCTTTAGCAATAATTTTTCTAAGCCCAATCATGTTAACGGCATTATCTGGTCCGTTGTTAAAAGAGAAGGTTGGTTGGCGAAGATGGGTGGCTGTTTTCGTAGGTTTTTTAGGCGTACTTTTAATTATGCGACCCTCAGCTGGGGGAGACTATTTTTTATACGCCATCCCAATTATAACGGCGTTGCTAGCTACGTTTAGGGATTTAGTTACAAGAAGTATGAAAGGCGGTGACAGTTCGGCATCTATATTATTCTTTTCGATGGTTGCTGCCCTGATTACCGGAGCTTTAAGTTTGCCGGTTTTTGGCGCTAGTATGCCCAGCTTATATGACTTACTTTTGTTTGCAGCAGCAGGAACCATGGTTGGGTTAGCACATTTTCTACAAATTCAAGCTCTTTTATTTGCCTCTGCGAGTATCGTATCTCCATTTAAATATCTATCATTGGTATATGCTGCTTTAATTGGTTACTTCATTTGGGGTGATGTCCCGGATGAATGGAAAATATGTGGCGCTACCCTTATCGTTGGAGCTGGAATTTTTATATTATACCGGGAGGGGCAGCAAAAAGCTGTCCGCTGATCAAATTATAACCAAAATGGATCTGTCTTTTACTTTATAAGCGTTTTTCCAAAACGGGAGCTTATAAAAGCGAGGTCAGAAAATAATTAAAAAGGCTTAGCTAGCTTTGAATCACTTTGCATTTTTTTTGAAATTTTCTAGCTGCATTTTGCTGCCAGCTGTCATGCAGGCTAGATCTGAGGTGAGCATGACCATATCAAAGCCTCGCTCTGCCGCACCTACTGCAAACTCGCTACCCGCACAATGCATCACAGCCTTGATGCCATTATCATGTGCTGTTTTAAGTATTTTATTACAGGTTTCTATATGTAAAGGGTCTGGGTTATCACCTCTTGGTTCTAGGTCTAGGGCATAGGAAAGGTCGGAAGGCCCGATATAAACAGCATCAAGACCAGGCGTTGCGCAAATAGCTTCCAAATTTGCTAAACCTTCCTTGGTTTCGATCATTGCCATTACAATGATTTCCTCATTTGCTTTACTTGGATAGTCTGCTCCCCCGTATTGGGATGCTCGTACAGGGCCAAAAGAACGCATTCCATCGGGCGGGTAGCGGCAGGCGCTAACGGCTCTTGCTGCTTCTTCTGCATTATTTACAAGGGGTACAATTATACCATATGCGCCCAAATCGAGCGCCTTCATAATGGGTGCAGGATCATTCCATGCAACTCTTACGAATGGAACTGTATCTGTCTGGGAAATAGCTTGCAGCATGGGTAAAACGTCGCTCATTTCTGATGTGCCATGTTGCAAGTCTACGCAGAGTGCATCGAAACCCTGTCTTGCCATAACCTCCACGGTCATACCGTGAGAAACGGATAGCCAACCTAATGTCGCACAATTCCCATTTTGCCAAATTTCTTTTATTTTATTTTCGCGCATGTGCCACCCCTCAAGCAATGTTGTTTATAAAATGCGATTGGACGATATAAATTATTATTTACTGTCGTTTAAATTTTATAGCCTCTAAATTGATGCCGCCAATATTTTGAAAACACGAAAACAGGCTATCATTATCTTTTCATAACTAAAATCAAAAACAATACATTTCAATTTTTGAACTTATTATATATTTAAAATAGACGTGGTGGCTTTATAAATCTTATACCTTAGGCAAAAGCTATTTAATGAAATGAATAGACAAGATGAAAAAGACGTTTTTTAGAAAGTTAATCCTTTTCAAAATTACGTTATCTTGGTTAGTGGTCATTAGCGGCTCTGCCGAGAGTGCGAATTTGAGTGATATGCAATTAATTAATATGGCTCGCGATGAAGGGGTCGTATTTTTAATGCGCCATGCCTTAGCGCCGGGAATGGGTGATCCACAAAACTTTGATGTGAATGACTGCAAAACGCAAAGACTTTTGTCTGAAGAAGGCAGAATCCAGGCACGATTGGTTGGTGAAAAATTTCGTCAAAGTGGCTTAAAAAGTGCTCGTGTTAAAAGCAGTCAGTGGTGCCGGTGTAAAGAAACGGCAAGGCTCCTTAACCTTGGTGTCGTAGAAGAAATTCAATTTTTAAACTCGTTTTTCGATACGCCGGAAAGAGAGGGGCCTCAGACTACTGCACTTCGCAAATGGTTATTTCATCAGGCTTCCTCAAGTGGACTGATTTTGGTCACGCATCAAGTGAATATCACTGCTTTGACTGGAGTTGTTCCATCATCTGGAGAGTTAGTTGTCATACGGTTGAAGAAACCTTACGCGATAGAGGTTGTTGGGACGATTGATGCAAAAAACTAAGAGAGGAATAATAGGGAAATTCTTGTTATTCTGACTTCTATAAGAAATTCTCTAAAACATGTTTCCATGTTTAAATGCTGTTAGGTAGCCGACCTACATTATTGACGTGATTGTTTCCGTTGTGTCTGCTTCCTGTGCAGGCTTGTCCCAACGTATCCGATTAATGCGCGGAAAGCGAAGGGCTATGCCAGATTTGTGACGCGAACTTGCATGCGCACTGTCGAACGCGAGTTCTACAACCAACTCCTTCCTGACTTCTCTAACGGGACCAAATCGGTTCAGCGTGTTGCCTCGAACCCATTTATCTAGCATCACGAGTTCTTCATCAGTAAAACCTGAGTATGCTTTTCCTACTGGCACCAATTCATTTCCTCGCCATATTCCAAAGGTATAGTCGGAATAAAAAGAACTCCGGCGGCCATGGCCCCTTTGAGCATACATCATAACACCATCTAAAAATTTTGGGTCCCGCTTCCATTTAAACCATGGACCTTTCGGACGTCCTGGAGAATATTTACTCTGGAGATCTTTGATCATTACGCCTTCATGACCAAGGGTATCGGCCTTCTCTGTTCGCAGTTCGGCAAGCCTACTCCAGCTGTCAAAATCTAAGATCTCGGAAATGTCTAGTCGACTATTTTTTACCCGTTTCATCCAATCTTCTAATTTTTGACGTCTAATTTTAAGAGGTAAATCTCTTACATCGTCATCGTTGTAAAATAGCATATCGTAAACTCGAATAAATGCGGGGTAGTCCTTTAGGTGCGTTTTGGTGGGTGATTTTCTATTAAGCCTTTGTTGCAGCTGATTGAACGGGAGGGCTTTAAAGTTGTCACCAACGAGTAATTCTCCATCTAAAACAGCTTTCCCATTGAGTTCGCCAACTATATCTGGAAACGCTCTTGATATATCATCACCTGTGCGAGAATACAGCTGCTTACCAGATTCATCGAAAACCGCCTGAACCCTAATACCATCCCATTTCCATTCAGCTTGAAAATCGTTTGGATCAAGACGATTAAAATCCTGTTCTATGTTTAGAGGGTTTGCCAGCATCATAGGGTGGAACGTTCTCGTATGTTGAATTTTGGGTATACTAGTTTTCCCATCTAGCCATTCGAAGAGGCCAATGTATGGCGGCGTAAGTCCATGCCACACTTTCTCTATATCTTCCAATAGGCAACCGCTGTAAGCGGCAAGCGCTGTTTTAGCCAATCGTGCTGATAAACCAACTCGGAGCCCACCAGTAGCAAATTTAATCATTGCCCAGCGTTCATTCGAGTTGGCATTGTCTAAAAAATTTGAAATTAACGCAGAAAGTTTTGCCTTTGGGGTTCTGTCTATTTTGGAAATGAATTCCGTAATGCTTGGTAATTTTTCTTTATATGCTGCTGTGTCTGGCCAAATTAAGGAGACAGTCTCGGCCAAGTCACCCACATAGTCATATGACAAATTAAATAACTCTTGATCAATCCGTTCAGCTGCCAAGGTTCGTAATAACGATGGTTTTATCCCAGGATTAGATAATGTTCCTGTGAGCGCTCCTAGAGCATAACCGCGATCGGGATCTGGAGTATATTTGAAATACTCAGACAGAACCGAAATTTTGTCATTGCGAGAGGTTTTCAAAATAAGCGTGACTAAGAGTTGCGAGAACCTCTTCATATCTCAAGTTCCTCATCGCGTCCTTGTAAACGCAGTGGCTCTGCATTTTTCCCATTAAGCTTGCACCAATGTACTAACGCATCCTCCCTTCCATGTGTGACCCAAATTGTATCGGCTTCCGTGCTGTCAATTGTGCTGGTGAGCTCGTTCCAGTCGGCGTGATCTGATATTATTAGTGGAAGCTCCACGCCACTTCTTTTAGCTCGTTGTTTTATTGTCATCCAACCAGACGCCTGGCAAATAATTGGGTCCATCAGACGCCTTGACCAACGGTCTCGAAGCGCCGACGGCGGTGCCATCACAACTGCCCCTTTCATAGTTTCTTTGTCTTGAACGAGTGCTTTTCGAAGTAGGCCTAGATTTATCCTTTCAGATGAATAGTAGTCGCAAAGTTTCTCCAGAGCGCCGTGGATAAAAATAGGGTGATCATAGCCAGCTTCTCGAAGAAGACTTATCACTCGTTGTGCTTTCCCTAAAGAATATACCCCAATTAGGTGCGTTCTTTTGGGTTGCTCTGAAATAGATTTTAAAAGATTGTTAATCTCATTGTGGGGGGACGGATGCTGAAATATAGGGAGGCCAAAGGTCGCTTCAGTTACGAAAAGGTCACATTTAATTATTTCAAATGCCTGGGCACTGCTATCGGGAATTGTTTTATAATCGCCCGTTACTACCACCCGTTGACCTCTGTACTCTATCGAAATTTGGGCGCTTCCCAAGATGTGGCCGGCGGGATATAAAGTAATGGTTACATCATTTATTCTCAATGGTTTGCCAAACTCCATTGATTGAAAAGAGGTAGCACTTTTCTCGCCATATCTAATTTTCATAATGTCTATTGTCTGTCGAGAGGCCAAAACTTTTTGGTGGCCGGGCCGCGCGTGATCGGCGTGACCGTGGGTAATTATTGCCTTGTCGACAGGTTTGATTGGGTCGATATAGGCGTCGATTGGTGCTATATAAAGTTCATGATTAATCCACTGCATGACCTACAATATAGTGAGACCTCTGCAAAGCTCAAACAGCATCCTTTAAATGAGTGGATGACGAACCAACAATGGAATTGGTTCCCGCATCAAGTCGAGACAGCGATGCACGCTAGTTCTGGGAAGGATGTTCTGGTTTTGGCGCCTACCGGAGCCGGTAAAACACTGTCCGGTTTCCTACCATCTTTTTTAGATATTCATGTTAGGGGGTCTAATGGATGCCTTCATACCCTATATATCTCACCACTTAAAGCACTCACAGTTGATGTTCATAGAAATATTACCAAACCTATTGAAGCCATTAATCTCCCTATATCATTTGAAACACGCACTGGCGACACCCCGGCTGGGAGACGCAAACGTCAAAAGAGTAAGCCGCCTGACTTTTTAATGACTACGCCTGAGTCATTAGCTCTTTTGTTATCTTACGAGGATGCGGAGACTTACTTTAGTCGACTACGGTTTATAATAATAGATGAGTTACATACTTTCTTTGATAATAAAAGAGGGGACCTGTTATCTTTGAATCTAGAGCGGATCACTTCACTTTCGCCAACCGCTGTCCGTATTGGTCTTTCGGCCACGATAAATAATCCGCAACGAGCGCTTGATTGGATTACTCGCGATAGGGGTAGTTTGGTAGAAGTTTCCGAAGCGGTAAGACCTGAGATAGAAATCTTGGAGGCTAGTTCGCGCATTCCCTGGTCAGGGCATTCAGCAAAGCATGTAATTAAAAATATCTACGAAAATATATCTAGAGCTGAAATGAGTATTATATTTGTTAATACGCGCGCACAGGCTGAGTTTGTGTTTCAGGAGTTATGGCAGGTAAATGATAAGCATCGTCGTATCGCTCTTCACCATGGATCATTAGAACGAGAATTACGGCGAAAAGTAGAAGCGAGCATGGCGGCTGGAAGGCTAGATTGTGTTGTCGCCACCAGTTCGTTAGACCTAGGCTTGGATTGGGCAGAAATAGACTTGGTAATCCAAATTGGAGCTCCAAAGGGCCTGAGTCGTTTAATTCAGAGAGTGGGAAGATCGAATCATCGTATTGATCAACCGAGCCGAGCGATGCTGGTTCCTACAAACAGATTTGAATATTTAGAATGCTTAGCAGCCAAGCTTGAAATAGAATCGGGAAATTTGGATGGAGCCGATTTTAGGGTTGGTGGGTTGGATGTTCTAGCACAGCATTTACTTGGAACAGCTTGTTCTGGTAATTTTCAAGCTGATCCATTATACGCCGAGATAATAAAAGCAACCCCCTACAGCAAATTAGAGCGTGATGAGTTTGATGCCGTAATAGATTTTGTATCCAATGGCGGATATGCATTGAAGACTTATCCGCAGTATAGTCGCCTCATAGAGACAACGCCCGGAACGTATGCGTTGCGTGATGTTAAAATCGCAAGGCAATATCGAATGAATATTGGTACCATCGTGGAGTCACCGATGCTAAAAGTGAAACTGCGAAATCGAATGCTAGGGAATATTGAAGAAAATTTCATTTTGAACCTAGCTCAAGGTGACACCTTTCTCTTCGGTGGGATGGTTCTCAAATTTGATCGGTTACATGACGCAACTGTTTTGGTTTCGAAAACAAGTGATAATGAAGCCCAAATCCCTAGTTATGCTGGAGGGAGATTGCCGTTGACGACAAATTTAGCGTCAGCGGTTAGGTTACTGATCGGTGATAAAAAGAATTGGAAAGGTCTTCCTGGCCAAATTCAGGAGTGGCTCAATATGCAGGATGATCGTTCGCATCTTCCGGATAACAAGAGACTGATAACCGAAGCGTTCGAGTTTAAAAGCCGATTTTATTTCGTTGTTTATACTTTCTCAGGAAGGAACGCTAATCAAACTTTAGGCTTCCTTTTGCTAAGGAGAATGGGAAGAGCCGGTCTTAAGCCGATGGGTTTTTCTATAAGCGATTACGCTCTTGCTGTCTGGTCGCTAAAGCCCGTTGAGAATGCAGAAAAATTACTGGACCCGAGTATAATGATTGATGAATTTGAAGAATGGCTTGAGGAAACGCCACTTTTAAAACGCCTATTTCGAGATGCTGCAATAATATCGGGCCTAGTGGAACGACGTCATCCTGGAAAAGTTAAGACAGGTCGCCAGGTTCTTTTTAGTTCAGACTTAATATACGACGTTTTACGTCGTTATGAACCGGATCATATTCTACTCAAAGCAGTTAGACGCGATGCGATGGAGGGGTTAATAGATGCTAGTCGACTTGCCGATACATTAGCTAACTTTCAAGATAATATTATATTTAGGAACTTAGATTATATTTCGCCCATGGCAGTTCCGCTGGTTATGCAGATTAGTAAGGAGAGTACTGTTTGGAGTGAATTAACTGATGACATTCTTGCCCATAATG
>NZGS01000076.1 GCA_002690995.1 Rhodospirillaceae bacterium
AAAAAAATCTAATCTTCCGAACAAAATCTGTCCTGCCTGCAGAAAGCCGTTTTCCTGGCGAAAAAAGTGGGAGAAGGTATGGGATAATGTCAAATTTTGTTCAAGAAGATGCCGTATGCTTTCAAAGTCGTATGAACAAAGTACTTAATGCTATCTTTTGAATAAAAGATGCGTTCTTGACCCCAGGTATTGCGTTCACTTTCTATCGTATCTAAACTGTCCACTATGAGGAAAATTCTTTCATTATTAATTTCGACTTTCGTATTATCCTATTTAATGGCTGCTGTTGATAATGAAGCGCAAGCCGCCTGTTCAGCCGATCAACGGACAACAACTACCTCAGCGTGCTTGTCCTTAGCAAAGTCGGGTAATGCCTTAGCGCAATTTGACATGAGTACTAGATATTTCACGGGCACGGAAGGCGTAAAACGTGACGAAGTCTTAGCCTATATGTGGGCGAAAGTTTGTTCGCAAAAAGAGCAAATAACTTGTGGTAAGTTGATAAATATTCTCGAGATGAATATGTCAGAAGCAAGCATTGCTGCGGCAAAAGAAATGGCATCGAAGTGCCTTCGCTCAGATCTTGTAGAGTGTGACTAAATATTCGATTTTGATTGCAAGTGTAAAAGGCTTTTAGACATATAGTTAGACGCGATGTTCTGCGGCTAAACGTGTCTTTTCATGCCTTTGGAGTTTGCGCTGCGCGCCACGCCATTAAATATTTTGCTCCATCACGTCCTACACTATCCGTGTGTACAAGGCCAGCGTCAACAATACATAGCTCGCCCGCCTTAAACGATTTTCTATTTTTGTCCGTTTCCACAATAAATTCGCCATCTTGAACAAATTCAATTAAATCATCCTTATATGCATGTTGATCAAAAAATGCATTTGGTGGTTGTGTCCTGAACTCAGGTGCTGTGTAACCTTCTTTTTTAGCAAACAAACGAAATTCGTCTTCTTTCATTTAAAAATGCCTCATCATATTGAATGGTCTCGCATATTCAGTTAATACGAGTTTATATTTTTTATCTAAATTTATATTTTGAAATTTTTTTAGAAATTAACGCTGATGGTCCATTTTTTGAATGATAAAATTAAAACAGAGCTCATAGTAATCACTAAAGACACATTAAAGATAATTGAAAATCCTGATGCTAAATTATTTTTAGAAAAATTTTATTCACGATTAAAAGCCGTTACTTCCGAAGAACAATGGATTGAATTATTCATGGAACTATCGGCTATTATGTATTTTGACTTTCCTCTTAGCCGTAGTGAATTAAAAAGCATTGATAAGCTGCTAGAGGCTTGTGAATTAATATCGAGATCCCAAGAAGCTGATATGTCTCTTGTTCACTAACAGTTTCATTGAAGTTTAGAAAAAAGTTGCCTAAGCTTTTTAATCGTTGCCGTCTGTAATTGATAAAGTACTGATGCCATTTTCATCGACTTCGTAATCGATCTTATTTGGATTGCAACAAATGGTACAATCAATAATTTCTGAATTTTTTAAAAAATTTTCAGAGGATACGTCAAGCTGTACTTCAAAAGGCTCAAAGCAAAAATGACATGTTATTTGAATAAAGCCGTCATTAGTTTCGATAAAGTCTTCCATCCGACAAAAATTGTTGATTAGTTCAAATATTTCAAGGGGGTATCTACTATTTTGAGTAAACTCTCTGAATTCGACGTTTTTAAATTTTTTACCCGTGAATATAAATTCACACATTAATTATTCGATTGCACATACATTTAATCTTTTGTCATTATATCAAAGCTTACAAAGGGACCACCGATAAAGTTGAAATCATCTGATGTGGAGGGAGGTTCTTCCATATCATGGGATATTTTTTCGTTATAATCATTTGCATTGTCAGACGGTGACCACCCAAGGTACTTAACAGCATCATTATTCGCCCATTTTCTATCGTTGTTTGAGACGCCATAGATAATTGGGCACCCTAGAACTGGCACCCGAAATACAGCCTTAACTAATTCAACAAGATCATTATAGCTGAACCATGTTGCTAACATTCTGTGGTTTTGTGGTGTAGGTTGACATGAAGCAATCCGAACACACGCTGTTTCTATACCAAACTTTTCAAAATACATTCTGGCCAGAGCTTCTCCAAACGCCTTGGAGGCTCCATACAGAGTATCCGGTCGGATTGTTGCTTGATGGTCAATTATTTTTGTTAAAGGATGAAATCCTATTGCATGGATCGAGCTTGCAAAGAAAATCCTTTTGCAGCCATTAAGCCGGGCTGTTTCGTAGAGGTTGTAAAGCCCTTCGATGTTTGAGTCTCTAACAGTATTCCAGTCCGCTTCGGTGGCTTGACCACCAAAATGAAGAATGCCATCACATTCTTTCGTAACTTCAAGAACGGCCTCGTAATCACTTAGATCGCAGTTTATAATTTCTTCAGATTGATTTCCCTTTGATTTTGCTAATTCTAACTTATCAGTTACTCGAACAATGCGAGCGATATCTTTTAAATGTTGTCTGCAGTGTGATCCTAGTGCCCCGGATGCCCCGGTTATGAGTAAGCGATTTAGCTTTTTCACCATTTCAACCATCCTTTGTGTGCTACCGTATTATCGTAATTGAAATAAAATAACAGAATTCAAATATTATCGACCGAAGAGGTAGTATAAGCCAATCAAAAAGAAGGAAGTTTTAAATGGCGCTAATATTTAAAAACCCTCAGGGCGTTCCCGAACCTGCAGCTAATTATCGACAAATGGCAATTATACCACCGAATAAAAGACTTTTAATCCTCGCGGGTCAAATAGGTTTGTGCAGGATGGAACCTTGCTTGGAAATGTAGAGGAACAATATGACCAAGCTCTAAAAAATATTATTGATATCGTTATCTCGGAGGGAGGACGATCCACCGACATAGCACGAATTTCAATCTTTTTAGTAGAAAAACCGGATGGTAGTCGTATTCGCGAAAGCAATAATAAATACTTTCCTTCAGGCCCGCCGGCTATGAGTTGGTTATACGTAGCAGGCTTATTCAGACCGGATGTGAAGGTAGAAATTGAAGGTATAGCGGCAATAGATTAGGTCAATAACTAACAGAATTTTATTAAGTCGTTTTGGGCAATTTTTTGGTTTTGGTAAATTAATCAATTATGCAAACTAAATATAAATACTTCCTTATTTTGGTATTGCTCGTGTTGAGTTTTCAATCACCATGTAAGGCGTTTAACCCTTGTGATGATAATACGTTTGAAGGTTCAATGCGATGTCTTGCGTTAGCTAAAGAAGGAAAAGTGTTCGCGCAGTCATCCATGGCTAGAAAATATATAAGCGGCCTAGGAGAAATTAAGCTAAATATCGATTTCGGTTATTTATGGGGGTACGTCGTGCTTTTGAACAATCCAAATGACCTTGTTATGCGAATGTTTCTCGAAGGTGTTGAGAAAGACTACATGAGTCCGAAACAGATATCTAAAATGCGGGCACTCGCAAGAAAATGTATTGAAAGCAAGTTCAAGACTTGTCCTATGTAATGTTTTAGAGGGAGATGTAAAATGGGAGAGGTAACTGACTTTTCACGGGAGAGTTTTAAGTGGTTCACAACAATCCCAACAAGATGGATAGATATGGATATTTATGGTCATGTTAACAATGTTCAATATTACTCTTATTTTGATACAGCTATAGCACAACATCTGATAGAGGTGGGTAAGCTCGATCCAAATACAGCTGAAATTGTTGGGCTTGTTGTTGAAACGAGCTGCACATTTAGAAAATCAATAGGCTTTCCAGCTAATGTTAATGCAGGCATTAGAGTAGTGCGAGTAGGGACATCAAGTGTTAGGTATGAGATAGGATTGTTTATTGACGATGATCCTGAGCCTGCCGCTAATGGTTATTTTGTGCATGTTTACGTTAATAAAGAAACGCAAAAGCCAACGGAAATTCCTTCGCCACGATTGCATGCGATCAATGAGCTTAAAGTCTGATTGTCTAGATGCCTTTGGAAACTAATTTATTGGTGGACTGCTGACCGGTTGCAGAGCGTGGTGTTCGATGGTGCGCAGTTATTTTCTTTAGTCGAGTTTGGGAGAAAAGACAGGGAGAAAAATCAAAGCGCACCATCTCTTGGATTGAGCCTTCGGCAAAGAAAGCAACACTAAGTTATCAGCTTTCCAAATCTTTGCTGCTGTTTCTTTATCAGCAGGGTGGTTCACGAAAGGAACCACTGTAATAGTGTTGGTTTACAGTGGGAAGACGAATGTCGACAACTGAAAGGCGAGATAACGGCCATGGGGGAGGGATCGAAGTCAGTTGACGCGGCATGGGGGCAGATTAGACGATGACTGTGTCTACCCAGTTAAGGTGCTCATTATTCAACTATAATTCTAGAGCGCCGTTTTATAAGTTTTTTAACCACAATTTTTGAACCGATTTCGATAGCGGCAAGTGATCCTATGAGTAGATTTGTAGTAAGTTGCATAAAATAATCTCCATGTATTTACTACGTCTAGTTTCACGTGCTGGATCACTCGATATTATTGTATCTAAGTTCGCAACTAGGGTTAGGGATCTTTGTCCTTAAGCTACGAAATTAAAATTTAAGAAAGAGCTAATTGATCTAATTTATTATTGTAGAGTTGCCTTCTTTATTTTGTTAACCAAAGGATGTTTGTGGAAATTGTTAACTAAATTTTCTGGCTTTCCTCTTTAATACGATTATTCAAAATTTCATCATTTTCCGAATAATCTACCGGACAATCAATTAAGTGAACCCCTTGAGAAGAGATGCATGTTTCGAGAGTTTTGATTAAGCTTTCAGAGTCACTAACTCTGTAGCCTTTTGCTCCATAACTTTCTGCATATTTAATAAAATCAGGGTTGTTATATTCTAGCCCCCAATCTTCAAAACCCATATTTGCCTGTTTCCAACGGATCATTCCATAGCTTGAGTCATTCAGAATAAGGCACGTTATATTCATCTTCAATCGAACAGCTGTTTCGAGTTCTTGCGAATTCATCATAAAACCACCGTCTCCACACACAGCCATAACTTTCCTTTCTGGATAAACTAAATGTGACGCCATTGCAGACGGCAGACCAGCCCCCATCGTTGCAAGTGCATTATCCAGCATACACGTGTTTGGTTGATGGGCCGCATAGTTACGGGCAAACCATATTTTGTAGACACCGTTGTCTAAGCAAATCATACCATCATCCGGCATTACCTTACGAATATCTGCAACCAACCGTTGGGGGTATATCGGAAATCTATCATCACCAGCTCCTTCAGCGATATTCGCATCGTGGTGCTTTTTGACCTCTATCATGCGGTTAAAGTTCCAATTTTTTTCACGTTTTTCTGCAAGGCCTGTTTTTATTTGCCAAATTGCATTTGCTATATCGCCGACAACCTCCAACTGCGGAAAGTACACAGGGTCAACCTCGGCCGGGCTAAATGATACATGAATAACTTGTGTTCCTTCGGATACTAGAACTGGCTCATCCTCTGATGAGTGACTTATTTCATGATCCCTTGCTGTCCCGTGTGCCATAAAAAACGGCGGTTTCTCAATAACGTCATGTCCAACATTTATGATCAAATCAGCTGCCTCGATTGCTCGATGAACGAAATCGCCACTAGATAAAGCCGCGCATCCCATAAACAAAGGGTGGCGCTCATCTATTACGCCTTTGCCAAGCTGTGTGCTCACGAATGGAATGCCGGTTTCGTTGACGAACTCAGTAAGCATATTGCTCGTCAATTTCCGATTTCCCCCGGCACCAACCACAACTATTGGGCTTTTTGCGGTTGCAATCTTATCGACTGCCGCGCTTATTGATTTATTTTCGGCAATCGCACGCCTTACAGATGATGCTGGAATTGGCATTTCATCCGAATGTTCATCTGCGATATCTTCTGGAAGTTCTAAATGTACTGCACCCGGTTTTTCTTGTTCTGCTATCCGCAGCGCCTCTCTTACCCGGCTTGGGATATTATCTGCTGCAACCAACTGCTCAGCATACTTCGTAATTGGTTTCATCATCTCCACTACATCGAGTATCTGGAAACGTCCTTGCTTAGATTTTTTTACAGGCTTTTGACCCGTTATCATCATCATTGGCATGCCGCCCAATTGAGCATATGCAGCGCATGTCGTAAAATTTGTTGCTCCAGGGCCGAGCGTCGCAATGCAAATACCCGTCTTACCCGTCAATCGTCCATAAACAGCGGCCATAAAACCAGCGCCTTGCTCATGCCTTGTTAAAATTAGCTTAATTTTCGTTGATCGTGAGAGGCTATCTAAGAAGTCGAGATTTTCCTCACCGGGAATGCCAAATATATACTCAACACCTTCTTCCTCTAGTGCTTTTACAAAAAGATCTGAACCTTTGAGCATGAATTTTCTCCCCGCTACGTTTCTCTCAATTGGCTTTTTAAGGGTTATTATCAAAGCATTTATTTTAATCGATACACAAGAAATATTAATCAATCGTATCGCTTTATTGACGGTCCCAATTCAAGGGGAGAGCCATTCGCCTTGCCAATCAGTCGCCTTTTTATATTGGGCACGAATATGTTTATTATCCAAAAGAAGTAGCTGAATTAATTGTATATGACATACCAAAACTGCGAAACGTTTCTGATTTGGTGCTTGATCATAAGCGAGCGGGCTTGCAATGACGGTCCCAGGACTAGGAATTGTTCCGTAAGCGACCCTAGAGTTAGTTGGAACAGCTCGCCAGTTTGGAATAGTAATCTCGCCAACCTTTACTTCAACCACAACGTCCATTTGAATTTGCAAATGGACTTTCGGTAGCCAAATGTGAACTCCTGCACGAGGGTTTTTCTCGAGGGCGAACATTTTTGAAGAAGTGGTGTCAGTATGGAACTCTATTTCATTCTTTTTCCTATCACTCCGTCTCATTACTAAAGTTCGAGCTTTTGGGAAAGCATCCGAATTTGAAGTCACAAAAGTAGGGTGCCGAGCTGGTGATTTTTTATCTACTTTTCCCCGTGAAATTTGTGTCCAGGCAAAATTTAAAAAATCATCTAATTTTTGAAAAGTTTCCATTTAAATAATACGTAAAATTGGACGTCAGATTATCAGCGAGAAATATTCGTAAGATTACCCTATCCTATAAATGGGTGGCTACGAATTTATTAAAAACGCAACACCCAAAAATATAGCCCCGCCGCCTAAAATCTTTCCAAATATTAAGCCTTTTTTATGTAGTTTTTCAATGGCAACAAAAAATATGAGTCCGACGATCCAATATAAATTCATAATGCCGCCAAAGAAAAGTAATCCCATTAGAAACCAGCAACACCCTACGCAGTAAAATCCGTGAACAAGACCAATTCTTAATGGGGAATTTACCCACGTGTTTTTATAGTTGGCTAGAAAACTGGCAGGCTGGCGGCACTTTTCTAAACACACCGTTTTCAACGGTGTTAGTTGATAGACACCTGCAGCAATAAGGATACCTGCTGCCAAATAAATGTTGGTTGCCTCCATCATCATGGGAGACATCCAATCACGCAGCTCGAGCTGCGACTGAAGTGCCGCAGCAAAAAGACTGAACGCTGCCCAAGCCAATAAATATCCGCAAATAAATGAGGTGACTTGCCGGATAATACTTTTTGTTTTTTTTGTTCGTCTGATTAGCGCGGTATACAGAAGTATCATTGGAGAAGCGCTCGGTAGCATCATCGCTATCATCATTGTCCACCACATAAAAAACATTAAGATACTATAGTTGAAACTCCATACAGCAGGTGTCGCGGCCATTTTTTTCATGGCGCTCATGTTTGTCATAGGCATTTGTGATTGACCAAGGCCAGGTGTCATCTGGATTGCCGACATATTCATCCCTACGCCCAGGACTGTGTAGGTGAAAGTCGCCCCTACCAAGATAGCAATAGCGATAATTGTGATTACCTTATCCCGCTGGATAAATGATTCAACAGCAGTGGAGTTGGCAGTATTATTATCGGCCATTATAAATTTTGCTCACGCACTATTCGGCAGCTAGTTACCTCACGACCCCGGAGTTGTTTAAATGCAATTCAGCGAATTGGGCGTAACTGTCCTTGTTATTTGTTAGGGCTATTTTTCCGGCAGTAGTAGTTGTTGATGCGCTACCCATTTCGGCTATTTTATATTCAAACCCATTAGGAAGATCTATCCTAGCTCGATGTTCTGCACCTGTTACGGGATTTTTGATAGGTTCGGCTTTAATATTTAACGTGCCGTCTACTAACACACTGCCTAATCGATTTTCAACGTCTATTTCTGTATTGATTTTTTTATATTCAGTAGGATGACGCTGGGTACACATTGCATTAAATATCCACCACATTGTGGCCATTTCTTCAGTATCTTCGCCAGTTACTATTTTCTCTATTGCGTCGCGTTGCTCCGGAGTAGCATTTTCATCTATGAAAATCTGATATTCCCCGTTGCCTTCATGCACCGCTCCTGGCCACTTATAGGTAGCCGAGACGCGCAGTCCATCAAGTTTAATATCTCCATAATGGCCTGTATCAATCTCATATCCAACGGCCGCCTCACATGTTCCATAAGTAGGTAAGGCGTTAAATTGGCACGGGCAACCATAAGCGCAATTGCAATTGGCGAGTTCTCTTCCTTTTATTTCCCAAGGTGTCATCACAATCTCCTTATCGAAAATTATACAAACTATTTGAAAACGATTATTAATTAGAAGCAATAAAAACATTATGACAGTTTTATGACATAACCTTATCAGACATAGTGAGTAGTAATGTCGATTTGCGAAATTAGTAAGCTCCTCCGATTTCTATTTTCTTTTCAGGATGCATTAAATTCGCTTATCGATCGTTTTATTTCTTTTATTATGTCGACCCCAAACAATTTGGGTTTTGCGATTGCAAGTAATACGCCTAGGTGGCCTAAACCTTTAATGGATTTTTGAATAACCCTATTGCCATTTTTTTTTAGTTCCATTGACATTAATAGTGAATTTTTTTCATAAACGGTTCTGTCTTCTTTTCCGTGAATTAATAAAACTGGTGGGCTATTTCTATCAGCGAAGGTTACTGGCTGGGCTTGTTTGATATCATCTTCAATCGTTTCGAAGATTGGGCGAGTTGATTTTGTTTTTAATGGGTCGAATGCCAGCGGGCCTGCCAACGATACCCAAGTTTTAATTATTGACGGGGATAATCCTTCAGCCTCAAGATAATTCGGATTAAGGGAAATTAACGCAGCGATATGTGCACCAGCAGAATGTCCTACAAGGATGATATTTTTAGAATCCTTTGGACGTGAAAAATTTTGATGTACCCAGGCTACAGCCTTTGCGACATCCTTATTGAATTCGGGAAATCTTACCTCGGGATAAAGTCGATAGTTAGGAACTATTGTTATAAAGCCTGCGTTAGTAAAGGGTTGGGCAATAAACCTGTAGTTTGATTTTTCGCCAGATTTCCAAGACCCGCCGTAAATGAAGATAATTATATCACTTGATTCTTGTTTTTTTGTAGGCGTGTAGATATCAAGTTTTTGCCTTTTAAGTGTCCCGTAAGGGACGTTAGTTGTAACTTCATAGCCAGAATAAGGCGATAAAACATCTGCAACTTTAAAAGGGGAACACCCGGCGCTGAGGAAAATGGATAGAAAGATCAAAGTATTTTTGTTCAAGAACATGGTCAGTAAGTTTTATGTTAAAAGTTGAACTAGTAAATGACTTCCAGCATCTTAGTCGTTGATACCATAAAACACTTTTAATAGATGGAATTCACTTAGTTTAGGGGTCGTCTATTATTCTCCTACGGTAAAGCTAGATACTAAAAGTTTTAAACAAAACAAAAAGTTTGTGTTATGAAAGTAAACAGTTAAGAATGGCAGAAGTAGTTCGTAAGAGTGGTTTTAAATTAAAAAGTTCCCCACTCATGATGGTTTGTTTAAACATAGTATTTTTGTAAGGATAGTTATTAATAAAGGCCAGCGCATAGGAGGTTTCAGATGACGATATCAGGAAAATGTTTGTGCGGATCTATTGAAGTTGTTTTAGACGAGGCACCAGATCAAATCATTGCCTGTTACTGCAAGAGTTGCCAACGTGCCACCGGTGGTGCGGCCTCTTATAACTTTATAAAGTCTGATGAAAGTGCAAAAGTCGTAAAGGGGAAGACCAAGGCCTTCCATGAGACGGCTGACAGCGGTAACAGTTTACAGCGGCATTTCTGCGGTGATTGTGGGAGCCCCATTTATTCTGTCACAACATCATATCCAGGTTTAAAAATATGGAAGGCGGGTTTATTCGCCGATCACGATGGGATGGAGATTGTAACGAATATCTGGTGTGATAGCGCGCCAACTTGGGCGTTAATTGATAAGTCCATTCCCTCTCATGCAAAGGCAAGACAGTAAAAGCTATCAGGGATAGCATTGCTTACTGCGATCTCTATGATCTACTCGGATGCTCTCAGCGTAATAGTTTAGTCTAGAGTAGCCCTGCTGATAGACATCGGTGGTCAAGCCTCTTTCAGTTTCTCTTCGCAGGGGAGTGCAAAGGGAAGACGGCTTGCCGCTGCACTTCCTTTATTAACGGAAAAGTGAGTTAATGCAAAATCAGAAAAATGTTCTAGGAGTTGATCTCGTGCCCTGCAGTACAGACCCATTAACTGGGTTTTTCAGGGATGGTTGCTGCAATACTGGAAGCAACGATGTTGGCACTCATACAGTCTGCGCTATTGTGACGGAAGACTTTTTAGAGTTTTCAAAAGCAAAAGGTAACGACTTATCCACACCAAGGAAAGAGTTTAACTTTCCTGGATTAAAGCCGGGTGACGCATGGTGTTTATGCGCGCTCAGATGGATTGAGGCAAAAGATGCGGGATGCGCGCCTAAAGTTCGTTTAGCATCAACTAATATTAAGACGCTTGAATTTCTAGACTTAGACGAGTTGAAACAATACCAAATCGACCTTAATTAAGTGGGTCGTCGCTGTTTGTTTTATGGCCTTGACCTTCCCCTTACAGGAAAGCGTAATCAACCAAAATGGTAGAAAAGATCATACAAGTTTCAAATAGCTTAAATATAGAATGGAACTGCACTCCTACTTGGAGAAAAGCTAGTTATAACACCTCGTGGTGTTTATTAGGCTGTTCAATTGGCGACATGGGAACAATCCTTTACTTCCAATTGATGGAGATAGACTGGCCTGTGTTTTTAATTATGGCATTAGCGGTTTTCAATGGCCTCGTCACATCTATCGTACTGGAAACTATTATCCTCTACAAACAAATGGGGTTGAGACTTGGTCTAAAAACGGCCCTTGGAATGTCACTAATCTCGATGATCTCTATGGAAGTTGCCATGAATTTAACGGATTTTTTTCTGACAGGCGGGGCTACACTAAACTGGTGGGT
>NZGS01000077.1 GCA_002690995.1 Rhodospirillaceae bacterium
TTCGTTTTGCAATTCGAGAGGGCGGGCGCACAGTTGGTGCTGGTGTTGTGTCTAAGGTAATCGAATAAACGGGATTGAATGAAAGTTGAAGCTAGCCTTTTGAAGTAATTTTACTGGGGATAAGTATGGATAGTCAGAACATAAGAATACGGCTGAAGGCTTTTGATCACAGAGTTTTAGATCAGTCTACGGGCGAAATTGTTAATACAGCCAAGCGGACGGGGGCTCAAGTGCGGGGGCCGATACCCCTGCCAAACCGTATTCAAAAATTCACAATCCTACGTGGCCCACACGTGGATAAAAAAAGTCGTGAACAGTTCGAGATTAGAACTCATAAAAGGCTCCTGGATATTATTGATCCTACACCACAAACAGTCGACGCGTTGATGAAGCTAGATTTAGCGGCAGGCGTTGACGTAGAAATTAAGCTCTAAGAGCGGAGAAGAAACATGCGATCTGGAATGATTGCCCAAAAAGTAGGGATGACCAGGGTTTTTGGCGAGGATGGCAGCCACATCCCTGTTACAGTTTTGAAGGTTGATAATTGCCAGGTTGTGGCTAAAAGAACCGATAAAATAGATGGCTACAATGCTATCCAGGTTGGAGTGGGGCTTGCGAAGGTAAAGCGAGTATCAAGACAGATGCGTGGACATTTTGCCAAAGCGGAAGTCGAGCCAAAACAAAGATTGCACGAGTTTAGGGTAAGCGAAGAAGCTTTTATTGAACCTGGTGCAGAAATTTTGGTTGATCACTTTGTGGTTGGGCAGAAGGTTGACGTTGCTGGAACGTCTATTGGCAAAGGCTTTGCAGGAGCTATGAAACGCCATAATTTTGCTGGATTGCGCGCGTCTCACGGGGTAAGTGTCTCGCATAGGTCGCACGGTTCTACCGGAAACAGCCAAGATCCTGGCAAGGTTTGGAAGGGTAAAAAAATGGCAGGTCACATGGGTGACGCCAGAGTAACGATTCAAAACCTAATGGTTGTGTCAACAGACCTTGAGAAGGGCATCATATTGCTTAAAGGCGCGGTGCCTGGAGCTAAAGGCTCATACGTACTAATAAAAGACGCCGTTAAAGATGATGCGCCCGATGAGGCACCCTTTCCCGCTTCAATAAAAACACAAAGTATAGAGGATACGGCAGCACAACCTGACGATGAAGGTGCTGTATCTCCGGAAGTAATACCCGGGTCGCCTGATGGAGTTAGCGAAGGGGGAACTAGTGATATAAATGCCGCTAGTCAAGATGCTGGGGATTCGGGCGGTGCAGACGCGGAGTCTGATGGAAAAGAGGATGATGGCGATGAAGTGTCAAGTTAAGGACTTAAACGATAAGTCAAAAGGGGAAATTGAGCTCAAAGACAGCGTGTTCGCTTTTGAGCCTCGAAAAGATTTACTCGCTCGAACAGTCAACTGGCAATTGGCAAAGCGCCGATCTGGCACGCATAAGGTAAAACTGGTTGGAGATATAAGCGGTACCACAGCAAAACCTTTTCGTCAAAAGGGCACAGGTAGGGCGCGACAGGGTAGCGCGAGAGCGGCTCAGTTTCGGGGAGGGGCAACGGTGCACGGTCCTGTTGTAAGGAGTCATGCATACAAGCTGCCAAAAAAAATAAGAAAACTAGCTCTCAAGAGTGCGCTATCATCCAAGCGGGTCGAGGGCAAACTTTTGGTTCTAGAAAACTTTAATGTTAGTGGAAAGACTAAAGATCTAGTAAAAGCGATACAGAAATTTGGCCTAGAATCGGTGCTTTTTATTGATGGTCCTAATCAAAATCAAGCCTTTCTGCAAGCGGCTAGGAATATACCAAAATGTGATTTCTTGCCATCGGTTGGCGCGAATGTGTATGACATATTGAGGCGCGACTATTTAGTTCTAAGTAGAGAAGCAGTTCAAAATTTAGAGGAGCGTCTTGGATGAGTATGAGGCCCCATAACGCCGCGCAGGTTAAGATGACCTCCGAGAGGATGTATCAAATCATAAGGTATCCGGTCGTGACCGAAAAAAGCACGTTGGGGTCACAATATGGCCAGGTGACATTTGTAGTCGACCTGTACGCAACCAAGCCGGAAATAAAAGTTGCCGTGGAAACTCTTTTTGATAGAAAAGTTAGGGCAGTCAACACATTGCGTCAAAAGGGTAAAGTGAAGAGGTTCAGAGGCCGTCTTGGTAGGAGATCCGACTTCAAAAAAGCGGTTGTTACGTTCGAGGATGGTGGCGACATCGATGTAAGTCAAGGAGTGTAGCCAAATGGCACTTAAGCATTACAACCCGACAACACCATCGCAAAGACAATTGGTAACCGTTGACCGGTCAGAGCTATGGAAAGGTAAGCCTGTAAAGAAACTTACACGGGGGGTGGCCAAGTCTGGTGGACGAAATAATACTGGCAGAGTAACTATGTGGCATCGCGGAGGCGGGCATAAACGTAGATATAGAATAGTAGACTTTCATCGTAAGAAATTTGATATACCAGCTGTGGTGGAGCGCCTAGAATACGACCCCAATCGGACGGCATTTATAGCGCTTATAAATTATGAGGACGGCGAGCAATCCTACATAATAGCTCCACAGCGTCTTAATGTTGGTGACAGGGTCGTTGCAGCTGAGCAAGCTGATGTCAAGCCAGGTAACGCCATGCCACTTAAAAACATTCCAGTGGGAACGATTATTCATAATGTTGAGCTTAAAGCAGGTAAAGGCGGGCAGATAGCGAGGTCGGCTGGCACCTATGTGCAACTCGTAGGTAGAGAAGCTGGTTATGCATTGCTGCGGTTGACATCCGGGGAAGTTAGGCGAGTTCGATCCGAGTGTATAGCTTCAATAGGTGCGGTCTCCAACCCTGATCAAAAAAATATCAACTTAGGAAAAGCTGGACGTAAGCGATGGTTAGGGAAGCGGCCCATTGTTAGGGGAGTTGTTATGAATCCAATTGATCATCCTCATGGTGGTGGCGAGGGCCGGACTTCTGGTGGCAGGCACCCTGTAACTCCATGGGGTGTCCCAACAAAAGGTAAAAGAACAAGAAATAATAAGAAAACTGACCGGCTGATAGTACGTCGGCGGCGAAAATAAGAGAGGATTAGGATATTGGCTCGCTCTGTTTGGAAAGGCCCGTTCGTTGACGGTTATTTGCTCAAAAAAGCGGAAACTGCTCTGGAATCGGGCCGTAACGATGTTATCAAAACATGGTCGAGGCGTTCTACTATAATGCCCCAATTTGTAGGTTTGACTTTTGGCGTACACAATGGACAAAAATTCGTGCCAGTTTTGATAACCGAGCATATGGTGGGGCACAAGTTTGGCGAGTTTGCGCCTACTAGAACCTATTTTGGTCACGCGGCAGATAAAAAAGCCCGTCGTTAATTTTGGAGCATATAGATATGAGTAAGACTTCGGCAGGTCGTAGGGTGGGAGAGGCGGATGCACTTTCTGTGCTCAAGAATCTTCGTGTAAGTCCGCAGAAACTTAATCTAGTAGCAAGCATGATAAGAGGAATGGACGCAGAAAAAGCTCTCGCGGCCCTCACTTTTTCACAGAGGCGGATAAGTAATGATGTCAAAAAAGCACTGCAGTCCGCTATCGCAAATGCAGAAAACAATCACCAGCTAGACGTTGATCGTTTATTCGTAAAGGAAGCGTTTGTCGGTAAAGCTATAACTATGCGTCGCTTCCGACCAAGAGCGCGGGGGCGAACCGGAAGATTAAGGAAGCCATTTTCACATCTTACAGTAGTAGTTAGCGAACGCCAGGAGACCGTATAATGGGGCATAAAGTAAATCCGATTGGCCTTAGGCTGGGAATAAATAGAACTTGGGACTCCCGATGGTTCGCCGGAAAGGGGTATGCCGACCTTCTTCATCAAGACCTGAAAATGCGCAAATTTTTGCGAAAGCGGCTTCAGCAGGCGGGAGTGAGCAGAATAGTAATAGAACGTCCAGCTAAGAGTGCTAAGGTTACCATTTACACGGCGCGGCCAGGCGTCGTTATTGGTAAAAAAGGCGGAGATATAGAGAAACTTCGTTCCGAGCTTGCGAGTATGACGGAAACTGACGTCAACTTAAACATTATCGAGGTTCGAAAGCCAGAAATAGACGCTAATCTCATTGCAGAAAACGTAGCGCAGCAGCTGAGTAGGCGGGTAGCTTTCCGGCGAGCTATGAAAAGAGCGGTACAATCCGCTATGCGCTTAGGGGCTTTAGGTATTCGAATAAATTGTAGCGGGCGATTAGGCGGAGCTGAAATAGCGAGAACGGAATGGTACAGGGAGGGTAGAGTACCGTTGCATACGCTCCGTGCCGAGATAGATTATGGAGAAGCAACAGCCCAAACAACCTACGGAGCCTGCGGAGTAAAGGTTTGGGTTTTTAAGGGTGAAATAATGGCACACGATCCTATGGCTCAGGACAAACGTATGACCGAACTACAGCCTGCCTCGGCCCAGCGCTAGTTGCTGTTAGATAAGGAGCGTAAGAATGCTAAGCCCAAAACGTACAAAGTATAGAAAAGCTCACAAGGGGCGAATCCACGGAAATGCAAAAGGAGGCACCCAGCTAAATTTTGGGGCCTACGGGCTTAAGGCTTTAACCCCAGCCCGTGTAACGGCTCGTCAAATCGAGGCCGCTAGACGCGCTATAACACGGCATATTCGACGAGCAGGTAGAGTTTGGATCCGCGTTTTCCCAGACGTCCCTGTTTCCAGCAAGCCAGCCGAGGTTAGAATGGGGAAGGGTAAAGGCTCGCCAGAGTTTTGGGTGTGCCGTGTTAAGCCCGGTCGAATAATGTTTGAACTGGATGGTGTTCCAAGAGATCTAGCAAAGCAAGCCTTTACACTTGCATCAGCCAAACTTCCTGTCGACACCCGATTTATCGCACGGGTCGGCGGCGATTGATACCAGGAGATTATTGTGCCAAATAAATTAGCTACTGACTTTCGAACTAAAACACCGGACGAATTGCAGACTCAGCTAGATGAGTTGTCTAAGGAACAGTTTAACCTTCGTTTCCAAAAAGCAAACGGCCAGTTGGAAAATACAGCACGTGTTAGGAAAGTGAGACGGGATATAGCTAGAACGAAGTCAATAATATCGGAAAAAAAGGCTCAGGCAGCAAAACAATAGCCTACACTTTTACGGGAGCAAATAGATGCCAAAGCGGGAATTACAGGGAATAGTAGTAAGTGATAAGGGCGATAAAACAGTTATAGTTAATGTGGAACGCCGAATAACGCACCCTGTTTATAAAAAAATTATTAAGCGGTCGAAAAAGTTCGCAGCCCACGATGAAACAAATAGTTGTAAGGCGGGCCAAACAGTAAAAATAAGAGAATGTGCGCCAAAGTCGAAGAGTAAAACTTGGGAAGTCATAGAATCTGCAAGTTAGCAAAGTTTTTTGGGATAGGACCTGAACAATGATCCAGATGCAATCAAACCTCGACGTCGCTGATAATTCAGGGGCACGCAGGGTACAGTGTATAAAAGTACTAGGCGGTTCAAAACGTAAAGTCGCCGGGGTCGGGGATGTTATAGTTGTCTCGGTCAAAGAAGCTATACCCAGGGGCCGCGTAAAGAAAGGCGAAGTTTTGAAAGCAGTTATAGTAAGAACGGCAAAGGAAATTAGACGGGTGGATGGATCAGCGATCAGGTTTGATAGGAACGCCGCTGTTCTGATTAATAATCAGAACGAACCTATTGGAACACGCATTTTTGGCCCTGTCACGAGAGAATTAAGGGCGAAGCGTTTTATGAAAATTGTCTCTCTCGCCCCGGAGGTGCTGTGATGAGTAGTAAAATAAAAAAGGGTGATAACGTAATGGTTCTTACTGGAAAGGATAAAGGGAAAACCGGTGAGGTTCTAAACGTACTTCCTGCCAAACAGAGGGTTCTCGTAAGAGGCGTTAATATCGTTAAAAGACATACGAAACCAAGTCAAACAGCACCAGGCGGTATAGTCGAACGAGAAAGTACAGTTCATTTATCGAACGTTGCACTAATTGACCCTACCTTAAACAAAGCGACAAAAATTGGATTTCGAATACTGGAGGATGGCCGGAAGGTTAGGTTTTCCAAATCCTCAAATGAAATCCTGGACGCGTAACTTGGACTGGATGCATTAGAAATGACGCGTTTGAACGAAATTTATACCAAATCTATTAGGCCAGAGCTGCTGCAGCAAAATGGCTATAAAAATATTTTAGAAGTGCCGAAATTGCAAAAGATAGTTATCAACATGGGGCTTGGTGAGGCTGTCCAGGATTCCAAGAAAGTTGCATCTGCGGTGGCGGATTTAACTAAGATTACCGGTCAGAAGCCAATAATAACAAAGGCCTCAAAATCTGTTGCAGGCTTCAAGTTGCGGGAAGGAATGCCGATTGGTTGCAAGGTAACTCTTCGTCGAGACAGGATGTACGAATTTCTTGATAGGCTCATAACTATTGCGTTGCCCAGAGTCAGAGATTTTCGTGGTTTGAATCCATCAAGCTTTGATGGATGTGGAAATTATGCGATGGGCCTGAAAGAACAAATTGTTTTCCCTGAAATTGATTATGACCAAATTGATACGATACGTGGAATGGACATAATATTTGTCACATCTGCCAAAACTGATGACGAGGCACGCGAATTATTGCGGAAATTTGATTTCCCGTTCATGGAATAAACGGGTGGAGGTAAAAATGGCTAGAAAGAGTTCAATAGAAAAAAATAAAAACCGCGCAAATAAAGTCGCGATGCATGCCAATAAAAGATCGCGTCTGAAGGCAATAGTAAGTAATAGAGAACTTCCGATTGAAGAGCGCTTCCGCGCCGGTTTAAAACTTAACGAAATGCCAAGAAATGGGGCTAAAATTAGACTGCGCAACAGATGTGAAGTGTCAGGACGCCCAAGAGGATACTATCGGAAATTTAAAATGTCTCGTATAGCACTGCGCGATCTGGGTTCAGCTGGTCAAGTTCCCGGGTTAGTGAAATCAAGTTGGTAGGGGGATTGATATGACAATGAGTGATCCGCTCGGAGATATGTTAACGCGTATCCGTAATGGGCAAATGGCAAGAAAAAGTGTTATCTCTAGCCCCTGCTCACGAATGAGGAGTAACGTTTTAGAAGTGCTGAAGCGCGAGGGATATATAAGGGGTTTTTCAAAACTAGAATCAGAGGCATCTAAAAACTCGTCCGAACTATCTATTGAACTCAAGTATTATGAGGGTGAGCCAGTAATTCGTGTAATCAAACGTGTGTCTAAGCCCGGTCGTCGTGTCTATGCCAAGATTAATGACTTGCCGCGGGTATTTAATGGGCTTGGAATTTCTATTATTTCTACCCCGAGGGGTGTTATGTCTGATAACGAAGCTAGAGCCGCTAATGTTGGCGGTGAAGTGCTCTGTCAGGTATTCTGATACAGGAGGGTTATGATATGTCCCGAGTAGGTCAAAGCCCAGTAGTGGTTCCAGATGGTGTTTCGATCGAAATTCTTGATGGTATACTAACTGCCAAAGGTAAGCTGGGAGCGCAGTCGTTTCCAATATCTGGCGAGGTTAATGTCGCGATAGAAGGCAATATTGTTACTGTCAGCCCTAAAAATCACACTAAAAGATCCCGCTCTATGTGGGGCACAACGCGCGCAAGCATAAATAATATGCTTACAGGGGTAAATCAGGGTTTTACTATAGACCTGGAAATTAATGGCGTTGGTTATCGGGCTGCAGTTGAAGGCAAAGATCTCGTTTTGTCGCTCGGCTTCAGCCATCCCGTTCGATACCCTATCCCAGACGGTGTTACTATGAAGTGTGAACGTCCAACTGCCATCTCTATCCATGGAGGAGATAAGCAAAAGGTAGGGCAGTTAGCAGCCGAGATAAGGGCATATAGACCACCTGAGCCTTTTAAGGGCAAAGGAATAAAATATGCCGGCGAAAATATTAGAAGAAAAGAAGGTAAGAAAAAGTAAGGGCAGTATAATGTTGAGATCAAAAGAACTTTTTCTAAAGCGCGCGCGACGTAATAGACAAGCATTAAGAAAAAAAGGCGAAACTAAGCTGCGTTTATCAGTGTTTCGTTCGTCTAAAAATATTTATGCGCAACTCATAGACGATCAAAAAGGCAGTACTCTGGTTGCGGCTTCATCACTAGATAAAGACCTTAAAGCAGTAATTAAATCAGGAAATGACAAGTCAGCGGCAGAGGCGGTTGGAAAACTTGTAGCAGAAAGGGCTCTTAAAGAAGGACTTAATAATGTCGTCTTTGATAGAGGGGGATATCGTTATCACGGTCGTGTAAAGGCTCTCGCTGAAGGAGCACGCGGGGCCGGTCTTAAATTTTAAAGGAAACCTTAAATGGCACGAGCAGATAGGCAAGAGAGAAGTAATCGGGAACAAAAAGAAGATCCCGAATTGATAGAGAAGCTGGTCGGTATTAACCGAGTGGCTAAAGTCGTGAAGGGGGGCAGACGGTTTGGTTTTGCAGCGCTTGTTGTTGTAGGAGATGGTCGAGGGAGAGTTGGACATGGGGCAGGTAAAGCTCGTGAGGTTCCTGAAGCTATAAGAAAAGCAACTGAACAAGCAAAGCGGTCTATGGTAAGGGTTCCCTTGCGCGAAGGCAGAACGCTTCATCACGACATCAAAGGCGATTATGGCGCGGGTCACGTGATACTGCGGTCAGCTCCATCTGGAACTGGTGTTATTGCCGGTGGCCCCATGCGTGCAATATTTGAATCGCTAGGCGTGCAAGATGTGGTGGCAAAATCAACAGGATCATCGAATCCACATAATATGATAAAAGCGACGTTCGCTGCTTTAAACAAGATAGGATCACCGAGATTGGTTGCCGCAAAACGGGGGAAAAAAGTAGCCGAGGTTTTTGGTAGAAGTAACAACGATTCTAATTCATCCTCCTCAGGAAAATAACATTTGTTGATGGAAAAGGCTGATGGCAAGAGAAAAAAAAGACACATCTACGATCCAGGTTACGCAAATTAAGAGTGCTATAGGGCGTAAACCAGGACAAAAGGAGACCCTTATTGGTTTAGGACTCAATAAACTCAATAAAACAAGTGTTCTGGAAGATACACCCTCTGTAAGAGGTATGGTCAATAAAGTTAAACATCTCGTTCGTGTTGAGTGAGATAATCAACTGGAACTAGTCGTTATAGATATTCCTGAGGAAACGTGGCTATGAGATTGAACGAAATAAGCGATAACCAAGGCGCAACAAAAGATCGCAAGCGTGTGGGTAGAGGGGCTGGTTCCGGTACTGGCAAAACCAGTGGCCGAGGACACAAGGGCCAGAAATCGCGCGCAGGGGCCACAATTAATGGCTTCGAGGGCGGGCAA
>NZGS01000078.1 GCA_002690995.1 Rhodospirillaceae bacterium
AATAAATATGAAAGGGAGAGGGCGAAATATATTTCATAGCAAGTAATAGGTCATCGATGTTTGTAGTAATCTCCTCGTAGGTAGAAAATACTATAGGGTTGGAACAACTTAATAAATTGCCTGAAATAATAAAACAACGTAGATACAACGCCTCACTATTTCAAGAAATGATGACCGACCATCCAACGTTTATTATACAACGCGAAATAGGTGAGAGTAGCTGGTTTGGATTTAGTTTAGTACTTCGAAAGCCACATAAGAACAAACGAGAACAAATTGTCCACAAACTTAATAGATTAGGGTTCGAATGTCGTCCGATCGTGGCAGGGAATTTTCTAAAAAACCGCGTCATCAATTACGCGGATTTTGAAGTCCATGGAGATCTGAGCAATGCTGATTATATCGACCAAAATGGGCTATTTATTGGTAATCACCACTACCCAATTCCAGACGCTATCAGGGTAATTTCTAAATTCTGATTTACAAAAAAATGCATGATGCATCCCGTATTTTTGTTTTGCAGGCTAAGAGATTGCTTTACAGGCATCAATATTTGAAGGGTGTGGTGCAAAAACTCTAGCGGTTTAAGAAGAATGGCTCACTCTTCTCAAAAGACAAATTTGATTGCCATAGCCACTTTTGCAATCCTATTTGCGACATAATTAAAAAAAATCTTATAAACTGTAATAAAATTAATATTTCTATCCGTCTGCATTTTACGGAAAAGACCCTCCGAAACAGAAACTAACATTATGTGATTTGTTTGCGCAAAAGAGTGGTTTTTTCTTTGTCAAGTCTTCCATCTTTGTCTATGGCGACACCATATGCTGAACGAGCAGTCGAACAACTTATATAACCAAGGTGTATATCATTTAATACACGATCAACCTCTCTTTTAAGGGAGTTTCCATATCCACCACCGCCCGGGGTTTCTAGACGTACCGCCTGTCCTTTAGATAATGAAATATTTACCATTTTTGATGCTAATGGTGGTAATTTAAATTCGTTTTCTTGCTCATACGAGAATTTGTTCAAGGCCCCATCACCGCCTCCAACAACACCGGGCGGCGCAAACTTAGAACGCTCTCCAAAAATAAAAGCCTTCGCTTCTTCTTCTAACAACTCAATTTCGTAAACCGCTCCCAATCCACCTCGATTTTCTCCTACTCCCCCGCTATCTTGACGAAGTGACCATTCCCTAAACTTTATTGGATATGCAGCCTCTAATATTTCCAAGGGAGGAATAGTCGCCGTAGAAATCGGTGCATTCCCATGGTTCAAGCCGTCACCCAAAGGATGTCCGCCGTGGCCTCCTCCAAAAAAAGAGAACATTACCCAACGGCTACCATCTTTTTTAAATCCCGCTAATGAGAGTGCGTTAATAGTTCCATATGCGCACCCGTTTGTCAGTTGAGGAGAAGCAAGTGCTAGCGCCTGGAAAACAAGATCAATAATCCGAAGAATTGTCTCGGTATATCCGCCAACAGGCTTCGGAGCTTTAACCGATAAAATAGAATTTTCATCTATAATAAAATCAATTGGTTCAAGAACTCCGGAATTAGCTGGCACTTCTGGAAAAACATGCTTCATAGCAACATAACATGCCGCCACCGTTGTTGACCGAGAAATGTTAACAGGACCGAGACACGCTGGAGACGTATCACTGAAGTCCAAGGTCATTTTTTCGCTGCTAATCTTAAGCTTAATTTTTAATTTGAGCGGGTCGTCACTTATACCGTCATTATCAAGCCAGTCTATAGCTTCAAACTCCCCATCAGGCAACCTGCTGATGTAAGCGCGCATAAGCTTTGATGCTCGCGCTTTCAATTCGACAGTCGCCTCCTTAACTAGGTCTTCTCCGTATTGATCTAATAAGTCATTTAATCTTTTAGTACCCAGATCCAGAGCATTTATTTGGCCATTTAAATCACCATACAAACTACCAGGTAACCTTGAGTTTGCAGACATGATATCGATGATGTCTTGCTGAAGAACTCCACCTTTAAAAAGTTTAACTGGTGGGATAAGAACACCCTCTTGAAAACTCTCTGTCGCTGCCGGGTTATAATTTCCAGGGACATTACCGCCTACGTCGTGATAATGGCCCACAGATGCAAGGAAACAAAATATCTTTCCAGACCGATAAATTGGCTTTACTAGCCTGACATCAGAGAGATGTGTACCGCCATCATATGGGTCATTAAAAACATAGACGTCATCCTCACATAGGTTCCCGTCTTTATTCGCTTTTTCTATCACCGCCTTTACCGCAAATGACATCGCCCCAACAAAGATAGGAAGTCCTGATTTACCTTGTATTAGTGTCTCTCCGGTTACACTGTCATAGATTCCATGGCTAGCGTCATGCGCTTCGGCTATTATTGGGTTAAAAGCACTACGAAACAGGGTTGCATCCATCTCGTCAGCGATTTGTTCGAGACGACCACTCAAGACGGCCAAAGTTACAGGATCTAACAACTAATTAATCTTTCGGATCAGCATAGCGCTCGCCTTTTGCGAGCATTTCTGGTGTTCCTATAAGATCATTGAACCCGCGAAAATCGAACATTCTATTGCGCCAAAGGTCCGTGGAACCGGTCTTTTTTAGTTGTCCCATATATTCCTGCATAGCGAACGAAACAGCGCGCACGGTCCCTCCAGGAAAAATAACAATTGAATAGCCTAGTTCTTCCAAATCGTCGGCACCTGATATTGGGGTTTTTCCCCCTTCTACCATATTGGCTAATAATGGTACCCGGCCACGGAACTGGAGGTTCATTTTTTCCATTTGATCCCTATTTTCGGGAGCTTCAACAAATAATACGTCCGCACCGGCTTCAAGATATTCCTCAGCTCTTTCTAAGGCACACTCGAAACCTTCCACCGCAATGGCATCAGTTCGTGCAATAATTAGAGTATCCTGGTCAACTCTTGTATCAACCGCAGCCTTCAGTTTGCCTACCATGTCCGATGCGGATACGAGTGTCTTCCCATTTAGATGGCCACATCGTTTTGGCAAATCTTGGTCTTCTAATTGGATGGCCGAAGCGCCTGCCCTCTCAAACTCTTTAACGGTTCGCATTACATTAAGAGCATTGCCGTATCCTGTGTCACCATCTACCACAAGTTCAATATCGATACGCTCTCGTATAACTGTGACGGTATCAGCAACCTCACGCATACCGATCAGACCAATATCTGGACGCCCAAAACGTGTATAGGCAAGTGACGCTCCAGACATGTAAGCCGTACTGAAACATGCCTGCTCAACAAGAAGTCCAGACAAAGCATCGTATATCCCGGGGGCCACCGTTATTTTCTCGTCGGCGAGACGCTTTTTTAAATTATTTATCATCGATTATTATCCCAATTCATCCAATTTTTTTGTACCGACAATCCAAATCATAACTTCAATATTACATAGGTATTTGTAACTATTAAAGTATGCCCTTGCTACAACTAGTTAAAAAAATTGGCAGAAGTAAAGTCTCGCTAATAGACCAATGCGGAATATTCTGTAAATATAACCTCAAGAAGTAGTGGTAGATTTAACTTAGTGGTAAACGAGACGTTGACACACCTGCATTCCGATAATAAAAATCAACATTTCTTTCATCTTAGGCTAAAGAGGTCCAGTAGCCTAAGAAGCGCTGGAGGGGTGGCCGAGCGGCTGAAGGCGGCGGTTTGCTAAACCGTTATACTGGGAAACTGGTATCGAGGGTTCGAATCCCTTCCCCTCCGCCACCAAACTACGTTTTCATAGCTAATTATTCAGTAATTATGACGAGCCTATATAATGCCTGAAAAATACCTAAAAATGATTTTAAACTCGCCTGTATATGATGTAGCGCATGAAACACCTTTAGATAGAGCCTCAAGATTAAGCGATAAATTAGAAAATAACGTCTTTATCAAAAGAGAAGATCTTCAGCCCGTTTTCTCCTTTAAAATTCGTGGCGCTTATAATAAAATCGTTCAACTTAGTCCCTCCGAGAAACAAAGAGGTGTCATCGCTGCGTCAGCAGGAAATCATGCTCAAGGAGTAGCTCTTGCTGCAGAGAGGCTAAGAATAAAAGCTACAATTGTGATGCCAGAGACAACCCCGGAAATAAAAATAGACGGAGTGAAAAAGTTTGGCGCAAAAATAATTCTGCACGGGGATGACTTTTCAACCGCTTTCGCCAGAGCGCAAGAAATAGCAAATGAAAATTCCCTTGTTTTTATTCCCCCATTTGATGATCCATTTGTGATTGCTGGTCAGGGCACAATAGCACTCGAACTTCTCCGTCAATATACGAAAAATATTCATGCGATTTTTGTTCCAATTGGTGGAGGCGGGTTAATAGCTGGAATTGGATCATATATAAAAATGGTACGGCCTGAAATAAAAATCATTGGAGTTGAGTCAGATGAATCAGCTTCAATGTATGCCTCCATCAAAAAGGGGCGGAGAATCACATTGAAAAATGTTGGGATCTTCGCAGATGGTGTAGCAGTTGCTCAGGTCGGCAAAGAACCCTTTCGCCTAGCAAAAAAAGTTGTCGACGAAATTGTATTGGCCGATGTGGACCAGATTTGCGCAGCAGTCAAAGATTTATTTGAGGATACAAGAGCCATAGCTGAGCCATCAGGGGCTCTAGCTGTTGCAGGAATGAAAAATTATATTAGAGACAATAAAATTTCTGGCAAAACCTTGATTGCAATAAACTGCGGCGCGAATGTAAGTTTTGATCGGCTGAGACACATCTCGGAAAGAGCAAATTATTCTGAAGCACGTGAAGCACTATTCGCAGTCACAATTCCCGAAAAAAAAGGCAGCTTTCTGGCATTTTGTAAAGTCCTGGGTAAACGCAGCATAACAGAGTTTAACTACAGGTATGCAAGTTCAAAGGAAGCTCATATATTTGTTGGACTGGCTCTAACCGAAGGAAAACCAGAGAGATTAAAGATTCAAGAAACTTTCAAGCACCACGGGTATGAAACAGAGGATCTTACTGAAAATGATATGGCAAAACTTCATATTCGCCATATGGTCGGTGGGCGTTTAAATAGTAATGAAGTTGAACGGATTTATCGGTTTGAATTTCCAGAACGCCCGGGTGCACTTTTAAATTTCCTGAATAGAATGGGACAAAAATGGAATATATCGCTGTTTCACTATAGAAATCATGGCTCTGCCTTTGGTCGAGTTTTATGCGGTTTTCAAATTCCACAAGCTTTATTTCCAACGTTTAATGAGTTCTTAAAATCACAAGGGTATGAATATTCGGAAGAAACTTTAAATGCCGCCTACAATAAATTTTTGCACAAGATATAAAATAAAGATAATTCGACGATACCAGGATAGCTCAAAGTTAAATACTTTTTGTGAATGTTTCAAAATAGCGAGAAATAATGATGATAAAGACATTATGTGTAATTGGGGCCAGTGGTCTTGTAGGCTCCCATATAGTTAAGGCTGCTCTTAGTAAAGGTTACCGTGTTAACGGAACAATGCGCAATTTGAACGATTTAGAAAGCACCAGTTATCTAAAAAAACTAAAAAATTCGGATAACCTTACACTCTTTAGTGCAGACATGAGAAACACAAACGATTTAGACAAGCCTCTCTCTGGGACAGACGCAGTTTTCATAGCTTCACTCATACCCACATATTTTGGCAGTAATGGCAAACCTGCACGCAAGATGACAATCTCTGAAGGAAAAACTGAAATCATAAAGCCAACAGTGGATGGATGTTTGAATATATTAAACGCCGCTAGAAGAAATAACATCAAAACGGCAGTTGTGTGTTCGTCCACTTCAAGTACAAACCCGGTCCCTTCGCAGCCATTCAAGAATGAAGTTGAACACTGGTCAGATGAATTGGAACAGTATAACTCCGGAAAATTTACTTCGGCTGCCAAGACGGTTATGGAAAAGGAAGCCATAAAGTACGCGAGCGCAAATAACATACGACTTTCAATTATTCTTCCAACAGGATTATTCGGGGGAGCACTATTACCAAAACACCTAGAACATAATCCCTTCAAATGGTTAAAAAGCCTAATAGACGGTGGGGCGCCACGACACGACGCGATCCCTAATAACTCTACCTCTATGATACATTTAGACGATTTAGCAAATTTATTTCTTGCAGCATATGAAAACCCAAATGCATCTGGCCGTTACTTTGGGGTCTATGGGAGTTTGCATTGGGAAGATATTTACGCGGAATGCGCAAAACTTATTCCTTATATGGTTCAGCCTTCCCCATTAACAGAACAACCATTACCAGCAACCACGTTTGACTTTTCTCGCCGAGACAGTCTAGGCGTCACCATAAGGGATTTCCCTACTCTATTAAAAGAAACGGTAGACTGGATAAAGAGCGAGCCGTTTTCTAAAGAAGACATTTAATAACTAAGAGATATTGCGAGCATCAAAAATGCTGACCATTCCGATTTTTGTTTTGGATGATTATAGTGCTCGGTCACTTGCACGTTTCAAAAAAGGACTCGATGCATATTTCAGCTTTTTTTTTCGCGAGTAAAATCGAATCCTGATCCATCATTCGCGCAATTCTATCACGGTTTTCTTCAGAGTCTTTAAAGCCAGCAGTCGCACCAATTTGATACCACATGTACGCAAGAGTTAAATTTTTTGGCACACCCTCTCCATCGACAAAGAGATGCCCGATGAAAGATGGAGCACCTAAATGGCCGAAAGATGTTGCTGTGGTATACCAACTAATGGCCTCCAAAAATCTTTCATCAGAGTAGGCCTCGAGTCCTCTCGAGAAAGCCTCGTTGGCCTTTTCTGTATTTACTTCCCCAAACGCCAGAGAGCCAAAAAATGCTAATGCTACAAGATGACAGATGGTATCGCGTATTTTTTTCATAATATTACCAAAGAGCTAATTCAACTCATTATCGAAATCATAACTGTAAAGTCATGCGTCAAAATAGAAAAATATTTCAGTGATATGGCGCTTTCATAAAAATATTAAAAATGCCAGTCTGGATACAAAAACCAAACAATTAGAAGTATTCCTAAGCCAACGTACGAGATGGGCATAAATAAGTTGAGACTTTCACTTTTTTTAAACCACCGCTCATACATACCAAGTAAGAGGTGACATGCGATTAGTATCAATACGATAGGTACCAGTGGATTATAGCTATTATCCAAAGCTAACTAGTCTTTCTTGCGCAACCGAAAAATAAGCGCTACCAGGAAAACAAAAACTACCAGTAAAATACCGATCCAAATCATAGGAATCATTTGCCGTTTTAGCGGATCTAATTTTTCTCAACCAGTCGTGCTTCCGTTTCTGCAAACTCCTTAATCGCCATTCTTTTATCAATCGGTAAAGAATCAAATATCGTTTCGGCCTGTTGATAATCAGAATGGCTACCAGTATCAGCTGCCTTAAAGAGCCTTCGAGCGACGCCAGCTGTACCGGAATTCTTGGTGCTTTCAGCTAAAATTCTAAGGTATTGCCTTGTCTCATCATCAACGTCTGCCATGTATTACCTCACAAGAGCTACAGAAATATACACGGTAGGAAAATATCTTTATCCAAGCAGGAAAACAAGCCATCATTTATCAAAAAATATTTTTTCAAAGAGGCCCTTTTCAGATCTTGTTTTTATTACTGAGGAAACGACAGTACGACGAAATCCTAATTTATAATAATTAGTCTCAAGAATTCTTGAATAACTGGCGAATACCATTTGGATAATATACTTTGCTAGAAAGATAAAAACCAACTGCGCTTTAAAAACTATGCTTCTACCACTCTCTTTTGGCCTACTCGCTGCGTTTGGCTTTGCCGTGATGTTTGCCTCAGCAAAAGGATTAGGTGATAACTTTTCTGGACAGCAATTGGTATTTTTTAGGAGCCTAATAGCCCTTCTAATCTTTATGCCATTTTTTTTCAATAACCACGATCTTCTGCGGACAAACCGACCGAAAGTTCATATGCTGAGAGCAATTTTGGGACTCGGATCTATGGCCTGCCTTTTTGTGGCCGCCGCCAAAATACCTTTTACGATATTAACCCTTATAATTTTCACTATGCCATTATTCGTCTCGCTTCTTTCTTTCCCAGTTTTGAAGGAACGCGTAGGTTTTTTAGGGTCGTTATCGGTAGTATTCGGTTTTATTGGAATAATTATAGCGGTAGATCCTTTTAATGAACCGCCCAATATTTTTTTAGCCGTCGCACTATTAGGATCTTTTTTATATGGGTTGGCTGTTTTATCGATACGGCAATTGAGCAAGACGGAACCGTCAGGGACAATGTTTTTTTACTTTACTCTTTCTTGCACGTTGGGATCCGCCATGTTTCTACCCTTTGGTTGGACCTCCCCAAGTATAATCGATTTGCTATTTTTGTGTGGGATGGGTGTCGCAGGTGGGTTTGGGCAATTTGCTATGATTAAAGCATATAAATTGGCACCTGCAAATTTTGTCGCCCCCATAGAGTATACACAGTTCATTTGGGCAGTAATTTTTGGATTTATTTTTTGGAACGAGATACCAACTTCGAATATCTATCTCGGCGGCGCAATTGTCATCATTTGCACTCTGCTTTTATCTAAAACTAATCATCAAAGCACTTAGTGTAGAAGCTCTACATCCCTTCTATTAGCATCCATTGCTTGATCGTGGTTAGAGACTCTCTCATCTCTTTCCATGGTTTATAGTCAGGGTCATTTATAAATGCTTCATATTTTTCTCTCGAAGGGAACTTTAGCATTACTATTCGTTCAGGTTGCCAGTCTCCCAAAAAGATTTCTGCAGCACCACCCCGACAACAATATTCTCCACCATGCCGAGCAACGTATTGTGGGGCTGCTGCTTTATACTTTTCATATTCGACAGGGTCGTGCACTTCCGCATCCAAGATCATGTAAACCGACATAGGTTCCTCCTTTAATAAAACACTTTGATATCAAACTATTCACTCATCAAAATTGAGGCCACCGCCGAAGTTAAAACCTCACATCCCAAAACAATATCTTCTTCGTGACTATCTTCATCAAAATTATGGCTTATTCCTCTAATAGACGGAATGAACAGCATACCACATGGAAGTTTTTCATGAATGACCATCGGGTCATGCCCTGCCGCACTCGGCATGTAACGCCATGCATTTGGTGTGATTGCCTGAGCCGCTTTCGAAAGATGTTTTTGAAAACTCGAATCCATTTTTGACGGTCGGATCACTTCCCTGCCGGGGCGAACATCTACTTTGATTTCGGTTTTGTTCTCAATCTCGGAAACTATTTTTCGCACTTCTTCTTCCAAGGAATCTAAGATCCGTTCGTCTTGATCTCGAAACTGCAGGGTAAGTTCTGCAGCACCGGGTACGATAGAAGACGCACCAGGTTCCACAGTGGCATTTCCGATAGTCCAAACCGTCGTTTCATTTACCAAAGATGGAAATTGGTTGTTTATTCTGTAGGCCGTTTCGAACATAGCTGTTGCTGCGTCTTTGCGACGCTTCATCGTTGTTGTTCCAGCATGGTTCTGTTCACCCTTAAAACTTATAATAAACGCGCGTATTCCCACAATTGCGGTTACAATTCCAATTTTCTCACTGGCCTCTTCCAGATAACAACCCTGTTCAATATGTGCTTCAAGGTACCCTAAATACCTATTTTCCTCAATTTTGAGTCTAGGTGTATTATCTAAGCCTACTCTTTTCAACGCGTGCTCCAATTTCTCACCCTCTCGGCTTACAGCCAGTTTTTCTAAATCAGGGTTTAAGGTTCCACACCAAGACCTACTGCCTAAGCATGACAAAAAATTACTTTCCTCGTCTTGCCAAGAAACTACGTCCACTGATAACTGGCTTGTATTATCGTATTCATGAAGGGCACGCGCGACCTCCAAACCATAGATAACTCCTAATGCTCCATCTAACCATCCGCCTTCTGGTTGAGTATCCGAATGTGATCCTAGAAGAATGCTGGTGCCTATTTTTCGTGAACGGCCTAGAACGTTTCCAACACCATCTATTGTTGTATCAAGATGAGCATCCTCAAATCTCTTTTTCAACCAATATCTAGCCTCCATATCGTAGTCGCTGAAAGCTGGACGAACGACGCCGGAGCCTACCCCGCCAATTTTTCTTAGTTCACGAAGATCGCTTAAAAGTCGATCAGAATTAATAGGTATCGTTTGCATTTTTTCCTTCTACTTTTAGCATTGGGTATTTTTCTCAATGAGGTCGAAATATGCCGATCTTATTCTTTTGGTAATATCTCCCGCAACTCCATTACCTATTAGGCGACCATCTACTAACCCAACGGGTACTTGCGCCCCAAATGTACCTGTAAGAAAAGATTCATCAGCCCCATAGACTTCTAATAAAGAGAAATTTTTTTCAAAAATTGGTATGCCCTCTAACTTACAGATTTCTATAACCTTCTTACGTGTTATTCCATTCAAACAATAGTCACCAGTAGAAGTCCATACTTCTCCCGACCTAACAATAAAAAAATTGCATGAATTTGTGGTGCATACGAAACCATTTACATCCAGCATTAAAGCTTCATCAGCTCCAGCTTTTTGAGCGGCAATGCAGGCCAATATACAATTCAGTTTCGAATGACTATTGAGTTTTGGATCCTGCGTCATCGGCAGCCCCCTTATATTAGGGACTGTGGCAAGTTTTATTGGCCGCGAAAATTTGGGCACCGAATGTTCTATTATGATCACGACTGTAGGTCCTTGAAGGGATAACGAGGGATGTTGGAATGGCCTCGCTTTTATTCCTCTAGTCACCATCACTCGAGCATGAGCATCTTTTGTAATGCGATTGGCTAGGCGCGTTTTCTCCAGGGCTGATATCAATTCAACTTCGTTTAAGTTAATATCTAAATCGAGTGCCTTTGCTGCCTCATACAGTCGGTTTATGTGCTCATCTAAAAAAGCCCAAGTGCCATTATAAAAACGAAGACCCTCCCAAACACCATCCCCCAACATAAACCCAGAGTCATAAACGCTTACCTTAGCCTCGGACCGCGGAACGATTTTCCCGTCGACATAAATTAGTATGTGCTGATTTCGAGGATCATCCTCTGCTTCGTGGGCTGTGATTTCATCCGCTATCAAACTAAACGCCTTCAACTATTCGGAGATCTCTATCCGCTCCGCCTTCTAATTCTTTTAGTGCCATTTTATAATCAGCTGAGTCATAAGCGTTTTTGGCATCTTCATAGCTAGGAAACTCGATTACTACTGTTCTTTCCATGAGACCATTTTCTTTAGCAACTGAGTCACCACCTTTAACAAGGAAACGACCTCCCGCTTTTTCTATGGCAGGTATTGCAATTTTTACATAAGCTGCGTGCTTACTTGCATCCGCTTTTTTTCGGTGAGCGCTTATCCAATAACCTTTTGGCATCGTTTTTACCTTTCTTAATTAGCAATAGTATAAAGAAAACCTAGCCAAGCTACATCCAAGCTCGTTCTCGCTAAAGTTATTAATTCAGTTAGCTTTCTATTATCTGCTATTTGGTTAGCCATTAAAAGAATTATACGTGAATTCAATTGACGACTCTGGGACCAGCAGATCGCTTTACTCGCTCTATTTATCTCAGACAGCTCATCTACAACCAGAGTCTCTATCTCAAAATTGGCAAACTCAAGCGCGGCCGCCAAACCAATTGGCCCAGCACCGACTACTAAAACTTTGGTTTTTTGACCGAATGAAACCTTTTCCATCGAGCCTCTACTTAATAAATCAGTCTTCAAGTGCTTCCATTAACATTCCACAAATGACCACCATTTTTGACAATGGATGCCTAGTAAATAATTCTAAAACGCTTTTTATTTCATAAGAACATGAGGAGCTAATGCTGGGCGGAAACGGCGCCAAAAATTTTGATAAGGATAGTGCTTTCTTAGCGCTCTGCTCTCTGGACTTGTCGATGGCCCTCTTAAGTTCTCCAGATGATGCTATTGGCTCCAAAGCTATTTTTACCAAAGCAAGATAATTTGGCCAGTAAGCTAAATGCCGATACATACTAGCTATAATTGTTCCATCCTCTTCCCCAAGCGAATTAAGTTCCTCCACGAGTGAAATGATAGCTGGGTTTAAGTCACTTATAGCTGGCAAACGTGGCATTGGCAGCAGACTAACGTTTGTTGTTTTTTTATGTGTTTGATCGAGCGTAACATCCTTTACGCCCTCTAAATTTATCAATGCGGCCTGCAGAGCAATCAAATTTACGGTGTTTGTCCGGTTATAAGACAATAAAATATTATTAATCGTTATTTTTCCAAGTTTATCTATTCCCGACGCAAGAAGGATTTCATCTTTAAATTTTGGGAGCCTTGGAAGCACTAACTGGTTTTGAAATTCTAGCGCTTGATGATTGATAAAGCCGCTTTCGTATAAGGGACGTAAAACTCCCCAGAGATACGGCAGTGCGTTTTGAGTTGTGGCAAGACGGCGCCAGACTAGATTTACCACATCTACGCCTGTAACGTTTTTTATGTCATCGAAAATATTTTTTATATCCCCGGTTGCGTCGCTTTCTATAACAGCTGGTATAGGATCGCTAGCATCCACAACAACCATCCTCCCCTCTAGAAAATTAATATTTTAAAGATACGAATGTCGGATGGAGACTATATAAAACTATATTTCTGTAAGAGACAAATTTTTTTGAATTGAAAATTCAAAACTATTATCGAGGATAATTGGAATCGAATAAAAATTTCTATACAAGAAGATGCTTTAGTTTTCAGAGTCTTTTGCGTTTAGAAATCTTCGTAAAATCTCCGCTTCTTTTTTTGATTGATCGAGAATTTTTTCGCTACCAGCCTCTAACTCCCTAACTGCCCGCACGCGCTGCTTCTTATGAAGAAGGAAGCTAAGAACCGAACTGAATATGAAAATAAAAATTAAATCATGTGTTTGAAAATGCCAAACTCTTATGGTGATTTCGTTTAACCATAAACAAATGAGTAGAAAGCTCAAAATTGCTGCTACAAGCGAAACCACAGCCCATCTATCGGGGTAAATAAGCAAACGTCAACTTTCTAAAGTCTATGTTATTGACTAGTAGCAAATGGCTTTTAGTTTTACGTCTAACAATGTTCCACCGCCTTAAATCAAAGAACAATTTACGATAAAGATTTATACCTTTGAGTGATTTGGCCGCCCCTGCAGGACTCGAACCTGCAACCCTCTGCTTCGAAGGCAGATACTCTATCCGACAAGGGTTGTTGAATATCAATGACTTAACGATTTTTTCCCTTTTTTGGTGACACAAGAGATATACCAGTTGCACCATGTTTTCAAGGGGAAACGTGGGCTAAGCCCCCTTCCCCCTCTTGCTTTGTGTTTGTCGGACTGATGCTCTGGCCATTGTTTTGGGCCCAGCATTTATGCGCTTATAGAAAAGCTGTTCTTCGTAAGTCGATAACTTGCCAGAAAACAGACGGTTGCCTTTAGGCGTTATTGAAACAGCCATTACGACTTCCTCCCCGCTACGCGGACAATAGGGGTCATTAGCCGCTTATTTATGTCGTCAGCTATATGCTGAGGCGGTTTATACCAGCGCCATAGTTTAAAGTTTCCGTATAAAACTTCGCCAGTGTCTGGATCGGTAAATTCTATCTTAGCGAAGTAATCGGCTTCGACAGGCTTATTATATTTTGTGAGGGCGCGAATTTTCGCGTTTCGGTGTTTCATTACGACTTCCTCCCTGACACTTTAAGAATAGGATTCATAAGCCGTTCCCTGATATCTTTCTCAACGTCCAAGGGTGGTTTGCACCACCGCCATAATGAGAAGTCTCCTATCAGAGCTTCGCCAGTGTCGGGGTCAGTAAACTCAACCGTCACATAGTATGCGTCTTTATAATCATACGTAACGCTGTCTTTTTCAAACTCTTTGATTTTAGGGGATGGATCGTACATTTTCGATACTCCTTCTTTAGTGCTTTTGGCGGGATGCCACGGCGCACAAGCTAGGTTCAAATGCCGTCTATTTTTGTACTTGGTCTTGGAGGGCAACTTTACCGGCAACACTCTGGATTGGATTCATAAGTCGTTCTCTGATATCTTTTTCAATACTATATGGGGCCTTGTACCAGTGGCACAACTTAAAATATGCGATTAATTTTTCGCCAGTATCTGGCTCAGTAAACTCAACCTGCACCCAATACCAATACTCGTCATTGTACTCTTTGGCACTCTTCTCAAAGTCCAAAATTTGCTTG
>NZGS01000079.1 GCA_002690995.1 Rhodospirillaceae bacterium
AAACAGCCGGCTCTCTATCAGAAAATTTTATGGACTCTTGCCTTTGATCCAACCAATTTGAGCCACCGAAATTCCTAGAATAGGCTTCCCCAGATGGACGATTAAGTCCTACTTTTTCTGGAAAACCCCTAAGTTCTGAAAGAGTGGTTAAAAATGTCCAAGCGGTTTTTTGACTGATCTCAGGCAAACGGACGACGCCCTCGCCCCTGCCCAATTTAGTTTCAAAGGCAAAGATAGCTTCAATGACGGGTCTACCCAATCTATTCACCAATCGGGGTTGTGCATGCTTATCTATGATCCGAAAAGAATGCGCTTGAGCTATTTTCTGAAATGAATTGAGGCCAAGACTGATTTCTTTAGCGCCTCCATATGGCGAAATCGTGCCAGTGAATGCCAAGAGATCCCGCCAATGACTCTCTGAATGAAAGCAATCCTCGAGGTCGTTGGACTTTCCAGATTGTAAAGCCTTCTCAAAATGAGATAGCCAATCCTGAGCGATCTTCAAACATTGATCTTTGTGCATTTTGGTTTCTCTGAACTTTTCGATAGCGTATTGAAAATATTATGCAACTTAGCACAAGATAGAAACAAGAGATAAAACGTATTGTTTCGATTGACCATAATTCTGCAGCGACCTAATCTTTATTTAATAACATTTGAGGAGGATTTTCTTGGATACCCATTTGTTTGTTGGCCTTGCAGGATACGTAGGACGACCTGAGGAAGAAGGAGCAGTAGGCGTCTTTCGTAAATCAATAACTGAAAGTACTTGGCAACATGTTCTTGATTTCAGAGATGCTCATGTAGTCTATGTTCATCCGAATTCTGCAAATTATATTTTTGCGGGTACCGATGACGGTATTTGGAGAAGCACTGATAAGGGGTTAACGTTCGAGAAAGCTAACTTGCCTAGAGATGGTATTGGTATCTGGAGCTTTTTAACATCGGAAGACGATCCCGACGTTATGTTTGCCGGGGGATCACCGATAGAAATATTCAAGTCTATCGATAGAGGTAAAAATTGGACTAGTCTCGCCGTTCCTATTCTTGAAGAGCGCTGTTCAGGCCCTTTTTCTCCGAGAGTCATGCGAATGGTTCAAAAACCGGGGAAGCCCGATGAAATTTTTGCTGCCATGGAGATTGCCGGGGCTCTTAAAACAGTAAACGGTGGGGAAACTTGGAAAGATGTGTCGGATGACCTAGTCCAACTTTCATCGCTCCCGCATCTGCAGAGCTCTATAGTCCAGAAAGAGACGTTGGCGGAAGGGATGCTTGATGCCCATGCGATAACTATTTGCCCCAGCCAACCCGATGAAATCTTTCTTGCCCTAAGAATGGGCGTATTCAAATCGTCGAACGGCGGCAGCACATGGGAGGATATAAAAATAGGTCGATTTTCCCCGACGACATATGGAAGAGATATAAAGGTTTCACCGTCAGATCCTAGTACGATGTACGTAGCTCTATCTGTTGCAGCGGCAAGTCATGAGGGAGGAATATATAGAAGTACTGATTGTGGAAAATCATGGAGCAGATTTGATAAGGTAAAGGTTAACGGGACAATTATGTCAATTGCTCTAAATGCCTCCAATTCTGATCAAGTTTTCATCGGAGCCCGCTATAATGGAGAAATTTTTGGTACATTAAATGGCGGTGAAACCTGGCAAGAAATGTCGCTCCCGGGTAAGGTAAAGGATATTTATTCATTAGCTTGCGGATGAAAAATTATTTAACTGCCATGCGCCAGAATGTTTTAATGTTAAAGGGGCGATAGTTAATGAGTGATCTATTAAATGATCTATCAACCGAAGTAATAGAGGAGGTTACAGAAGCTTTTCTGAATGCTCGTCGAGCGCGAGCTTCTAAGCTTGCCGCATATATGATTGCGCGGGCAGTTTTTAGGAAACATTACCCGGACGACCCAATTAATCGCCCCATTATTTTTGCAATAGTAGAAGCAGCTGAGCACCAATTGGAAGATGATACTGTAGATTGACTTGAAGTAAAAAGACAGATCGAGAGAGGCACGATCAAAAAACGCTCCAGCAATTTATTTAAATTACAACCTTTAAATCATTTTTAAAACTTACGAAGGTATCTTCTCAAATGTTTCAACCTTTAATCGGAAAAACAGTCATTGACTTGACACAAGTGTTGGCTGGTCCGTACGCAACATATCAATTAGCTCTCTTAGGAGCTGATGTAATTAAGATAGAAGACCCTAATGGTGGCGACTGGACGAGAGAAGGTAAGGCTCCAGATGGTCTTGAAAATCAGAACATGGGAACGGCCTACCTAACACAGAATGCAAATAAAAAATCTATAACCCTGAACCTAAAGTCCCGCAGAGATATCGAGAAACTGGAAAAACTGGTCGAGGATGCCGACGTTTTTGTCGAAAACTTTCGGCCAGGCACTGCCGATCGTCTCGGGTTGTCATACGATGATATTAAAAAGATACGACCCAATATCGTATACTGTTCTATTTCAGGATATGGGCAAGATGGTCCTATTAGCAACCGCCCGGCCTATGATCATATTGTCCAGGGAATGTGCGGTATAATGCGCCTCACGGGCACAAATGAAACAGAGCCAAATAAAGTCGGAGCACCTTATGTTGACTACGCAACCGGTTTAAATGGTGCCTTTGCTATTGTGTCCGCACTGCATGAAGTTAATCGCAAGGGGAAAAGCGTCAAATTAGATGTGGCAATGCTGGATACGTCACTATTGCTAATGTCTTCTCTTGTAACAGATCACCTAAATACTGGCTGGATACCAACGCCATCTGGGAATGAGGCTTGGAGTAAAAGTCCGTCGTCGGGTGCTTTTGAAACGCAGTCAGATCTTTTGATGATAGCAGCAAATAATGAGAGACAATTCGAACGCTTCTGCACTGCCATTAATCGCGAAGATCTGCTGAAAGACAAAAGATTCCAACATTCAAAAGATAGAAAGAACAACAAGGATGAGCTGCGTCATATAGTGGAGCAGATAATCAAAACTAAAACCGCTGAATACTGGGAAGAAAAATTCAATGAAGAAGGAGTTCCGGCAACTAAAGTCAGAAAACTGGACGAAGTATTAAGCGAACGGCAAGTTGAAAAAAGAGGCATAACCCATAAACTCAGAATACCTGGCACACGAAATTCACTTCATTTGCCTACTTTGGGATTTAAAGTTGATGATGAAATTATTGCACCCAAGGAACCACCGCCAAGGTTAGGTCAAGACAACGATTATGTAATCGAAGAGGAATGAAAGCCATTCCCTACGACAACTTTTTCAAACACGGCCACTTTTGCTTTTTAGATAGAAAGATCATTCAAATGAAGGAAGAAAAATTCAAGTCAACTCTTTATGAAACATTACCACCCGAGGGTCTCTCCATGCCCTTGGAAGCCCTTTGGTGGCAACATCAGGGTAATTGGAAACGTGCTCACTCAGTAGCTCAGAGTTGTTCCAACAAAGATGCTGCATGGGTGCATGCGTTACTTCATCGGGAAGAGGGTGATCTTTCAAATGCTAACTACTGGTACAAACGGGCCAACCGCGAGCCCTATTCCGGAGCAATAAAAGACGAATGGCGATATATAGTAAAGGCGTTATGCCATTGAAAAAGAACGAGTATGGCGCTCGTTTGATTTTATGACTTCCGCTGATGTACTTCGATCACTGTACCATCAGGATCATAAAAAAATATCTGGTGCCATCCAGCAACAGCTCTTTCTCCCCAGTCTGAGTAAGCTACTCCCTTAGATTCAAGATGTTTTTTGAAAGCATCTAGATCATCCGTTCGGTATGCTATGTGTCCCCTGGCAAGAGGGTTAACAATTTGGCCCGTATTAAATCCAGCTTGAATATCCCGTTGTGCCAAGTGAGTTTGAATTTTTCCATCCGAAACAAATGCAACGTCCCCCGAATAACCTTTGTTTTTTTCTAATACCGGGAGATCATCCTTTGCCCGCCCTAGCCCAAGCACGTCTCTGTAGAACTCATCCATCTTTTCAACATTATCAGTCGATAGATTAATATGATGAAGCGTTAGATTCATAAAATTTCTCCTTCACCCCGCTTTAACGTCGTTTTTTACTACTATAGTGTTTAGGCCAAATCAGCATAGCTTTATTATACTAAAAAATCTTTTACTCAAAAACGTTTTATACTTGTCTTTAATAATAGCGAGTAATATATAACAGTTTTGTTTCGCGCCGATTTGAATTCCAGATTGCGGGCGCAGAAAAATTCAGCTAAAGCGGCGGACATGATTCGCCCAAACCATAGGATGCGAAAATGTCTCTATATAACCGTATCTTCGAGTCAACCAAACGTAGAAATATCCTAATTCTAGACGGTGGAACCGGTACGGAACTCGAGAAAAGAGGTGTGCCAATGGATCCTGGTGCCTGGTGCGGGCTCGCTGCGCTCGAACACGCAGACATACTGAAACGTATACACCTTGACTATATTTTCTCGGGTGCAGATGTAATTACCACAAATACGTACAGCTCTTCTCGTCACATGTTGGAGCTATCTGGCTTAGGTGAAAAGTTTGTCGAAATTAATAAAAAAGCTGTCGGAGCAGCGCATAGTGCTAAAAAAGCAAGCGGCAAACCTAATGTTCTCATAGCCGGCTCACTATCCCATCGTGGAATGATTACTGTGGGAGCTGCAACACCGGATCAAAACGTTGTCATCCCATTAAAAAAATTTGAAGAGAGCTTAACTGAATTAGCGGTTTTTCTAAAAGAAGAAGGTTGCGATCTGATTATTTTAGAAATGATGTATGACCCGAAAAAAATTGAACCCACGCTTATGGCGGCTGAAAAAGCGGGTCTACCAATTTGGGCAGGTTTTTCAGCACGCCAAGATAACACCGGTCGACTTTTTAGCTTCTTACCGAATGAAGAGCTACCACTTATGGATATTTTTAGCATCCTTTCTCATTACAAACCTGACGCCGCCGGCATTATGCATACCCCATCAAACACAATAAGCGACTCTTTAAAGGAATTAAAAAAAGCCTTTTCGGGCACCACATTTGCGTATCCAGATTCCGGATATTTCAAATCACCTAATTGGCAGTTCGAAAAAATAATTTCCGAGCAGGAATTGCAGAGATTTGCCCGTGATTGGATAAAAGAGGGTGCAAAAATAATAGGAGGTTGCTGCGGGCTATCGCCTTCGCATATACAAGGGCTGGCTAGGATTAAACAAAACTTAGTAGAATAATTACAGTTGTCTCCATTAATCGTTTTTTAAAATCCTATTATTCAAACGCAAAAAAATAAACGTAGGAAACAATTAGGGCAGGGATTGCCGAGTACAGTGTGGCAACAATTGCAACCTTTGGTGCAATTGCTATTGCAGGGAACAAAGCATCTCCATCATTACTGAGCGCATTGCCAATCTGTGCCGATAGTGGCAAATAGCCAGCAATAAAGAGGGTAGTGACAAGAACCTGCGGTCCACATCCAGGTAAAAACCCAATTGATACGGAAATTAGAGGAACTATTGCTGCCCACCCAGCAAAAATGCCTTGGATGTTTATATCAAAAAAGTATATCGGCAACTCGAATGCAAGATATGCAAAAATTACCCAAAGTGTAACGAAATTTGTTTCTCTTATTGTTCTGCGGAGAATTGTTTTTTGTTTTGAATGATTACTATCACCTAACAGACCTAACTTTGATGCTACTTGCATAGCTATTGCCAAAAGCCCGCCCATAACCCCTATCATCGTAGCTGGTTTACTGAGAAATTGCGTTGACAAAATTCTATCAACATCAACTTGAAAGGCCACGAGAAAAGCTAAAACTAGACCCGGAGCAAGAAGTAAAAACCACAAGCGGTCCAAAAAAGGGCTCGATGCATCTTTTCCCACAGTCTTAAGACGCGCAGTCTTCAGGTTGTGATCATATAAGAAATCAAACGCATGAAGTTTATTAACTATCCAACCAGTAAGGGTGCCTATCACAAAACCAAGACCAATCATCGATAGACCTGTTAAGGGCAGCTGAGCGATTAAAAGGAACGCCGCGTCGCCCATTGTGGCAGTTAGGACGGCTACAACGGCTCCAAAGCTGAGCCTTCCAGACACATATTGGGTCATTACAATCACAGCTCCACCACATCCTGGAAGCGCACCTAAACCGGCAGCAATAGGAACCTGCCAGAATGTCGCCTCCTGCAATAAAGCCCCCGCATCGGCCTTAAAAAGCCTTTCAATCCCATAAAAAAGTAGGAATGTAGCAGCTACAAACGCACTTACCTGTAAATACGCGTCGGAGATTGCTGTGAAGAAAACCTCAGCCAAGTCGCCACTTATAGCCTCAACCGCCCAACCTCCTAATAGAACAGGAATGCAAATCAAGAATATTTGAAGAGGCGCGGAAACACGGTCAAATATAGCGGGTTTAGTTTCTCTAGGGTCCATTGTGCGTGTTTATACTTGTTATGTTGAAATAATGAAAAGTTAGTATTACCTAACTTATAATGCAAGGCCTAATTCCATGTAATTTAAATTTGATTTTTTTTCAATCGCCCCCGAGAAATCTAGATGATTTTTTCAACGCAAACGAATTGGGTGCTTTAATTAATAGTACAAAAATTAATAAATACTCACTGGCATAGAATTAAAACCCCCGAAGCGTGCGAGGCCCATACTGACCGCTGCACTAGCAGACACGATTTTTGGAAAACGTCTGACCAACTTTCCAATAGCAATTTGACCTTCCATACGAGCTAGTGTCGCCCCCAAGCAGACATGGTGCCCCATTGCAAATGCGACATGCCTATTGGGTTTTCGAGCGATGTCAGTTCTGTCTGGTTCAGGGAATTCTTTTGGATCTCTATTTGCTCCCGCAATTGATAAATGAAGATAAGTGCCTGCGGGTAATTTTTTTCCACCCAGCTCTATATCAGCAGTTGTAACGCGATTTCCTATTTGAAGGGGGCTCTGACTTCGCAAGCTCTCTTCGATTGCTGTATCTATGAGCTCTGGGTGTGCAATCAAGCGATTTAACTGATCGGGCGCTTGAAATAACATATGCATCGAGTTAGCAACTAGGCTAATAGTGGTTTCATGGCCTGCATTCAAAAGAAATATGCAGTTTTGAATTAGTTCCTGCGTTGTCAATTTCCGACCTTCTACTTCTCCAACGATAAGAGACATCAGTATTTCTCCATCACTAGATGCCACTGTTTTTTTTCTGCGATGATCAATTATATCTTCCAGCATTTCACCAAAGTCACTTACTGAGGTGTTTCCTGCGTCTAACGCCTTCTGGGACACCACAGGATCTAATGCCCCAAGAATATTGAGTGAATATTGCCGGAGCAGATGACGGTGTTCTTCTGGTTTGCCAAGCATAAATGATATTATTTCCGTTGGCAGGGCCATAGCATATTCGGAAACTAGATCAAGCGTTCTCAGGTCGCTCAGTCGGTCCAGTAAGCCATCAACAATTTTTTCGATAAGCGGCTCCATGCTCCGAAGTTTTCTCGGTGTGAAGTCAGATGATAAAAGCTTTCTGACAACAGTGTGGTACGGAGGATCATTGAAGATAAGGCTGGTTGTGTGATGAGTGTAAAGCGGGCTTTCGCCAAATTTTTCTTTAAATGCTAATTTTTTTATCTGGACTCATCGCCGGGTGTCTATAAGCCGTCATCACATCGTCGTAACGAGTTAAAAAAAGAGAGCCATCGGCATTTTGATGCAATGGACTATGATTTCTCAAAGCGCGAGAAGTTGGAAAAGGATTCGTAATAAATTCTTTATCAATTCAATTGAGGTCGAAATTTCTAACCAATTCAATTTCATTCTTATTTTGCTCAGACATTGATGCCGCCAAATTAGAAATTACAATAATAGTTTAAAATCACTAGCTGCATTTTACTATGCCAAATAAAATATCCCTAAGTTTGTCAGAAGAGGTAATAATGTCTATGTTGACAAAAATATAATTCTACTATGGGTGTCCATAAGTTGTTTGATTTTTATTCAGATACCAAAACAAAACCTTCAAAAGCCATGCTTCACTCGATATTAAATCGCGACTTCGGTGATGAACAGAAAGATGAAGATTCCACAACACTGGAGTTATGCTCTCGTGTTGCAACTTTACTTGGAAAAGAGAAAGCTGTGTTTCTTCCATCTGGAACAATGTGCAATGAAATCGCAATCAATATTCACACTAACCCAGGCGACGAAATTATTTGTGAGAGTTCTAGTCACATAATTAATTTTGAGACCGGAGGGCCTTCAGCGATTAGTAGCGTAATGATAAACGCTATAAAGGGTAAAAATGGCATGTTTAAGGCTGAACAGCTATTAGAAGCAATTCGCAAACCATCAAGATATGCCCCAATCAGTTCCCTCGTTTGTGTTGAACAAACCGCAAATATGGCTGGAGGCACCATTTGGGAGTTGGAAAAGCTGAACGCTGTAGCTATCGAGGCCAAAAAATATAATCTGAATACTCACATGGACGGCGCACGTCTCCTGAACGCTTGTATTAAAACGGGCGTTGACGCAGAAACTTATTCAGAAAATTTTGATAGCGTTTGGCTAGATTTTTCAAAAGGTCTTGGAGCCCCCGTAGGCGCTGTGCTTGCCGGCTCTGAAGAATTTATAAACAAATCATGGCGGGTTAAACAACGATTAGGCGGCGCAATGCGTCAATCGGGTGTTCTAGCCGCAATGTGTCTCTATGCTTTGGACAATAATATTTCGAGACTATCAAATGACCATGAAGTAGCCTCTTTTTTAGGATCAGAAATAGAGAAATTAGAAACTGTAGAGCAAATTTTCCCCATAGAGACAAATATCGTGATATTTGACCTATCTGATGAAACGATTTCTGCACCGAATCTAGTTCAAAAGATGGGAGAGCAAGGTTTTCAAATAGGCGCATTTGGTGAAAGGCGAATAAGGATTGTCACGCATCTAGACGTTGATATGGCTGCGGGCACAAAGTTAGTTGAGGCTCTTAAAATTTATTTAAAATGATCCCATTATTGGTTATTTGCAAAAAAGACCATGTTCCGTTTGCAGTTTGAAAATTTACGCACTTGCTAAACTTTATCCCGATACTAAATAGGGCAAATGGCTTTTGATCAAACTTCCATTCATTGGTTTCGGCAAGATTTAAGAACTGCTGACAACCCCGCACTATTATCGGCGGCGAGTAATGGGCGCGTTATACCGGTTTTTATCCTCGATGACCCAATACCAGACGAATTTCAAATAGGCGGCGCTTGCAGGGTCTGGCTTCACCACTCTCTCGATAGTCTTAATAAAAGTTTAAACGGGCACCTCAGCTGTTTCCGAGGTGATCCCGAAGCCATACTAGAAAACTTGTGCAAGAAATATAATGTCAAACATATTACATGGAACAGGGTTTATGACCCCTGGAGGATTCAACAGGATACAAAATTAAAGGCGAAGCTCCATTCAATTGGCATTAAGGTTCAAAGCTTTAATGGCAGTCTTCTTTGGGAACCCTGGGAGACATTAAAGGCTGACGGAACTCCATATAGAGTCTTTACACCGTTCTACAAAAATGGGTGCCTAAATGCAAATGTTCCTAGAACGCCACTCAGTGCTTCAGAAATCTACTATCATAATGAAAAAATAGAACCAAATAATCTAAACAAGCTTGGCCTGCTAGATAATCAGCCTTGGGAGACTGATCTAATTTCGAAATGGCGCGTTGGTGAGAGTGGGGCGTCAGCGAAGCTTAAAGCTTTTTTGAGCGAGGGAATTAAAAACTACAAAGATGGGAGAAACTTCCCCGCACAACAGAGTGTTTCAGGACTTTCACCCCACTTACGTTGGGGTGAAATTTCAGTAAACACAGTCTGGCATTCTACAAAAGACCAAATCAAAGAACATCCTCAACTTGGTGAAAACGCCAACCACTTTCTGACAGAGTTAGGTTGGCGTGAATTTTCGTATTCTCTACTATATCACTTCCCCTTTCTGCCCACAGAGAATTTAAACCCGCGCTTTGGAAAGTTTCCATGGGTCAAAGATCAAGTTGGATTAAAAGCCTGGAAAAGTGGGCGCACCGGCATTCCTATAGTCGATGCTGGAATGCGACAGTTGTGGAAGACTGGTTATATGCATAATAGACTGAGGATGATTGTGGGGTCCTTCCTTGTCAAAAACCTTCGCATACACTGGCATCACGGCCAGGCTTGGTTTTGGGATACACTTTTTGACGCAGATTTAGCTAACAATAGCGCGGGTTGGCAGTGGATAGCCGGCTGTGGCGCCGATGCAGCTCCGTATTTCCGTATTTTCAATCCAGTAACACAAGGCCTGAAATTTGACCCGGACGGATCATTCATCAGACAATTTGTGCCAGAGCTGGAACACGTCCCCACAAAATATATCTTTGCCCCCTGGAACGCACCTCAAGATATTCTCGCAACGTCCGGTGTGGTTTTAGGGGAGACCTATCCCAACCCAATTGTAGATTTAAAAATATCACGTGAAAAAGCTCTCGAAGCCTTTGCTACCTTGAAAGCCTGAGATGAAAGACACCCGCTGCACAATTAGGCTAATACTTGGCGATCAGCTTAATAAAAGTATAGCTACACTCAAGGATGCTGATCCAGCCTCCGACATTATCTTAATGACAGAGGTTATCGAAGAAGTCACTTACGTAAAGCACCACAAACTTAAAATTGCCTTTTTATTTTCTGCGATGCGGCATTTCGCGAAATCACTCATAGAGGATGGATTTGATGTTGCTTATACGAAGCTCGATGATCCTCTAAATAAAGGAAGTTTTATTGATGAAATACAGAGGGCAATCGGTCTTTATGATGCTGAAAAAATCGTCGTAACCTCCCCCGGAGAGTATCGTCTGCTCGAAAATTTTGAAACTTGGGAAAAGCTGTTCGGCGTTCCTGTTATCATATTAGAAGATGATCGTTTTTTGTGTTCAACGCCAAATTTTCTTAATTGGGCAAATAGTAGAAATAATTTGCGCATGGATGCCTTTTATCAATACATGCGAAAAGAACACAACATTTTACTGGAGGCTGGTAAACCAATCGGCGGTAAATGGAGTTTCGATGCAGAGAATAGAGAAAAACCAGACCCCAGCTTGAGTACGCCTAACCCAAAATCGTTCGTTCCTGATGAAATTACAAATGACGTGATCGAGTTAGTTAGAAGACATTGTCATGACCACTTCGGCTGTTTGAACAATTTTAATCTTGCGGTTGAGCGCAGCCAGGCCCTTGAGGTTCTGAAGGCATTTATTGATGAACGCCTCCCTTCGTTTGGTCGATTTCAAGATGCTATGATCGAAAATGAGCCGTTCATGTATCATAGCCTTATAAGTCTCTATTTAAACTGTGGACTTTTAACCCCGCTGGAGATCATAAGGGCGGCAGAAGACGCCTTGCACGAATGCGCTGCACCTCTCAACTCAGTTGAAGGTTTTATCAGACAAATACTTGGATGGAGAGAGTTTATAAGAGGGGTTTACTGGTTAAATATGCCCCAATACAAGGAACTTAATTATTTTGGCGCTAACAAGGCATTGCCTAGTTTTTATTGGACTGGCGAAACCAAAATGAAATGCATGGCCCAGGCGGTGAAGCAAACAAGAAAATATGGCTACGCTCACCATATCCAGAGGTTAATGGTACTAGGCAACTTCGCGCTTCTTACAGGTATTGCCCCGCAGGCAGTCAACGACTGGTTCTTGACCGTTTACACAGATGCCTACGAGTGGGTTGAGTTACCCAATGTCTCTGGCATGGCCCTTTTTGCGGATGGCGGCGTATTTGCTACCAAGCCATATGCCGCTAGTGGAGCATATATAAACAGGATGTCGAATTATTGTAAGACATGTCACTACAAAGTTGCAGAAAAAACTGGGAGTGACGCTTGCCCATTTAATTATCTCTACTGGCATTTTATAAAAAGAAACAGGCCGCTCCTTGAAGAGAATATAAGAATGAAAATGCCCTACAGGACGCTAGACAAAATGTCGGCAGAAAAACTTGATGCCATTGATTTGGATTCGAAGTTATTTTTGAGCAAACTTACTTGACTTGAGGTAATCCAGATGACACTGGTGTCTTCTTGGATCACTCATTTCCAATTTATACATGCGTCGGATACGACTGCGGCTACCCAAGTTTAAAATCAGGCCAGGTATCAGACAGTCTATAACCCTCCGGCCATGGGTCATCAGGGTCTAAGCAGTATTGATGTGTTCCGGTCACCCAAGCTCGACCGCTCACTTCAGGGATAATGCCCTTAATATTGCCAACATTTGTATGACCAATAATTCGACCGGAAAACTTCGAATCAATAATTGAAGCAACCTCAAGAATGTCTTCTTGATGCATTTCTCCTCGAGCACACAGCAATGCCATCCTGGCACATAAGGCAGTCCCTGTAGGTGATCTATCTATTTTTCCTGGTTGGATAGCTACTGCAGCGCGGGAACTTAGCCGCTTACCATCTCTATCTAATGGGCCTGCAAAAAGGCAAAAAGAAAATTTAGTCCAATCATTATTTTGCGGATGCTGAAATGTTAACTGTTCGTTCGCGGCGTTAGTAATTCGTATACCGATTTGAGCTAAATGCTTTGCCTCTCGAGAAACTAGTTTAAAATTCAGATCTTCGGCATTTACAATGACGAACGTATCCCCTCCGTAGGCAGTGTCAACACGCAAACTGCCAATTCCTGGGACCGTTAACGTTTGATCTAAGGCTCCAACGAAAGCGGGAACATTTTGTATAGATACGCGCCGCGCTTTTCCATTATCGCACTCAGCTTTAACTTTTACCAAACCGGCAGGCGCCTCTAAAATTATTTCTGTTTCTGGTTCTTGCATAGGGATTATACCAGTATCCAATAGAACCGTAGCAACACAAATAGCATTTGACCCTGACATCGGTGGAGTTGTCTCTGGCTCCATAATTATCCAACCCATCTGCGCTTTAGGGTTAATGGCTGGAACTAGAAGATTTACGTGTCTAAAGACCCCACCTCTTGGTTCATTAAGTATAAAGTTACGTAAAGTGTTATCTTTTTCGATCCATGTCCGTTGCTCCCAAAGAGTCTCGCCCGGTGGTGGTGCAACTCCGCCAACTATTACGTCACCAACTTCGCCTTCTGCATGGCACGAGACAACATGGATTACTTTCGAACTTCTCATTATCTGCTGCGTCCTCCGGAAAATATCCGACATTAAGCGATCTTATTTGTTCAGAAATTTCATTTACCTATAATATTAGTTTTGTTCTACCCCATAAACTGAAAGTAGCGATTTCATCCGCGATACAGCAATATCTGGTTGAGCCAACAAATTTGACTTGTCAGCCAATCTAAAAATTTCAGCATAATGGTTAAGTTCTCTTGATGACTGCATCCCTCCAAGCATTGAAAAATGCGACTGCATTCCATTAAGCCAAGCTAAAAACGTTATTCCGGCTTTATAATACTGCGTAGGTTTTTTAAAAATTTCACGAGAAAGTGGAACAGTTGGCTCAAGAATATTTCGGTATTTTTCGATTTTTCCTCGAGCAAGTGCATCTAGTGCAAGAGATACGGCTGGTGCTATAGCTGTAAAAATTCCAAGCAGCGCATCCGAATGCTTTTTTCCGTCACCTTCGATTAGATCCGTGTAATTAAAATCATCTCCAGTGTACAACTTAATATTATCGCTTAGCCGCGCTCTAAATTTCTCCTCATGTTTTTTGTCTAGAAGCGAAATTTTAATACCGTCCACCTTGGAGCTATTCGCTTTTATCAAAGCAAGTACTATATCAGAAGCCTCACTGATTGACCCTGTTCCCCAATAACCTCTTAAGGCTGGATCAAACATAGCGCCAAGCCAATGCAGTATCACCGGCTTTTCAGCTTGTTCTATCAATCTGTTATATACCCTTAAAAAGGATTCCGGCCCCCTACTAACAACCATCATAGCCCTACTGGCAAGGATTACACACTGACCACCAATTTTCTCAATTGTTTCCATCTGCTCACTATAAGCATTTATTATTTGGTCTTCGTTCTTAAAATCTTCTATTCCAAACTGATCCGTTCCCGCGCCACAAACTACTCTTGGCTTGAGTGGATGGTGCCTTGCTTCATTAACGGTTCGTTCAATAAGTTCTTTTGCCGTTTCCCAATCTAATCCCATGCCACGTTGCGCTGTATCCATTGCCTCCGCAACGTTTAGTCCCTGATCCCAAAGATAGCGTCTATATTTTAAAGTTTCATCCCAATCAAGTGATCCACCCAATTGCCATGGATTAACTTCAAATAGTGGCGACGCAACCACATGTGCGGCTGCGAACGCTATCCGGTTAAATGAAATACTTGGTGTTTGGGGCGTCAGAGGTGTGCCCACTAATTTATAATTTTCTACTGTTCCATTCTTTAATGGAAGGCGCAACATATCAATATTAGTCCCTCTTGAGCAGTTAAGTAACTTAACACCTAATGATATGCTGAAGAAAAAAACTCAAATAGTAAAGATTATATCTAGATTACGTTATGGGCTCATCCTTGCCGTTAAGCTATTTCCCAAACGATCGATACCCCAATGTAAAATTAATGTCATGACGACTAAGACAATTAACGCGGCAAACATCAAATCTATTTTAGCTCTTCCATTAGCAAGCAGCATCAAATAACCAAGTCCTTCCGATGCACCCACCCACTCCCCTATTATTGCACCAATTGGGGCATAGACCGCAGCTAGTCGTAATCCAGAAGCCAAACCCGGGACTGCAGCTGGTATTCTTAAGTTCAACATAATACGCCACGGCGTTCCATTCATCACACGAGATAGGTCCAACACCCCCTTAGGTGTGTTCATAAGCCCATCAAAAAATGCAGAGGTAACCGGAAAATAAATTATTAGTAAAGCCATCAGAATTTTTGGCCATAATCCATATCCTAGCCACAAAGTGAGTAATGGTGCTAACGCAAAGACAGGAAGTGCTTGGCTTAAAACCATCATAGGACGCACAATAGTTCTGGCGACTGGTGAAATAGCTAAGCAAATAGCAGTGAAAGAACCCAGGACTGTTCCCGCCAAAAGTCCAAGTATTATTTCACTCCCAGTTACAACCGCGTGTTTAAGGATGAGCGAAAAATTCGAGACAAATGTCTGCATAACTAGAAAAGGACTGGGTAGGATAAATTTTGGTAAATCGGCAAATATTACTAGAAAATGCCAAAATAAAAATAAAGCAACCGTCACAAGAATGAGTCGCGTTAAAAGTTTCATGCTTCCGCTCGCAAGAGTCGAAGGAGCTGTCCTTGACAAGCTAAAACTGTGTGTTCGTCATACGCCCTAATAATGCCACCTTCTGGCGGACACACATCTTTAATGCCATTCATAGAGAGCACTAGAATGCTTTCGCCCAGGCGTGCTGCCTCGGCCGGATCATGGGTCACTAATAAAATTGTTTTTCCCTGAAGATGCTGTGCTGCAAGCTCTTGCATTTCCGCGCGAACACGGGCGTCTAGTGCCGAAAATGGTTCGTCTAATAACACGATTGGACGCTCTTCCATTAACGTTCTCGCAAGCGCAACCCTCTGACGTTGGCCACCAGAAAGAGCATACGGTTTTTTCTTTCTATGGTCGGTTAATCCAACTTTTTCAATAAGCGCATTTGCCTTGTCATAGTTGGGTTTTTCGCCGCGCAGGCGATTTCCTAGCACAACGTTTTCAGTAGCGTTCAACCATGGCAGCAGATTGTCCGTTTGAGACATCAAAGAAATCTGACCGGTGAGTCTTCCACCCTCTTTCAATTCGATTCTGCCATCTAGTACTATTTCACTTTCGAGGCCAGCTATAAGCCTGAGTATGGTTGTCTTACCAACTCCAGATGGTCCAAGCATACATGTCCAGGAACCTGCCTGCATGGTAAATGAGATTCTTGGAAATATTTGTATTTCATCTACCCATGCACTTCCTTCGAACAAAAGGCTTTGCATTAATTATCTAATCCCATTTGCCAAAAACCTGCTTCAAGCCTCGTCGCCATTAAAAAACGGTTAGTTAATCTATGCCACCTTGGGTTTTGAGCAGGGTTCTCACCCAAGCGAATGAAAACAGCTTGATCTATTAATTTACCTACATCGACACAAACACCCTGATACTCTTCCGAACTATAGGTCGAAATCCAATCGGAATAAGTAGAACTATGCTCTTTTTTTGAAATCGTATAACCAATTTCGCCATACCCCAGAACACAGGGGGCAAGCGCGGCAATTAGATCTAGGAAATCACCGCTATGCCCAGCATCTAAAACATATCTGGTATAAGCTAGATTGGGCATTGCTTCAGTAGCGTTAAATAAGTTAGCCTCTTCAATTCCTTCTTCTGCGCAGAGTTTCACATGCAAGCTAATCTCTTCGTTGACAAGCGCATTAACTGTCGTTGCGCATAGTCGCATTTCCTCCAAAGTTTCTGCCTTTGTTATAGCTAATGCCCAAGCTCTAGAAAAATGAATCAAAAAGACATAGTCTTGTATCAAATAATTAACGAAGTTTTCTTTTGGCAATGTTCCGTCTGCTAACTTTTCAACAAAAGCATGGTTCGTGTACTCATTCCATGCGGAGCCAGCTGCCTTCCTCCACAATTGAAATGTCTTTCCGTAATTCTGCATTAATTTTTCCCAATATCTATTGCTAGGTCCTTAATTGGGCTCTGTTTCTTGATCAAACCAGCTTCTTTAAGAAAGTTTTCGAAGCGGGAGTAGCGCCCATGGTCTAAGGCTGCGGGTCTTAATGCAAATCGCGGCAAGGTATCTACCCAAGCTCGTTTGTTTAGTTCATCGTCCAGCTCTTTTGACGTGTTTTTGAAAATGTTCCAACTCTCCCGAGGGTGATTTATCATATATTGCGTTGCTAGTTCTGTTGCGTCTAAGAATTTCTTGATCATACCACGGTCTAGTTTGTTCTTATTGGCAACATAAATTAATTCGTCGTATGCTGGTAAGCCTTCCTCCTCAAGGTAAAAGCAGCGACCCTTAACACCCTCAATATCCATCTGGTTAAGTTCAAAGTTTCGAAAAGCACCTATGACTGCATCGACCTGCTTCGACATCAAAGACGGCGACAGGGACCAGTTAACATTAACAAGATCAATATCCGACAGTTTGACGCCGTTCCGCTCAAGGATAGTTTTTAGTAATACTTCCTCAACGCCAGCTACAGAAAACCCAACTTTTTTTCCTTTTAAATCGGAGATATTTTTGATGGGGCCATTTGCCAATACCAATAAGCAGTTTAGCGGCGTTGCTACTAAGGTACCGACACGGGTGAGTGGCATACCTTCGGCAACTTGCAAATGAAGCTGCGGTTGATAAGAAATTGCCAAATCGGCTTTACCGGCTGCAACTAATTTTGGAGGGTCTGCCGGGTCTGCTGGTGCAATTATATCTACCTCCAATCCTCTGTCTGAAAAAAATCCCTTCTCCTTAGCGATAATTATTGGTCCATGATCTGGGTTTACGAACCAATCCAAAAGTAATGTTACTTTTTGATTGGCTAGAGCTGACGATGAAATAGATATGAAAACACCTATGAAAGTCAGCCTTTTTAACGAAACGCGTAGCCAGGTTGCCATTAGCATGATCAAACTTAAAGCTGTTTTAAACGTTTTCATTTTTCATCTCCATTTTCTTTCGGCAGGAGACGGTCGAGCTTTTTAAGCTTTTTTAAGGTCCGTTTCCTACGCTGGTTCTAACCAGGTCAGGTTCTATGGGTTGATCTTTGCGATCTCTCAGCAACAGTGGAGCTGCACCCCAACAGATTGAATCAATATTAAAGGCAAACTATGCCGATGGCAATAATGGAAGAATAATGAGTTTTCAAAACCAAATTGGACGTAGCAACCAACTTACCTTAACATGCAAAGACATCTGGATAATTTTTTATAACAGCACTATAAGCCACTGGATCAAATCGATTCACAGACTATGGAAATGCTGAAAAGGTTTATGAAAACAAATGTCTTCGTCTCTACCGCTCAACTTAATTAACGGATATGCAACTTGGAAGAAAAGAGGGTATCCAGAACGACGAGCTCTTTTGCAACGTCTTGTAAAAGAGGGACAACACCCCACCACCATGATTATTTCTTGCTGTGACAGCAGGGTGGATCCAACCACAATTTTTAATTCGGAATTTGGCGAGTTTTTTATTCACCGAAATATTGCAAACTTAGTACCTCCCTGTAGCTTAGAAGGAGATCAAAACGGTACTTCCGCCGCCATCGAGTATGCCGTCACTGCTTTAAAGGTTGCACATATCGTAATACTCGGACATTCCAATTGTGGTGGGGTACAAGGCTGCTTTAACATGTGTACTGGTAAAGCTCCTGAACTTGAAAAGTCGACTAGTTTTGTAGGACGTTGGATAGATACACTTCGACCAGGCTTTGAACGGCTTGGCAGTTCTGGAAGTGATGAAGAAAAAATTTTACTGTTAGAAAAAGAAGGCATCGCAATCTCTTTAGAAAACCTGCGTACCTTCCCTTTTGTAGCCCAAGCGATAGAGAATGGAAATCTCTCTATTCATGGCTTATGGCATGATATCGCAAATGGCGTTCTTTTCGCGTTAGAAGGTGGTAGCTTTAAACCTGTTGTCATTGAATAACCTTCTGAAAAAAAGATTTTATTTTTTAATAACGAGGTTGAAAAATGCTTGAACTTACGCAGGAAGAAAAGGCGATACTCAACTCTGAATTTGCTACAACTGGTGACAAAACAGCGCTAAGTATTGTCGTCAAAGCCGCGGAAATGCTCGGCGCGAAAAGGCTAGTAAAAATTACTTCAAGCCATATTGATGGCTGCCTTTATCACGGTGACTCCGGCGTTTTATTCTGCGAAAATCTAGCAAAAAATGGAGCCAAAGCTAAAGTCCCAACAACTACCAATGTCGGCGCCTTAAATTTTATAAAGACTAATCAAGCTAAACTTTCCTCAGAAAAATTACAAATGGCTCAAAGATTAATGGACGCTCATATAAATATGGGCTGCACCCCAAGTTGGACCTGTGCACCTTACCAAATAGGCGCGCGTCCCAAAAAAGGCGAACAAGTCGCTTGGGGAGAATCTAATGCCGTTGCCTTTGCAAACACCGTCTTAGGTGCGCGCACTAACCGATATGGAGATTTTCTAGATATAGCGTGTGCAGTGAGTGGCAGGGCTCCTTATTATGGATTGCACTGTGACAAAAATCGTAACGCAGAAATCTTACTAGATGTAACTGATCTCCCTGGAAACGTGAAAGGAGAGGATACATTTTTTCCGGTCTTAGGTTCTGTCATTGGAAGGCTTGCCGGTGACCGTGTTTGCGCAGTATCAGGTATTAATAAGATTGCATCTGAAGATCAATTAAAGGCGCTTTGCGCGGCAGCTGCATCTACCGGTGCCGTTGGACTAGTTCACATCATTGGGATTACACCCGAAGCTACCAATTTGCCACACGTTTTTGGTAACGAGCGACCAAGGGAAATTCTGTCTATCGATATGGATATGATGAAGGGTGCATTTCATAAACTCTCTCAAACCAAGCAAGCAGGGAAAATAGACTGCGTTGCCTTAGGAAGCCCCCATTTTTCAATTTCGGAATGTAAGAAATTATTAGAAGTGTCGGAGGAAAAGGATTTTAAGGTGCCAGTTTATGTCTGCACAAATCGTCATACTGCTCAAGAACTAAAAGCCCAAAATATTTATTCCAAACTAGAAAGGCTTGGTGTGGTCTTCATAATCGATACTTGTGTGGTTGTTACCCCTATACTGCCAGGTAGTGGTGGGATAATGATGACTAACTCAGCCAAGTTCGCGCATTACAGTGCGGGTAATACAGGGTATCGGCCTATATTTGGGTCACTAGCTGATTGCATAAAAAGTGCGCAAAATGGCCACGCTACATTAAATTATGGGCCATGGAAATGAGCTGGTGTGGGCAAGTGTTGTATTCTGGTACCGCAAAAGGGACGGTTTTACGCTTAGAAGCCCCAATAAGTTTTTGGGGTGGTATTAGTCCTGACAACGCGAGGGTTGTATTAGAGAACCATCCACAGCGCGGGGTGAAGATCACTGACAAAATTCTAATTGTACCTGATCCCATTGGTTCGAGTTCTTCTGCTGCAATACTCCTTGAATTACTCTACGCAAAAATTGCTCCAAAGGGCCTCATACTTGGAACCAATAAAGATGCTATCTTGCCAATAAGTGTACTAGTCGCTGAACAAATGGGGTGGAATACTATTCCAATCATTGCAATGGAAAACCCTACTTTTAAGAGCGGAGAAGAATTAGAAATCAAGCCTGACGGAACTATTCATTCTATTTGAATTAATAATTAAATTGTGCATTTGATCAATGCCGATACTTCAAGGGACTAACATTATCTCGTAGCTAGCTGTCAAATTTAATTACATTTTTAGCTGGGGACATATTTATTTCATCCAGTATTGTCTGCGACCTCGAGGATAAGACAGTCATGATAACCTTTGCCACATCCTCCGCCTCTATGGCGTGTGTCTTTTCATCACCAGGACGGAACCCAAGCCCATTAAAGAAAGGTGTACGCACTAAACCAGGGTTTATAAGAGAGACACGGATATTACTTGCCCTTACCTCGTCACTCAATGCTTGTGAAAACCCTCTTAGGCCAAATTTAGCTGTGGAATACAGGGTCGCCTTGCGTTTGCCCGTGAGTCCCGCTTCCGAGCCCAAAAAAATGATATTACCCCCCGAACGTGCTTTTAAATGTCTAACAAAAATTTGACTGAGTAAAATATGTGAGATTAGGTTCAAATCTAGAAAATCTTTTATCTGCGAAGTTGAAAAGTTTTCAATCGGGTTGAAACGTCCTTCCCCGGCATTGCTAATAAGAATGTTGGCTTCTGGATGAGCTTTTAACAGTGCCTTGGCAACATTAGTTGTTTCGTTTTGATTTTTCAGATCCACTTCAAACGGAAAGTAATTGGTGTCATTCGGGGTAAACTTGGAATGATCGCGTGCTATGCCTAAAACTTTATAATCAGCTTTTAAAAGAAGTTCGCAAACGGCTCTACCTATACCGCTGGAGCTACCCGTAACCACTGCGCATTTATCCGCCAAATTAATACCCTATTATATTTAAGTCTGCGAAAGGCATTGAAAAATTTTTTCTGATGAGACAATACCTGAAAGTTGCCCAAGAAGAAAATCTGACATCTCATTCTCAATTCCATTTCCATACGAAACAATACCATCTGCTTCTTTCATAGAAAATGAGAATAAGTCTTCATCTGGATATAGTTTAAAGATTTCACTATACATTTTTTTTGGAAAACGCAGTGGTCCATAGCTGATTGAATGAATTGATTCATTTGGTAAGGCCTCCAGAAGCGATCCTACTAATCGTTCATATTTCTCTTTCCAATCATAAGAATAAATCAACGGATCAAACCGCAGACCAATTGGCCACCCCCGTTCAGCAAGACGCGTCAATGCAGCAATTCTACGCGAAATACTTGGGGCTTTGTTGTCTAATTTCTTTGCGAGTTCTTCAGGCATAAGACTAAAGGCAACAATACAGTTTTGCTGCGGCTCCATAGAGAGTAGTGGCTCAAGCTGGACGCTTTTAGTACGTAATTCCAGATCAGCCCTTTCAAGCCCAGAAAATACAGGCAGTGTATTTTTTAGAAAGCCAGAAATCTTTTCAAATGCTAAAGAATCGCAGTCATATCCAGAAAAGAACGTTATTCGGCCCTTAGCATTATCGCTAATAGTTGTTTCTATCTGCGAATAAAAATCCTCATAATTCACGAATAATACATAATTTGCCGATGAATACATCCCTTGAAGAAAACAGTAACGACAGTCATAAAGACAGTTATACATATGGGAAAAATAAAAATTCTTTTTTGTACCAATTCCAAAGCCTGCTGGGGCTGGCAGCACAAAATTTTTGTGTTTGCTTGCAAGAATGAGTGCTGGTTGCTTTTTCTGGAGCCTAAAGTTTTGCGTGCGCTTATTAAAAACTTCTTGGTATCTGGAGATGATTATTCTTCGACTTTTTGGAAACTTCGAAACCACCGTCTTTGTACGTTCGTGATCCAAAACGTCCTGTTCGATAAATATGGTGTCGATCATGAACTTGGCCTATCGAAGACTGCTGAGTTGAGCATTTCGTCCAAAGTATGGATGACATCGCCAGCTGATTTTGCATGTGCACAGGCCTTACTGAAAGGAGTATTTGGAAACGCCGTTTTCCATCTTCTATACTTCTGGACTAGTTGGACTTTTCGGCTTGCCGAAAAATGAAATTTACTCAAGACAACCTTAACGTCATTCGAAATATCAAGTCGTCTTTTTTCCTCTTTGACCAATTCTTTGACTTCATCAACCAACAAGAAAATGGTGCGCATATTTTGGGCTAAAAGCTTTTCAACATACGAAGGCTTAATCCGCCGGAGTTGTTTAGCATTTGTATCAGAAACAACCTTAAATAAAAATGTTAACTCGTTACATGAGAACCGGGATGCCAGCTCGGCAAAGGCCAATCCCTCCATGTCAAATAGGGTATCAGTTTTATAGTCATTACATGGTTGTTCTCTTGTTATCAAAGTTGTTAGAGGCATTAGCTTCGAAAATCTAAATCCTGGGTATGCAACTCGAGTTTGCCTCTCATCGGTGACTTTAGCTACTTGAAAAAGCTTCCCTAATGGTTCCTGAGCATATCCTGCTATTCCAATATTTATCCATGCCACCCACGCAGGAACATTGTACCGGCCACAAATATAGGAAGTGGCCGCGGCTGCATTCATTTGACCAATCCCACTAATTATCAGCAGCTGTCCCGTAACCTCATTTTTGTAAATTGGAAAGACCGCTTCATCATCTGTTTTGGTGAGTTTAAAGGCAGATATTATTGGCCTCGCTTCAGATGGCAATGCGATAACCCAACAGATCGAAAAATCGAATCCACCACCTAGTATCTTTTCCTTGTTAATTAGCAAACTGCTTTTCCCCTTCCCATCGGATTTTTCTATCCCGATATTCTTTAGCAGCATTGAATTTTTCTCGCTTTCTTGCTCCTGTCTCAAGAATATTTAATTTTTGAATCAACGTTTTAATCACAAGCTCACGTTGCGAATGCGTGATCGAGCCAGAGTGAATCAACTTTTCAAGAGACCTCACCCGAAATCTATCCATACCCCAGTAAGCCCGTGACAATTGATCACTATGACCTCCATATTTTATAGTCAAAAACTCGGGTACGAATAATACTGTCTCATGGGCTGCCAATCTCAGCCACATATCATAATCTTCACAGGCTGGCATCGTTTCATCGAAAAAACCATGTTCTTCAAAAAGTGAACGATGTAGCATCGCGGAACTTGGCGAGATACAGCATAAGGTTAGACATTTTTTAAAAATATCTCCGCCTGACTTTTCATGCTTCTTATGTTGATTTACCCGCACACCATTTCTAATCCAAATTTCGTCGGTGTGAATAATCCTATGCTTAAACAGGTTTTGTTTCAGCACAGCTAATTGCCGTTCTAATTTCTTTTTACTCCAAGCATCGTCGGAATCAAGAAAAGCAATAAAATCACCGTTAGCTTTTCTTATACCAAGGTTCCTAGCAGAGCTTACGCCACTGTTTTTTTGAACAAAGTACTTTTTCTGCGGCACTTTAGCATTTTTACTAAAAAAGCTGTGTGCTTTAAGCACGTCTTTTGTGCCGTCAAAGGATCCATCATCAACTACGATTATCTCAAAGGCTGGAAGTGTTTGACCGAGCACCGAGTTTATGGCTCTCATTATCGTCTGAGCTCTGTTGTATGTCGGTATTACAACCGATATTCTATGTTCAAATTCTGAAGTCATTGGTGTCCAAAACAATAATTTCTCGCGCTTTGACAAAACTATTAAATTTTATCGAAGCCCATGAAAACGATATAGAAAAATCGAAACTTCCTTCTCACATTTAAAATAGCCCAAAAATCACTGACACGAATATACACTTAGCTAGAACCTTGGTTAGTGGCCTTCTCCGTAAGCATGAATATTATAATGATTGTTTTGTAGATATTTTTTTAGCGTTTTTGAAGACTATTAAATCTTATCAAAATCGTGAAAACTAGAACTTTATTTTTTTGCTCTCATTCTTTGTCCTTTTGGATCGAATGCTGCCTCACTTATAACTTGACCACTAAAATGTGTGCCAGCAATATTTATATAAACGTTGGTTCCATCGATCCGACACTCTGGCACTAGAATATCTGCAATTGCTAGTGGCGCATTAATCCGGAAACCAAATGTTGCTGATGTGGTTTTGCCTACAATTATGCCATCATAAAGGACAGGCTCATTACCCAACGGCACGCCCTCGTTGTCATCTAAAACAATTGAAACGACCCTGTTTTCAGCACCTGCTTCCACCTTCCTCTGCAAAGCGCCTTTACCAATAAATTCTTTGTTCATGTCAACGGCAAAGTCGAGACCGACTTCTACAGGTGAAATATCCGCGTCTAATTCATGCCCATAAGCCAGGTATCTTTTTTCAATACGCATTGACGTTTGTGCTAATAAACCAGCTGGACGCACACCAACTTCATAAATTGCATTGTAAATATCTAGAGAATGTTCTGCCCGACACGTAATTTCCCACCCGGCCTCCCCGACATAAGAAAGTCGGGCAGCTCGTACAGTATGACCTACTAACTCTACTTCTTCTGAAGAAAAGTACCCAATATCATTTAATGCACGTGAACCAATGCTTAACGCCACCGCCTCTGCTTGAGGCCCCATCAAGCCAATGACAGCGTAAGTATCAGTGACATCTTCAAGGCGTATATCCTCCCCAATCTTTATATGCCTGGCAAGCCAAGCCAAATCTCTTTTTATCGCCATCGTTCCAGTATATAAGCGGTAACAATTATCTGAAATTCTAATTGCTGTTAAATCACTTTCAAATCCAGCTCGTTCATTTAGAAGAGCAGTATAAATCGCCTTACCAATAGGACGGTTCATTTGATTTGCACATAGCCTATTTAGGAACGAACTTGCGTTTGTGCCAATAACATCGATTTTTCCGAATGTGGATTGATCAAATATCGCCGCCTCTTCATGGGCGGCCTGAACTTCGCGCCTTATGTTCTCATGCCAGCTTGGTCTGCAAAAAGTTAACTCTGGATTTTTTATTTTACCAAAATAAAGTGGGCGTTCCCAAGAACCGAACTGACCAAAGTGGGGTTTTTCTTTTTCCCATATTCCATCCAAGGGACTTTTTTTTAAGCTACGAGATGTCAACCATTGGCGCCCAGGATATGTAATTTCGTAGTGTTTTCCGAGCACCTCTGGAACTCGTGCGGTAAGAGCATTAACAGAATTAAATTCTGGCGCAAAACGTTTTGGATCAACTTCATTTAGATCACTAGGGGTATGTCCATGCTGAATGCAGTGTGCCAGAGCCATACCAGCTCCTCCTCCGGTCGCAACTCCAACAGAGTTCATTCCACACCCCAAAAACAAGCCTCGCGTTTCACTGGTTTCACCCAACAGAAATGAACCGTCAGGTGTAAAGCTTTCCGGTCCGTTTAGTAGTAACTTTACTTCTGCTGTCTCTAATGCAGGAAGGCGATGCAATGCGTTAAGCATCATTGGCTCAAAATGATCCCAATCTTCAGGGAGGAGTTGAAAAGCAAAATTTTCACCTAAGACATCTGGTGAAATCGGTTTACCCAAAGGTTCGAAACAACCAACGAGAAGACCGCCGCTATCATCACGAATATAAAGATGACCGTCGTGATCTGAAAGAGTTGGAAGATTGCCTGAAATTCCCTCTATCGGTTTAGTTAAAAGATAAAAATGTTCACAGGGCCATACCGGAACTTCAGAACCACCCATTTGAGCTACTTTTCTGCTCCAGAGCCCCGAACAGATAGCGATGGCATCACACCGAATTTGACCTTTGTTCGTCTCAACGCCAAAAACTTTGTTATTTTTTGTCAAAATTCCAGTTACAGGCGTTCTTTCAAAAATTTTAGTGCCCCTAGACTTAGCTCCCTTAGCAAGAGCTGCGCAAAGGTCTGATGGACTTACCCTTCCATCATCTGGAGACCATACTGCCCCTACAATGTCGTTGGCGTTCATAAGGGGCCAACGTTCAAGTGCATCCTCTTTTTCTATAGCTTCTGCACGCACATCAAATAGTTGCGCAAGAGCTTCTTGACGTTTTATGTGAATTAATCGATCGGCGTTAGTGGCAATAGAAAGAGAGCCTTTATTAATCCAGCCCGTATTCTGACCTGTTTCTTTTTCAAGTGTTGCATATAGCTCCACAGAATAGCGAATAAGGTCTGTAAGGTTTTTTGTTGAGCGCAAAGCTCTTACTTGCGCCGCTGAGTGCCAAGTTGTACCAGAGGTCAGCTCGTTTCTTTCAAGGAGTATTGCGTCTGAAACACCATTTTTAGCCAGATGATAGAGTGTAGAACAGCCCATAACACCTCCACCAATAACAACAACTGAGGCATAACTAGGTAGATTGGTTTCAACCTTATCGACGAACATGACTAAAAACTTCCTTTATTCCAAGCTGAATTCAGCCCAATTTATATTGAATGCTCGTTAAGAACAAACTAGGGTTTAATTTTCCAATCTCTTTTGAAAAAACGATGATCTATGTACTATCGTAAAATGAGGCAGATGGCGCAGCAATAATCTCACCATTAAAAACATCTTGTTTTCCATAGACAATCCAGGGGTCATCTACTGTGCCAATTTTAATTTCGACGCGTAACTTCGTTGAATGCTTTTCTGCAATATCTAGAAAAGTTATACCACTATCATAAGCGCCACTCAGCAACCCTTCCGCAACATGCATTGTGGACTTCACGGGAATATGTTCTTCCCAATCTTCAAGGCTCACGTAATGCCTCGTTGCGGGTTGAAATGCCACCCGTCTTGGTTTTTTGATATCCACACGGCTGAGTAACGCAAGCTGTTTTCCTGGGAAAATAAATGTATCCACCACGCTAATTCCATATAGAAAGTGCGCTTTGGCGACCAAGTCCGAACAATCTGGGTGCACTGCCGCTTGAACCATATAATCGGCTCGACCGTCCGCCATCATCTCTAGTCCAAAAAAAAAATTGTCAATTAACTTGATATCCGCATCTTTTAACTTCCTAAATCTCAAGTAATTCTGAGTTACAAATTCATGATTCGTTCCCGACGGCCCCAATGTAATAAACAACATACTCTACCCTGCTATAAAGTTCTCAACTTCTCACTTTTATAATACCTTGATTTCGATAACAGCCGCCATGAACCATCCAAAATTTTTTTGATTGATTAACGTCATAAAAATGACCCCAAAAAAGTTAAAGTCGAACTCATGGCAACAACACGGCTTCACACTTAGACAAACCAAGTCAGATTAGCTTAATAGGTTAACAAAAATCAAAGACGGGCCCCTAAGTCGTTATGAGGTGTTATCTCGCGTCTTGAAGCCCGGGCACCTCGATAACTAACACTTCAGCATCTGACATTGCTGTAATGTTCACAGAGACTTCATCACTTATAGCAACACCATCACCTTTATGAGCAGGCGAGTCCTTCACAATAATATCTCCCTCGGAAATCAGAAGATAAGCTTTACCCTGAATAGGATGTTCAATTTTTGTATCCTTATTGAGGTGGCCTACAAAAATACGAGCATTTTGTTGCATTTGTAGTGGCGCAATACCATCACCTGAAACCACAAGCTGCAATTTATTTAAGGCAGGAGTTTTTGGAAACTCAGCCGTTTCCCATCGTGGGGCCACGCCAATATGTGCAGGCTTTATCCAAATTTGATAAAGGCTTGTTTCTTCATCTTCAAGATTATACTCAGAATGGAAAATCCCAGTACCAGCACTCATCACCTGGATACTTCCAGCCGGAGTTCGACCTTTATTCCCTCTATCGTCCTGATGCGAAATAGCTCCACTACGAACGTAAGTTATTATTTCCATATCGCGATGAGGATGAGTGTCAAAGCCAGTATGCGGTGCGATCCGATCATCATTAACCACCATTAATTCCCCGTGACTCAGCTTTTGTGGATCATAGTAATTAGCAAAACTAAAATGATGTTTTGCATTGAGCCACCCGTAGTTGGCACCACCTAGATCTGAAAAAGCATACCGTTTTATCATTATCTACCTCTGACGACACATCATTGAACTGTAAAGTCTGATGGTTCGTTATTTATATGAGAAACAATCCTCTAGAGAGCTACCGTGAGATTTTTTAATTGCATAGCACCGCGCATATGGATCCCATTGTCGGCCATTTGTCTTTTTGTGTCTTACGGGGTCAAACTTTTGAAAGCTCAAGATTAAGTAGGTCATCAAGACTACCAACTTTAAAGCCGGCGTCATTACAGTCAGAGTCTGAAATGGATCGAACTGTAGTCATTCGGATTTCTTCAGCACCATCTATTTCTTCAAGTATTAATACCATCCTGAATAAAAATTTTTAACCGCTGGCATTATGATTTCTGAAAGCTCTCTTAATTCGACCTCCTCCGGGGTCTTTGCCCGGCTAAGGACGTTGCTAATTTCTTCCAATAATGCGTCTTCGTCTACTCTGGTGAATCTGCCCTTGTTGAATACTACATTGCCATCAATTATGACCGTATCAACGCTTTTGCGCTTGGCTCTCCTCACTATAATGTCTAGTAGGGGTATATCAAAATCTTGGTATGGAAAAGCTAAAGAATGCAAATCTAAAAGTAAAACATCCGCAAATAGGCCTTTTTCAAGTCGACCAATCTTTCCGAAAAAAGGTGTACTAGTTGCGCCATGTTCCGTTGCCATTCTTAAAATTTCTGCAGCGCTTGGGTTTAGCGAAGAATGGCCGGGTCGTCTATGTAAAGTATAAGCAAGACGCATCTCTTGTAGCATATCGCGGTCATCATTTATTCCGGCCTCATCAATACCTAAGGCTATTGGAATATTTTTTGATAAAAAACTAGACAAATCAGCTTTGCCGCTTTTAAGACGCAGATTTGATGAACAATTATGACAAAGACAACCTCCACGCTCTGCTAAAAGATCAACATCATCTTCTGTCATCCATACACCATGCCCAATAGTAAGCTGAGGACCTAAAAGCCCAAATTTATCTATATATTTCAATGCTGATTGGCCTGTCCGACGTCTGGCGTACTCGGCCTGATAAGGTGTTTCCAACAAATGCATGTGTATTTTTGCACCTGTGTCTA
>NZGS01000080.1 GCA_002690995.1 Rhodospirillaceae bacterium
ACTGTCGTGTTTTGTCTGGTGTAACTAATATGGAAGAGCACATGCGTTGGTCCGATATAGCTTTGTCATCGGGAGGCTCTACAGTCTGGGAATTATCTTTCTATGGGACACCCATGGTATTAATACCAGTATCAGCTTCTGAAGAAAAAATTGTCGGGCACATGGAAGACAAAAATGCTGCAATCATAATTAAAGATCCTATAAAGACGAGTTTTAAAGAGGTATTTAAAAGATTGAATGCCTTGATAGAAAACAAGGAGCACCGTTTATCTTTAGGAAACAACGCAGGCACTTTGATCGATGGAAAAGGGGCAGTAAGAGTTATTGACGCGATTCAAAAATTTACCAATTGACCTGAAATAAAAAAAACCGCAGTCTTTCGTTTAAATAAGGAATTGGAATTTAAAATGCGCTTTGGTTGGCTGACACTTTCACTTTCTTCCTCCCCACATGAGGACAAACAAAATATTGATAATGTCTTAATCCAAGCTCAAGAAGCTGAGCGGCTGGGTTTTGAGGATGTTTGGCTCACTGAACATTATTTCACCGGGGAGAGTGTTTACAATGACGCCCTTCTATTTGCGTCAGCTCTCGCCATGAAAACTGAAAAAATCCGTATTGGTTTTTCAGTGGTACAAATGCCTTTTCATCATCCAGTACGATTGGCAACACAATTGGCTCTTCTCGATAATTTATCTAATGGGAGAATTGATGTCGGGGTTGGGAAGGGAACTGTTTTTAATGAATATGAATTCATAGGCCATGGCTTAAGGAGCGAGGACAGCCCGCAAAGGGCGAAAGAAGGTTTTGAAATTTTAGAAAAGGCTTGGAAGGGCGGACGCTTCAGTCATAAGGGCCATTTTTATGACATAGAAGTCCCGGACATCAGACCTCGTCCAGTCCAACAACCTGGACCACCTATATGGAGAAGTGTAATATCCGCAAACTCATTTGTAGAATGTGGCAGGCTGGGCATACCCATACTGACAGCGAGGTTACCAGTTTCGAGTATTGGAGAGAGATGGGACCTATATAAACAGGGTCTCGAAGAAGGAAAGCATTGCGAAGTTAAGAAACAAAAGTTGTTAGACCAAAATGCCCTTTGGAGAAACGTTTATGTATCTGAAACTGACAGTCAGGCGGAAGACGAACTCTATGAATTTCTGATAGACACGAGAAAACATATGATGGAAATACGGAGTGAATTAAATCCAAATGACTTTGAGCCACTTCCTGAAACATTGAATGCATGGACCGATCCGGCCGTGAGCCATGAAGAGGGTGCTAGAGTGGCTATGGAAACAGGTTCGCTGTACGGCTGTACTAAAAAAGTAAAAGAGCAAGTTGCCGAATTAAAAGAGTTGGGGGTATGTCACCTCCTCTGCCAGACAGGTTTTGGGGCAATGGATATGCAGCAAAATATTTCTTCAATGCGGCGCTTTGGCGAGGAAGTGATACCATCTTTTTCATAGTTGGTGCTAAGAAGGAATGGTGAGTTGACCAAGGTTGCAATAATTCAAGCACGTATGTCGTCTGAGAGGCTTCCGGGAAAAGTACTCAAAGAAGTTAATGAAAAACCTTTATTATTGCATCAATTAGAACGCGTTGCTCGATCCAAACATGTAGAGAAAATAGTTGTGGCAACATCCACAAATCCGGCTGATGATGAGATAGAAAAGTTTGCCAAAAAAGGGAACATAAGTCTTTTTAGAGGTTCTGAGGGGGATGTGCTCAGTCGTTTTGAGGGGGCTGCGAAAGAAACTGGAGCAACAACCATTATTCGTTTAACAGCAGACTGTCCTTTAAGTGATCCAGAGGTCATAGATCATGTCATTACTAGATATTTAGAGCAGCCGAATGCTTGTAAGTTTGCCACTAACGCAATTCCCCGAAGTTATCCCGCGGGCTTAGAAGTTGAATGTTTTTCGCGGGAAGCATTGGTAATTGCCTCATCGGAAGCAAAAGAAGATTATGACAGAGAGCATGTCACGCCATTTTTTTATAGGAATCCGAATAGATTTTTTCCGCTCAGTGTAGTGTCAACAATAAATTATTCTAAGGAAAGATGGACATTGGATGAGCAGAGTGATTTTTATCTAATCAAAAAAATTATGGAGGCTCTATCTCAAATTAAAGTAGACTTCAAAATGGTTGATGTTTTGAATATTTTGGATGCCAATCCGGATTGGCGTAAATTAAATTCGGCTGTTCAGGAGACCCCACGGCTAGTAAAGGACAATGTTTTTAAGGGTGCTGATAGTGGCTAAAAAATTTCAATCTGAACAAGAAGTTTTCTGGGCAGGTAGTTTTGGCGATGAATACACCATTAGAAATGATACGAAGGAGCTCTTACTCTCAAGAAAGATGCTATTGAATAGAGCCTTGAAGTCTTCCGGCAAGCTCGAAAGCGTTATTGAATTTGGCGCTAATGTTGGCTTGAACTTAATCGCCGTTAAGGACTTAATTTCAGGGGTTGCCGCTACCGCTGTTGAAATTAATTCTTCAGCTATTTCGAAGCTAAAAATGATTGATGATGTTAAAGTTATTCACGGGTCTATTCTAGAAAGCAACAAAATAGAAATGTATGATCTGGCAATGGTAATTGGGGTCTTGATCCATATTGCCCCCAAATATCTCCCTTTAGCTTATGAAAATATCTACAGTGCGACCAGAAGATATATTTTGATCGGAGAATATTATAGCAGGCAGCCTGAAGAAGTTTCATACCGCGGTTATAAAAATAAGCTATTTAAGCGAGATTTTGCTGGTGAGATGCTAGACAAATATACGAATCTTCGTTTGGTCGATTACGGTTTTTTTTATCATAAGGATGAAAGCAGTCAGCTAGATGATATTACATGGTTTCTGATGGAAAAAGCAGACATTTAGTTATCTGTGCATTACCTGTTTTGGTTGGTTATGTTTAGTTCGGATTTTTTAACGTTTTGTGAATGTTTTTTTGGGGGATTCTGACATGCTTAATGAACAACAAATAGAAAAATACTTTGAAGATGGGTATGTTATTCCAGACTTTCAATTACCAGAAAAAACAATTGAAGCGATTCAAAATCAGCACAACGCTCTTTTGATAAAACATCCTGAATTCAGAGATTATTGCCCGGCAGTTCTACAATATGATGACGGGTTTGTTAACTTTTGCCGAAACAAAGAAATTCTGGATATGGTTGAGCAATTAATTGGCCCTGATATAGCGTTATGGAATTCCAGCTTTTTTGCGAAACCTGCTAAAAACGGGAAAGCGACCCCATGGCATCAGGATGGCGAATATTGGCCGATCCGTCCCCTTGCAACATGCACTGTTTGGGTCGCTGTCGATGATGCTAATCGAGAAAATGGTTGCCTTCGGATAATTAAAGGGTCTCACAAGGACGCTCGGCTCTTAAAGCATGAAACAAATCCAAGTAAGGAATTGACACTCAACCAAGAGCTGAAAAAAACCGAGTACGATGAGAGCAAAGCCGTTGATCTTGAACTAAAAAGAGGTCAAATTTCCCTTCACGATGTCTTTCTTGTGCATGGATCAGAACCAAATACATCCGATAAAAGTAGGCGTGGCATGACAATGCGGTTTATGCCCACTACGAGCCTTTTCGATCATAAACTTGCCAGAGAACAATTCAATAATATGCGTGTTCCTGATCACTCTGAAAGGAAAATCTATCATATGAGGGGCGTGGATAGATGCGGTCAAAATAGATTAATTTATGCTTGAGTAGTCTGTTGAAGAGTTGGACGCAGTCGTCCTTTCCGTTATCTCGGTTGCATACGAATAGCACCATCCAACCGAATTGTTTCTCCATTAAGCATAGCGTTGTCAATTATTGACATGACCAGTTTAGAATATTCGTTCGGGTCTCCAAATCTAGAGGGATATGGCACAGAAGCTGCCAAACTTTCCTGAACATTTTCCGGCATACCTAGCAGAAGGGGCGTGGCAAAAAGGCCAGGTGCTATTGTATTGACACGTATGCCTTGCTTAGCAAACTCGCGCGCGCCAACAATTGTAAGGGCATGTATGCCACCTTTAGAGGCACTGTAAGCGGCTTGACCGAGTTGGCCTTCAAATGCGGCAACAGATGCTGTGGAGATGATGATGCCCCGCTCGTTATCATCCAAAGGATCTAAGTTCATCATATCAGCTGCGGCTAATCGCATTAGATTGAACGATCCTATTAAATTTATTTCAATTACTCGCCGGAAATTGTCCAATGGCATTGGACCGGTTTTGCCAACAATTCGCTCGGCAGGTCCTATTCCAGCACAGTTGATTAATACCCTGGCAGGTCCATGGTTCTCTCTAGCAATTTCTATAGCTCTCTCGCCGGATTGTTCGTTTGAGACGTCGCATTCAATAGCTATTCCATCAATTTCCTTTGCAATGGCTTTGCCGCCCTCTATGTCGGTGTCTAATATAGCCACTCTGACTTTGGCCGATGCTAGTGCCTTCGCCGTAGCGGCGCCTAAACCGCTCGCTCCGCCAGTTATCAAGGCTGCTTGTCCGTCAAGTTTCATAGTTTGCTCCGTGTTTGTGCGAGGGTATTATAGAAATCCGTAGCACTGGCCTTAAAAAAAGTATAGGGCAGTAACCCACAAAGATTCTAAAAAATAGAGGGAGAAATACAATGACGGCAATTCCAACCCCCGCAAGGCTACTAGGGTTTGGCGGTTTGATCCCCTTTGTTGTTACGGCAGTTTCCGTGTTAACTCTTACGGATAATGGACAATTAATGGCCTTAGATATAATGCTCCATTATTCAGCTGTAATTTTAAGTTTCTTAGGTGCCGTCCACTGGGGAGCTGGATTAACCAGTTTTACTGAGCAATGCGTATCTCAATCTGAGAACTGGATACGTATTGGATGGAGTGTAACGCCAGCATTAGTTGCCTGGCTGGCCATTCAAATGACGCTTTTGCCGTCTCTCATAACTTTTATCCTAGGATTTGCTGGTGCGTTTATTTTTGACGCTTGGTCAGGGAAAAAGGGCTGGTTACCTAATTGGTATATAAAATTGCGAAAGTCCTTATCGCTGATCGTCTTGATTTGCTTAGCACTTGCTTTTGTTGAAATTCGTTTTTAAATAGCCCGCCACCCAATATCACGACGGCAGAACCCATCTGTCCAATCTATCAAATCTACAGCCGCATATGCTCTCTTTTGAGCCATAGTTAAATCTTCTCCCAGTGAAGTTATACCAAGAACCCTTCCACCATTTGCAATCAAGTCACCTTGTTTATTAAGCAGGGTGCCGGCATGAAAAATTTGTGTGTCCTCAATTTTGCCAGCCTTCTGGAGCCCTTTGATCGAGGTACCTTTTTTGTATTCTGCCGGATATCCGTTTGCCGCCATTACTACACAAATAGCAGCAGATCTATCCCAATCTAAATTAATTTGATCGAGGGTGCCGTCAGCACACGCTATCAGCGCAGGTAGTAAATCTGTTTTTAGGCGCATTAGTAATACTTGGGTCTCAGGGTCCCCAAACCGCGCATTATACTCTATTAGCTTGGGACCATCCTTGGTGATCATCAGACCGGCATACAATACCCTCCTATATATATGCCCTTCTTTTTTCATACCATCCACGGTGGGTATTATAAACTTTTGCATTATTTCTTGTGTTAAATCTTTATTTAAAATGGGTGCTGGGGAGTAAGTTCCCATTCCTCCAGTATTCGGGCCAGTATCGCCTTCGCCTACAGGTTTATGGTCTTGGGCAGATGCAAGTGGTATCACATTTTCCCCGTCGACTAAGACGTGGAAGCTTGCTTCCTCGCCTATAAGGCGCTCTTCAATGACAATCTCGCTTCCGGCTTCTCCAAATTTATTGTCATTTAGCGCTTCTTTTATTGCATCTTTTGCTTGATCTAGTGTTTGTGCGACAGTCACGCCTTTCCCTGCGGCTAATCCATCCGCTTTAATTACGATAGGAGCACCAATCCTCTCAACATATTTGATTGCCGCGTCAGCATGAGTAAATCGCTTAAAAGCCGCGCTTGGAATTTTATGCCGCAAACAAAACTCTTTTGTAAAACTCTTTGACCCTTCCAGTTTCGCGGCAGCCGCGCTTGGACCAAATGTTTTGATTCCGGCTGTGGTAAGTTTATCAACAAGGCCTTTTACCAAAGGTGCTTCGGGACCAACCACCACGAAATTAATTTTTTCTTTTTGACAGAATTTTACTAAACCGTCTAAGTCTTCGGATTTTATTGCGATGCATTTAGCCTCGGCTTCGATGCCGGCGTTGCCAGGCGCACAATATAAATCTTTGCATAATGGAGAACGAGCGATTGCCCAGCATAAAGCATGCTCTCTTGCTCCAGAACCCACGACAAGGATTTTCATATTTTTTTCTCCAGATGCTTTCGAAATGCAACGTTGTAGAATAGATTAAGTCTATGGATAACAGATCGATAGATTTTACAGATAATTTGCCAGAATTAACAGTCAGTGAATTGTCTAATCAAGTAAAGTTTACTGTTGAAAGTAATTTTCAGCGCGTTAGGGTTAAAGGCGAAATATCAAGGCCTACCCGAGCGTCGTCGGGTCATTTGTATCTGACGTTGAAAGATGAAAATGCGGTCTTGGACGGTATATGTTGGCGGGGAACTGCGCAGAGGCTTTCAATTGAGCCGGAGGATGGTCTAGAAGTCATTTGCATTGGCAAAATCACTACTTATCCTGGACGATCTAAATACCAAATTATAATAGAGGAACTCGAGCATGCTGGAGAGGGAGCGTTACTTAAGCTTCTGGAGGAAAGACGGAAAAAGTTATTAAAAGAAGGGATATTTGATCAAGATAGAAAGCTCCCATTACCGCCATATCCTGAACTTATTGGGGTAGTTACGTCACCTACAGGGGCAGTGATCAGAGATATTCTGCATAGATTAAAAGATCGATACCCTCTTCATGTAATGGTATGTCCTGTTGCTGTGCAGGGAGCAAGTGCTGCTGAGGAGATCGCTCAAGCGGTCGATGGTTTCAACAAAATACCTCGGAATGGTGCGCTCCAACGTCCAGATTTGCTAATAGTCGCCCGTGGTGGCGGGAGTCTTGAAGACCTTTGGTGCTTTAATGAAGAAGTGGTAGTGCGCGCTGTTGCAGAGAGTTCTATACCTGTCATATCGGCGGTTGGGCATGAAACGGATACAACACTAATTGATTTTGTCGCGGATCTTAGAGCACCGACACCCACGGCAGCAGCCGAAATGGCAGTTCCTGTAAGGATGGAGCTGGTCGCCGAATTAAGTGAGTGTGAACGGCGGATGGTTTTAGCCATGGACCGGAGCATAGAGGGGTATAGTCTTCAGTTAACCGGGCTTTCTAGAGCGCTTGGTGACCCCACCGTGATTATTGACAATAGAAGTCAGCAATTGGACTATTTGGATCAACGATTAGAAAAAGCAATTAATTTGATCCTCAAAGACCTATCAGTAAATGTAGGTAGATTTTCAACCCGCCTGGTTCCTCCGGATTTTCAAATTATGAGAAAATCAGACGTGCTGGACAGCCTTATTAAACGGCATGAAAATGCTGGAAAAGCTGTTATTGAAAATGCGGAGTTTAGGAAAAGTACTATTGCAGGTAGATTAAGAATAAATGCCGTCAGACAAATTATCGACAATCTTAAAATCGAATTAGAACGCCTCTGTGTCAAACAGGAAGAAATAATTGATAGGTTACTTATAGATAAAGAAAAGGCGATATCGGGATTAGATAGACTGCTCGAAGCTAGCTCGTTTCAGCGTACATTAGAAAAAGGATTTGCGTTAGTCCGTGATGAAACCAGTAAACCGATATTTTCTGCGGGATCAGCAAAGCCTGGTCAAGCACTCCAAATTCAGTTCAAGGATGGAGTCTCGAATGTTAAAGTGATCAAAAGTTTTGGTGGAAAACAGAGCGAGCCAAAAAAAAGTACCAGCAAACAAAATACTCTTTTTTAAATGTTTTATTTTATCGTAATCACTCTACTTGCTCTTTGTGGTCCTGTTGTTGCAGATACAATTTTGAATGGTGATCCAACACAAGGGGGTATAGTTTTTGGGCAGACAAAGCCGGGTTTTGAGATAACTTTCGATGGTAAACCGACCAGAGTTTCTTCTGAGGGCTATTTCTTGCTAGGTTTTTCAAGAGATGCGAAAACTGATTCAGAACTGATTATTCGTGATCTCGAGGGTAGCACCCAAAAAAGAAACTTAAAAATTAAACAGCGGAAATTTAAGATCCAACGAATTGATGGTCTCCCCAAAAAATTTGTTTCACCGCCAAAACATATTTTAAGTCGTATTAGAGAAGAAAATAAAAAAATAAAAAAAGTGAGATTGTTTGACCGGGACGAAGTTTTTTTCAGATCCGGTTTTATAATGCCTGCCCAAGGCCGGATTTCGGGTGTATATGGCTCACAAAGAATATTAAACGGTCAGCCAAGGCAACCACATTTTGGCATTGACATTGCTGCGCCAAGCGGAACAAAAGTCGTTGCACCTGCTGACGGTATTGTTGTTCTTGCAGAGGCAGACCTATATCTTTCCGGGGGGACGGTAATTCTAGATCATGGGCATGGGCTTACATCAGCATTCCTTCACCTGAAAAAAATATTGGTTAAGAAGGGGGATCTAGTAGTGCAGTCGGATGTTCTAGGTTTGGTGGGTTCAACAGGAAGGTCAACTGGTCCGCATTTAGATTGGCGTGTAAATTTGTTTCAAAAACGTATAGATCCAGCTCTATTAGTTTCCAAAAAAAAATAATATCATTTTCCCCATCGCCTGTGTAACCAAAGCCATTGGCTTGGCGTATCTCGTACCCAATTTTCGATTTGTTTATTCACCCGTATCATCAATTCTTTTATATCGGCATCCCGTATGCCGCTATTTGGTAACTCCAACGCTGGGTAGAAGATTACACGAAAATTAGCTCCCGATAGACGTTCAACGCGAGCTGGCACGATGGGGCATTTGTGTCGTAAGGCAAAGGAGGCAAGTGCGGTAGACGTTTTAGCAGGCTGACCAAAAAATGGAATTTCTAATCCTTCATTCAATTTCTGATCGACCATTATAGCTAAGTGCCCACCCTCTCTTAGAACTCGTGCCATTTGTATTGCGCCTTCCCGGCCTTTGGAGATTAATCGTTCACGAAGCTTGTTGTAATGCCGCCGCAAAACTTTTTCAGCTAATGGAGCGTTTAATTCTCGATATACAAAGTGCATATCAAGGCCATTCGGTTGAGCTAACATTGGAAGTAGCTCCCAATTTCCAAGGTGCGCTGAAAAAACTATGCCTGGTAGGCCATCGTCACGAAGAGAATGAATATGTTCAACACCGATTACCTCAACTCTTTTATCGTTACCACTGACATCAAGTTTTTGAACGTGTGGAAACTCTGCTGTCGTTCTACCTAGATTTTCCCACATGTCTCTGATATTCGCCTCTAGCTCAATTTTGTTCCAATGAGGGAAGCAAGTTTTTAAGTGAGTTTTAGCTCGCTTGTTAATAGGTAGTCGCGGTCCCAAAAAGCGAAAAAGCTTACCCAAAATAGCTGACCCGAGGTCAATTGGCAGGATAAGCATCAAATTGTAAAGAAACCATGTCATGACACCTGAAATAGGCCAGGTGAAAAATCGTTTTTTCCAGTGTGGAGGGAAACGTCTACGCATTTGGGTTATCTAAGACTTGCTCGAGTAGGGCTTTTATTTGGTTTTGATTGACCCAATTCAACTCGATATCCATAGCTGTAATAGAATTTATGGTATTGGGAGGTAGCCTAACGAAGTCCTTTGTCGTTGTAACGAGTTGGGCACCCGCTTTTGAAGCCTTACTAATTAGTTCCTCTATCTCGCTATTTCTGAATCTGTGATGGTCTGGAAAAGGAACAAAATCCTGAATGTCGACATTTAAGGTTTTTAACGTCTCAAGAAACTTCCTCGGTCGACCAATACCTGCAAAACCAATAATGCTTTTCGCGGTTTTAAGCTTTTTTGAGATAATAGGCGAGGTTGTGACTGAAAACAGAGGTATATTCTCCGGAATCTTCGACTGAAGATCGTGCAAATCTTCCCCAATTATAACAACGGCGTCTGCTCGTGACATTCCACAATCTAAAGTTTCTCGAAGTGGGCCGGATGGTATGAGTTGATTATTTCCTAAACCATAGGGGCCATCGAAAACTAACAATGAGAACGTCTTGCTTATTGTAGGATTCTGAAATCCGTCGTCCATCAATATTATTTGTGCACCATCCATTTTTGCAGCAAGCCCACCATCTGAACGATTTTTAGATACCCAGGTTGGAGCTATTTTGGATAATAAAAGTGCCTCGTCTCCTACGTCTTGAAAAGTATGCTTGTGTGGATCCACCTTTATAGGACCACTGAAGGCGCCCCCATATCCACGAGTTAGGAATGCTATCTTAAAACGTTTAGAGAGTAATTTTCCAAGGTACATAGCTGTGGGTGTTTTCCCGGCCCCCCCAGCAACAATATTACCTACGCAAATCACAGGCACACCAATATCAACGCCACGCGTAATTTTGTGCCTCCATAAACTAAGCTGATAATAGATCCATCCAAGCGGCATTAGAAGTCGGCTAACTAAATTTTTATTTTGCCAGTAATTAGGTGTTCTCATTTTTGAGCACTTTTGGGTCAAATATTTGTTACTGTAGTGATCTTTTTTGAAACAACGTCTAATACCTCATGGCCATTTTTAACATACTCTTGAGCATTTTTCGCCAACCTATTAGTTTCCGTAGGATCTGTGAGTAGACTTTTTAATGTACCAAATAATTCCAACTTGTTGTTAACCTTGATTGCGGCGTTATTAGCGAGCATTTCGTCGGCAACTTCCTGGTTTTTAGACATCAAGTTGCCAAATATTATCGCACAGTCAAAGTGAGCTGGTTCAATAGGGTTGTGCCCTCCAACAGGCACCAAAGAGCCTGCTACAAAGACTATGTCTGAGAGCTGAAAAAATAATCCCATTTCTCCAAATGTATCGGCTATATAAAGCTGTGTTTCGGCTGAGATTTCTTTTTCTTGCGACCGGCACTTAACTTTTAAGTCATTTTTAGACGCGAGCTTGGCTATATTCTTTCCCCTGTTAGGGTGTCTAGGAACAATGATTGTCAGCAAATTTGGAAACTTACCGAGTAACCTACGTGTCACTTCCATAATGGGAACATCTTCACCGATGTGTGTACTTGCGGCTACCCAAACAGGGCGATTAGCAATTTGTTCTGATAAATTTTGGGCAATTTTTAAGTCGACCACTAACCTTGGTGCGGAACGCTTAAGGTTCCCAGATACAATGACGTTTTTGGCCCCTAACCTCACGAATCGATCTCCTTGTTGTTTATTAGTCGCGAGAACTAGATCTAAGCTTTGAAAAATTATAGGGCTTAAAAAAGATGCTATTCGCCATCTAGAAAAAGAGTTCTGAGATAACCTTGCGTTCACTGCAATTATACGAATTCCAAATTGTTTAGCAGCTTCAATTTGGATTGGCCAAAATTCAGATTCCATCACCAACATTAAATTCGGCTTCCAATGCTTTAAAAATCTCTTTACAAATTTGGGCCGATCTATCGGCGTGAACTGGTGACATGCTCTATCAGGGAGCCGCTCGGCCATTAATTTGGCAGATGTCAGCGTACCTGTAGTGACTAACACTTTTCCTTCTTTTTCTGTTTCAAGTAGCCAATTGATCAAGGACAATGCTGCCATGCTTTCTCCGACGCTTGACGCGTGGAGCCATATCAATTTGCCATCTGGCCGCGGCGTTAGGCTAATTCCTCTGCGTTCATTTAAACGCGAAAAATCTTCTTTATTTTTTTTGACGCGCAGCAAGAGAATTAATTCAATAAGTGGAAGTGCGGCCGTCATTATTGCCTTGTACAGAAACAGTATCATTTTTCCAACACTCGCTGTTCACGAAGATTAGATCGTGCAGGCTCGATTATGGTGTGTCCATATTCATCTTCTGTTGCTTGGCAAAGTTCATTAAGTTTTTTTTCAACATTTATCCGATATTTTTCTATTTCCTCATCGGTCAACTTTTTTGGAATGTCTATAGGTTCACCATAAATGAAAATGCCTTCCGAAAAAGGTCTTGCCAGTATCATTCTGTCCCAAGTTCCTAGTAACTTTCGATGTTTTGCGTTCCAAGCCACTGGAATGATAGGGGCTCCGCCTAAGCGTGCCGCGGCTATGGCTCCAGCAGTCATTCTCATTCTTGGGCCTCTAGGACCATCAGGAGTTATCCCAATGGATCGCCCCTTTTGCAATTCCTTTAAAAGTTTTCTCAAGCCTATAGCCCCACCTTTATTTGAAGAACCAGCAACGGTCTTGTACCCTAAAAACGAAATTGCGCGGCCAATCAGTAGCCCATCCCTATGTGCTGATCTTAGAAGCGTAATGCGTCTTGATACATCCCAACCAGCAGGCATAGATAAAATTCGATTATGCCAAAAAAGCAAAATAATTGGTTTGCCTGAGTTGAATATGTATTGTGTGGTTGGCGGAATAATCATTTTCCATTTCACTGAAAACGCAAGAAAACGGATGAGGCATGCGATAATCCAACTAGCAACTTTCTGCCATGTTTTGTTTTTTCGGATATATTTCCACATTAGTTGGCCGTGATTTCTTCAGCAGAAATTTTAAGGTTATTATCACCTGCTGCTTCAGAAAACTGGATTTTATAGAGGTTTGCGTAGACGCCGTTACGTTTTAAAAGTTCCGCATGTTTTCCAAATTCAGCCACCTTGCCTTCATCGAGTACATAAATCATGTCAGCTGATTGTATGGTTGAAAGACGATGTGCAATGACAATTGTTGTCCGGTTATGCATAAGTTTCTGCAGTGCAACCTGAATGGATTTTTCGGATTCAGAATCTAGTGCCGACGTTGCCTCATCCAATAATAGAATCGGTGCATCTTTTAACATCGCTCGGGCTATAACTATGCGTTGTCTTTGTCCACCCGAAAGTTTTGCACCGTTTTCCCCAACTTCGGTTTCATATCCATTTGGTAATTGAGTTATAAATTCATGTGCAGCTGCATTTTTGGCAGCTTCTACAATTTTCTCGTCAGAGGCTTCGGGTTTCCCGTAACAAATATTTGCTTTTATCGTTTCATTAAAGAGAGAAACATCTTGACTAACGATGGCGAAGTTTTGGCGCAGTGATGAGAGTGTTACTGTTTGAATGTCTGTATTATCAAGTAAAATGAGGCCGGATTCAGGGGCAAAAAACCTAGTTATTAAATTTAGGAGTGTGCTCTTTCCAGACCCGGAATGTCCGACCAAGGCAATCGTTTGTCCAGCTGGTATCTGCATCGATAAATTGCTTAAAATTGGGGGCGTGCCATCATAGGAAAAGTGAAGGTTTTCAATCAAAATCTCGCCTGTTACTTCTTTAAGTTGTATAGCATCGCTCTTGTCAACGATTTTAGGTTTGATATCTAATACACCAAAAATCCTCTCGCTCGCGGCGAGCCCTTCCTGTAATTGAGCGTTTAGATTAACAAGTTTTTTTACTGGGTCGTATGCAAGCAAAAGAGCCGTTACAAATGAAAAAAATGTTCCGGTTGTTCTTTCCCCTTCTATAACTTGCCATCCGCCATAACAGATAACGATAACTATAGCGGTCCCTCCCAAAGTCTCCATTATTGGATAAGCGGCAGCCTTTGTGCGTGCAGCTTTAAAAACTAACTTAAATATTTTATCTATCAGAAGGTTAGTACGGGTTTGTTCATATTTCTCCATGCAATAGGATTTGACGTGCCGTATATCTCTAAAGACTTCGTTGAGAATAACAGTAAATTGCCCGATCTCTTCTTGTGTATTGGCGGAAACTTTTCGGATCTTCTTCCCGATTTTAACAAGCGGTAAAATAGCGGTGGGAAAGGCAAAGAAGGACGCTAGAGTGAGAAGCCAATCTTGATAAAACATTACTCCGATTAAAAAAATTAATGTTAAACTATCACGTCCAATTGCGGTAATAACGCCCGCGACTGTACCCCGCATTTTCTCTACATCATTAATAAAGTGCGCTATAAGTTCTCCACTGGAGCGGCTTTGGAAGAAAGATAAATCAGCATATGTAAGGTGGCTAAACATTCGCTTTTGGATATCAGCTAAAATACGTTGCCCAACTAAACTCATTATGACGGTTTGGCCATAGGTCGCTAAACCCTTTAGAAGAAATAGACCCATAACCGTGGTTGCTGCAATGTAAAGGCTAGTTTTATCTCGCGCCGTGAAAACGTCATCTAAAATCGTTTCCATTAAAAACGCCAGAGATGCAGTAGTCGCCGCGACAACAACCATCAGGAGTAAGGCAGCAGCGAGCCAGCCTAGCTGGTGTTTTACATAATCCTTAAAAAGTCGACTGACAAGAACGCGAGTATTGGCTCGTTTCGGCTCTTTATTCTGGGAATCCAAAGTGGCTATCTCCCAATTTGAACAGTGCGGCAGTAATCTTACGAACCTTATATCCTATCAGCAGAATTATGTGCGAATTTTATTAAAAAATTAGGATAAATTTCTATCAATCTCCAGGCCCAGCGACTGTCATGCCATCCACTCGAATAGTTGGCGCGTCAGTCCCTCGTTTAAATTCAAGATCATTACCTGGTTCAAGATTTTTAAACATATCTTTTAAGTTGCCTGCAACGGTAACATCACTAACGGGATGAGTGCAAACTCCATTTTCAATCCAGAAACCACCAGCTCCCCTGCTGTAGTCCCCAGTAACCATATTTACACTCATGCCCATTAACTCCGTCACGTATAAGCCCGTTTTGATATCACTCATTAACATGTCCGGTGTCATCGCCCCTGCTTCCATATACAGATTACTTGGGGCTGGGCTGGGGTTACCGGCCGTGGACCGCGCCGCGTGGCCTGTTGAGGTCGAACCAAGCTGTCGAGCTGTAGCAAGGTCTAAAAACCAGGAGTTAATGCGGCCATCTTCCACAATCCATGTTTTACAAGTGTTTAAACCTTCTGCATCGAATGGTTTAGACCTCAGGCCTCTTGGTCGATGAGGGTCGTCGATAATTCTAATGCCGGGTGAGAAAATTTGCTGTTCCAACGAGTCTTTTAAAAAGCTAGTTCCACGTGCGATAGAGTTTCCGTTTAAAGCGTTGGCTAAGTGGCCTATTAAGCTGCTGCTAACTCTTGGGCTATAAATAACAGGAATATCTGCACTAGCGGGTCTTTTGGGGTTAAGCTTCTTTACAGCTCTTTCTCCAGCAGTTTTTCCCACAACGCTGGGGTCTTCTAGGTCTTCGGCAAAACAGCATGAAGAGTAGTCATAGTCTCTTTCCATCTTCTGCCCTTCGCCTGCGAGTACAACTGCACTGACGCTATGGTTACTTTTTTTGTAAGATCCAATAAACCCATTGCTGATTCCTAGTGCCACAGTCGTTTGAGACCACGATGCTTCAGCTCCCTCTGAGTTATTGATGCCATTAACGGCGAGCGCAGCCTCCTCTGCTAAGCCTGCGCGTTCCGTTAATTCTGAAGGCGGGGGTTCGGTGTGGTCAAACGTTTCTATGTTTTGGAACTCTCTCGCGATTAAATCGTTGGGTGCGATTCCAGCATATTTATCTTCAGGCGATTCTTTGGCCATTGATATTACTCGTTCAATAACCTGATCTAGTGTGCTGCCTTTAAGGTCGGTTGTTGAAATGCTGGCGTTTCTTGCTCCAATAAAAACACGCAAACCTAGGTCTTTTGCCTCAGAACGATCTATCGCTTCTGGTTTACCTAACCTTTGGGCAACTGATAAAGAGTTGTTCTGGAAGTAGACAACATCAGCCGCGTCTGCACCACATTTTAGAGCTCTCTCTATTACGTCTCCCACTAAAGTGATATTGTCGTCATTGGCCATAAACAATTTCCTTACAATAAAATCTTAGCTAGTATTCTTGTCTAGCGGCTAGTTGAATGCACATTGAAATAAGAAAGATCATCGACGCTGGATTTTAAGATGATTTCAACTTGGCATACTACCTGTATTTAGTAGGTTTTCGAAAAAATAAAATAGTAACTTTTAATAAATCTATTTTTTTCTTTTAGCTAAGCCTCTTCAAGCCCAGCTTGGGTAAAGCTAGCAACTAGATGCAAAGCTTACTTCTTTAAGGGCGTGGTTAAATTTCTCAGCCTTTTCATGAACCTCTTTGGCTGATGAACCCGGCTTGTACAACGCGGACCCCAGACCAAATCCAGACGCTCCCGCTTGTATATATGGTCCAATCTTTTCGGGTGTTATACCACCTACAGGAAGCACGGGAAAAGGTTTGGGTAGAACAGCTTTAAAGGCTTTAAAAACTTCAGGAGGTGCACTTTCAGCTGGAAAAAGTTTGAGTGCATCTGCGCCTAGACCTATCGCAGTGAAAGCTTCTGTTGGAGTAGCAATACCTGGTATCGTAATTAACCCTCCATCCTTTGCAGCTGTGATTACCTCTGGGTTTGCATTCGGTGCCACTGCTAATTTGGCGCCGGCGTTTTTTATGTCTAGAACATGATTTTTTTGCAGAACTGTTCCTGCTCCAATCAATATTTTTTCGCCAAATTCATCGGATAAGTTTGTAATGCTAGCCAGCGGATCAGGGGAATTTAACGGAACTTCAATTATACTAAAACCGCTGTCAACAAGAACTCTTGCTATACTTATTATTTCATTGGATTGGACGCCGCGCAGGATCGCCACAAGTGGCTTTTTTTGTAGGTATGAAATAAGGCTCTGTGTCATTCAACATGCTCTGCTATTTGTTTTAATAACGCGTAGTAACCAGCGGTAACTATATCTGTGTCTACTTGTATTACTGTTCTACCAAATTCACTGATAGCATCACCATAGATTTTAGTTAGAGCCATATCACCGATAAGGTGAATTTTGAGACCATGAGAGTTTTGCAGTGCTGATTTTAATTCATGTCCGATTAAAAGGCCGGAGATAAACGAAGTTGATTCGTCAGTAGATAATTCATGGAAGAGTATCTGAGTACGCACGTGAAAAAGTTGAGAAAGGATATTTTTATTTCTCCTAGAATATTGAACGCCGCTCATGAAAGCTTCTTCGCTCCAAGTTTCTGGCTCTAAGGTTTTACTGAGAATAGTATTTTTGCGCACTGCTTCATACGTTTCACCCGTCATATAAGTGGAAAATGCTATTACATTACCGCAAGAAACCCTGACCCACTTGCTATGACTTCCAGGTAGACAAATAAGTTGCTCTTTTTGATCGACAGTGGAGGATGAACCTAATATTTGGATTTCTTCTCCTCGCATCACGTCAGGAATACCTTCTTCATCTTTAAAGGTGAGTCCTGGAACTAGAAAAACTTTTCTTTTCCTAATCAAATTGATAACCGTAAGTTTTTTTGCAAGCTGATTAAGCTGCGCGGGACATTCTATATACGGAGCCTCTAACCAACCCTGGCGACTTCCTATCATTCCAGATAAAACAATTGGACAGGTTGGATATACATCCATCCATGTTCCAACAATTTCCTCAAATACTTTTTCAAAATCACCGTCTTTAACTGACATGATTCCTTTTTGAGCCTCAATCTTCTCAATTATCTGAGCATCTCTGCCTAGTAAATATGCTCTAAGACTTGTCGTGCCCCAGTCGCAACCAATGCCAATTACTTCATCAATCAAGACATCTACCCCTTAAAAAAGATATAGAGTAAGTTTTAAATTTGAATCGTTTATTTGAATTATTCTTTTAAACCTTTCTTGACACTACGAGCTGAGCTAGTGAGACTGTAACAAACGAGTAATCATCGTTATACAGGGTTTTGGGTTAGATAAACAGGAGTGACAATTTATGAAGTTACTACGCTTTGGTGAGTTAGGTTCTGAAAAACCTGGGATACTTGATACCGAGGGTCAGATAAGGGATTTATCTTCTATAATTCAGGATATAAGTCCAAGTACGATAAACGACCGCACTTTTAACATGCTCGAGAACCAGGATTTGTCGGCGTTACCAGTCGTATCCGCGAATACTCGTTTAGGAGCCTGTGTAGGTAATGTCGGAAAAATGATTTGTATTGGCCTTAACTATTCGGACCATGCTGCAGAAACTGGAGCCACACCGCCGCCAGAACCTATAATATTTATGAAAGTAAACTCTGCAATATGCGGGCCTAATGACGATGTACGTATACCAAAATCTTCCGAGAAGACCGACTGGGAGGTTGAATTAGGATTCGTAATAGGAAAAACAGCCAAATATGTAACTGAAGATAATGCTATGGAGCATGTAGCTGGATATTGTATTGTTAATGACGTCTCAGAAAGAGCTTTTCAAGCTGAGAGATCGGGTCAATGGACAAAGGGGAAAAGCTGCGATACTTTTGGGCCTACCGGACCGTGGCTTGTAACAAAAGATGAAATACCAGACCCCCAAAATCTTAAAATGACCACAGTTGTTAACGGGAAGACGTATCAGAATGGCAGCACGAGTACGATGATATTTGGGGTTAAATTTCTGGTTCATTATTTATCCCAATTCTTCACATTGTATCCTGGCGATATTGTATCAACGGGGACCCCTCCGGGAGTTGGCTTAGGAGTAAAACCTGACCCAGTTTTCCTCAAAGCTGGAGATGAAATGCGGCTTGAGATAGAGGGCCTTGGGGAACAGCATCAAAAGTGTATTCCAGATTAGTATATAGGCTCATCTTCTACTTTTAGCCTCGATTTAATCTTAAGGAGTAGTTATCGCTTTGAAATTAAGACCCGAAGATTGTCTGCCAGAAGATGCAGAGAGAGCCATGCTTGTTGGAAGAGCCTGGGTGCCGGGTGATCACCCTGGTCCGTCGCCAGTGATAATTCGCGGCGCTGACGTTGTAGATATTTCAGATACTTTTCCTACAATGTCAGAATTATTAAATACCGAAAGCATTGAAAAAAAAATGGACGATCTTAACGGAACTAAAATTGGCGTTATAGATTCCCTATTAGAAAATTCGGCTTGGCATTCGCAAGATAAGAAACACCCTTATTTATTAGCTCCAGTTGATTTACAAGCAGTTAAAGCATGCGGTGTTACATTTGCACAAAGTATGCTGGAAAGGGTTATAGAAGAGAGGGCAAAGGGCGACCCATCTGCCGCGCAGGGAATTCGCAATGACATCCAAAAAGTTATAGGTCTAGATCTAGAAAGTATAATTCCCGGTTCATCTGAAGCTGAGCAACTCAAAGAAGTTTTAATTAAAAAAGACATGTGGTCACAGTACCTAGAAGTAGGAATAGGACCTGATGCAGAAGTTTTTACGAAAGCGCAGCCTATGTCAGTTATGGGTATAGGAGCCCAAATTGGTATTCTCGAAAAATCAGAATGGAATAATCCCGAACCCGAAATCACACTGGCTGTAAATGCTAGAGGAAAAATACTGGGTGCGACACTAGGCAATGACGTCAATTTGCGGGATATTGAAGGTCGGAGTGCCCTACTATTAGGTAAAGCGAAGGATAATAATGCGTCAGCAGCCATTGGGCCGTTTATCAGACTTTTTGATGAGAATTTTTCACTCGATGATGTAAGAATGGCGGAGCTTTCATTGACGGTGAGAGGGTTGGACCAATTTACGCTACATGGGCGAAGTTCAATGTCAAAAATAAGCAGAGACGTCGCAGACCTTGTTGATGAAACAATAGGTAGACATCATCAATATCCTGACGGATTTTGCCTGATGACAGGGACATTATTTGCGCCTAGTGAAGACCGTGATAAAATTGGGGGTGGTTTCACTCATAAGGTCGGAGATCTTGTTCAGATTTCAACACCAACATTAGGTGCATTAGTCAATGAGGTGGAGTTGAGTGAAAATATTCAGCCGTGGGACTTTGGTGCCGGTGCTCTGATGAAAAACTTAGCCGCACGCGGGTTGCTGTAAGTTCTTGTATGCGTCTATAGATTTTCAGCTCTTTCCCTGAGTAAAAATTTTTGTATTTTTCCGGTAGACGTTTTAGGTAATTCGCCAAATACCACGCTGGTCGGCGCTTTAAAATGTGCTAGATTATCGCGGCAAAACAATATTAAGTCAGCTTCGGATGTTTTCGCGCCTGAGTGCAGTGTCACAAATGCGCAGGGTGTTTCCCCCCATTTTTCGCTTGATTTTGCAACCACTGCAGCTTCTATAACATCGGGGTGCCTAAAAAGAACAGATTCTACTTCAATAGTACTTATATTTTCGCCTCCTGAGATGATGATATCTTTTGAACGATCTTTAAGTTCGATATAACCAGTAGGATGGACAACTCCCAGGTCACCGGTGGCAAACCATCCCCCGCGAAATGCTGCTTTTGTAGCTTCTTCATCTTTGAGGTAGCCCTTCATAACAACATTGCCACGCATGAATACTTCACCCATCGAACTTCCATCTGACGGAACTTTTTCCATCGTTTCAGGATTTGCAACCATTAGGCCTTCCAGTACGGGATAGCGGACACCTTGCTGTGCCTTTAAGTTGGCTTGGTCAGTCGCGGGTAAAGTGTGCCATTCCTCTTGCCATTCGCAAATTGTCACCGGCCCATATGCTTCGGTAAGCCCATAGACATGGGTAACATCAATGCCCAGTGCTTCTATTTTTTCTATTACAGCAGCTGGTGGCGCCGCTCCAGCAGTCATCATGGATAGCTTATGATCCCAGGATGGGCGGGAATTAGTATCTGAATTTACCAACATGTTCATTACGACGGGTGCCCCGCACATATGTGTAACTCTGTGCTCATTTATCGACTGAAAAATTGCTTCGGGTTCTACCCGACGTAAACAAACGTGTGTGCCACCAAGCATGGTTATTGTCCAAGGGAAACACCATCCGTTGCAATGAAACATAGGTAGTGTCCACAGGTAGATAGGATGTTTTTTCATGCCCCATACACAGCTATTTGCAATAGCATTTAAATATGCACCTCTGTGGTGGTAGACGACACCTTTTGGGTTTCCTGTTGTTCCCGAAGTGTAATTAAGGCTTATTGCATCCCACTCGCTATCAGGCGGCAATAGAGAGAGAACGGTGTTACCTTCGTTTAGAAACTCTTCGTATTCTATGGATCCTATTTCCTCGCCCTCGCTACTCTCAGGATCTTGATAGTCTATCACTAAAATATCGTGGTCAACTTGCTTCAAAGCTTCGCTAATGATGGGTGCATATTCAGTGTCACTAATAAGGACTTTTGTTTCAGCGTGTTCTAGGATAAATGATATGGATTGGGAATCGAGGCGTGTATTTAAAGCATTCAGTACCGCTCCTGTCATGGGGACGCCAAATGTCACCTCAAAAGCAGGGGGCACGTTCGGAGCCAAGATAGAAACTGTATCTCCCTTTTTTATCCCCCTCTTTTTAAGCGCTGAAGCTAAGCGGAAGCATCTTTTCTGTGTCTCGCGCCATGTAAATTTTTGATTGCCGTATATTAGGGAGGTTCTATTGGGGAAAGCTGAAGCCGATCTCTTCAAAAAAGAAAGCGGTGATAGAGGAACGTAATTCGCATCATTTTTATCCAGATCTGTATTAAATGGATGGCCGCTCATAACACTTCCTCATATTAATCTATCTTATTCACAAGAACAGTAAACCAGCTTTATTGTTAAGTGCAATAAACGTTTAAATAAGAACTAGCACTTAGGGTGGAAAACACCGCCGGTTTGAGGCTTGCTCACACCTGTTGTGCCGGGAAAGCTGATGGGTAGATTCAGTCGAGATCTAACCGCCAGAAAAGCAAATGCTTGTGCTTCAATCGCGTCACCTGACCAGCCCATATCATTTGACAAAATTAATTGATCTGGGAAACTTTCTTTCAAGCCCGACATAAGGGACGCATTATGACGACCGCCGCCAGCCACAATGCATTTTTTAAAGGGTTTTGACAGTTTATTGATAGCATTTGCTATAGATTTAATAGTGAATGCAGAAAGCGTAGCGGCCCCATCCTCAACCGATAAGTTAGCGATTGCCGTTTCCGTTAAATTTTTAAAAAAATTTCTGTCCAGTGATTTAGGGATTGAGGCGGAAAAGTATGGATGTGCCAATAACTCAGTTAAGATGCCTTCGTGTACCTGTCCCTGTGAAGCTAGAAAGCCATTATTGTCATAATGACGGCCCGTTTTTTTCTTAATCCAATCATCGATCAGCGCATTACCCGGACCCGTGTCAAAACCAATAAGATTTTCATCTAGAGTATCAACCCATGTGATGTTGGCTACACCACCTATATTAAGAATAATCGCGGGTAGATCTTGTGATTTCATTAAGGCCTTATGATAGATGGGTGCTAAGGGTGCTCCCTGACCCCCGGCCTTTACATCAGATGACCTCAGGTCATTCACAACATCAACTCCAGTGGCGGCAGCCAACAGTCTTCCGTTTCCAATTTGTAACGTATGCTGTTCGTCAGGATTATGAGAGATGGTATGTCCATGAAAACCTATCAAATCAACTTCTGAAATCGCGACATTAAACTTCTCAATTAGTGCAGAAACAGCTTTTGCGTGTTCCAGTGTGAGCTGATTTTCCACCTTATTTAAATCGCCTTTTCCTGCGATCAAATTTTCCAAAAGTTTTCTGAAAGCCGTTTTGTAAGGCAACGTTATAAAAGGTCCTTCTTCAAGTACCTGATACCCGTCTGTCTTTATTAACGCTGCATCTATGCCGTCCATAGAAGTGCCACTCATTAACCCGATAGAGTTCCATATTTTTCTGCTCATATTTTTTGGTAATCATTAAAAACATATACGTCAATGATCCTACCAGTCTTTATATGATAGTGATGTTGAGTGAAGTTAAACCTTATGCTACATCCGATTGTAAAAAGTTAATCCATATAAAGGCATTTTGAACATGTCCGATTACACGTCTTCCTTTTTGAGGGTCATGAGTGAGAGAAACTTCATCCATCAGGTAACTGATTGGATAAGTCTCGACACGCTTTTGTCTGAGGAAAATATGGTCGCGTATATAGGATTCGATTGTACAGCGGACAGTCTGCATGTGGGCAGTTTAGTTCAAATAATGATGCTCAGATATTTTCAAAAATGCGGCCATCGTCCTATTGTTTTGATGGGAGGTGGGACAACAAAAGTAGGAGATCCATCGGGAAAAGATGATGCGCGCCAGTTATTAAGTGACAATGAGATCGAAAAGAACAAACAAGGCATTAAAGCTGTTTTTGAAAAATACCTAAACTTTGGAGACGGGCCATCCGATGCGATTATGTGCGATAACGATGAGTGGCTATCCGGGTTGGAGTATGTACAATTTCTGAGGGATTACGGTAGGCATTTTTCGGTAAATCGTATGCTTTCCTTTGATAGCGTTAAACTTCGCTTAGATAGAGAACAGCCTTTATCATTTTTAGAATTCAATTATATGATCCTTCAAGCATACGATTTCCTCGAGTTGAGTCGCCGATTTGATTGCTCCTTACAAATGGGTGGATCAGATCAATGGGGCAATATTGTAAACGGCGTGGAGTTAGCTAGGAGAATAGATCAAAAATCTGTTTTTGGACTCACAACACCCTTAGTAACAACTGCTTCCGGTGCAAAAATGGGAAAATCAGCGCAAGGTGCTATATGGTTAAATTCCGACAGACTAAGCCCCTATGACTTTTGGCAGTATTGGCGGAATACCGAAGATGAAGATGTGGATCGATTTTTGAAGCTCTTCACAGAACTTCCTTTGGATGACATTGCCAGGTTAAGCGCATTAAAAGGTAATGAACTGAATGAGGCTAAGAAAATACTAGCGCATGAAGTTACTCAACTTTGCCATGGTAGAGATGCAGCAAATTCGGTTGCTGAGTCAGCGCGGAAGACCTTTGAAGAGGGCTCTGTAGGACAAGATCTGCCATTTATCATTATCAATAAAGATGATCTAGAAGTTGGTGTCTGGGTGATTGAAGCAATGCGAAAATTGGCGCTGATCCAATCTAATGGTGAAGGCCGACGCTTGATCGCAAACGGGGGAGTAAGAGTAAATGATACCGTGATCAACGATCCTGAAAAACAGCTAAATGTTTCGGATATTTCTATTAGCGGAATGATAAAATTATCTGCAGGAAAAAAACGCCACGCATTAGTAAAGCTGCAGTAGTTAGTCGGTTGCTTTTTTATTCAAGTGGTTTGCGTGTTGCCTTAACGAAAGCTCTTAAAAAACCAGGCGTGAAAGCTGTCAGTGGGTTAACGGATACTTCCGGCTCATCTCTCGTGCCACTGATTAAATACTCTGCGGCTAACAGCCCTTCTTTCTTACCACCGGTTAATATTCGCCCGACAACAGGAATTTGATCTATAATACGGTTTAATATGTATGCTGGAACGATCATTCCTTTAATACTGATTTGATCAGAATTTCTGTTAATAGCTCCTTCAGTTGAAACGCCTAGCGAAGTACCAGAGGCAAAGGAATCCTTAATTTCAATTTTATTTGGGGTAAAGTCCACATCTGCTCGCAAAGTTTGGAAACGTATACCCTTTCCCCTAAGAGTATTAACTAGTCCAACAAGCGAAGTTGCATTTAATATTTGTGTGAAGAGAGGTGCATCTTTGACACCAAAATTTTCAATTAAAATATTAGTCTTGGTGACTTCTTTAAGACCAGTACCTGTAATCTTGCCATCAATTTTTAAAAGTCCATCAGATATAGAGTCGGTTATCTCAAAGCCTTTAAGTATTTGTCCCGCATCTCGCGCAGATAGTCTAAATTCGCGAATCTCATCGTTGAGCCATGAAGAAATATTTAGGGGCTTATTACCGACATTGCCGCTTAACTCCATACTGGATTTATATTGGCCAAAGTTTTTAATAGTAAACGCGGTTTTTTTAATGGGGGGTAAATCCCATAGGAAAACATCATCAAAATTTGCCTCTATAAAATATAGCTCTTGTAATTCATTGGAATGCAATGTATCCGACATAACCTGATTTATATTGAGACGTGGCCCAAAAAACTTGGCATGGTAAATTCCGTCTTCTCCAAGCTTGACTGAACCGCGCATTTTATTCTGCCCAATTTGGAAGTTATGTATCGTTGCACTCGATATTTTGTTTTTTCCGCGCAAAAAGGACATGTCCACATCTAGGCTCAAATCTGCAGATGCGAGATTAAAATTAGTAAGATTTTTTAAAACATTATTCTCTAGTAGAGCATTAAACTTGATTCGACCTGCGGCCCCGGAGGGTTTTGTCCAGTTAAGTCTTGGTATTGAAAGCTTTGCGTCTTGCAGGTTCAAAATGCCAGAGACTTTGGAAACTCCCTGCGGAGATTTGATTATTTTGAGTTCTAAAGGGATAGGCCCAGTTGCATTGAACGGCATGGAACTATGGAGCGTTGACAGTTTTTTCCCCGCACTAATAAGAGATAGTCGCTGCTTATAAGTCAAAGACGGGTTTGCGGACAACGGCTTTGTCTGAGAGAACGAAACAGGCGCTCCATTATATATACCAATTCCGCTTATTTCTGTTTTTTCGGGAGCGATACTCAACGTTATTTTACCGTCAGATAAATCTTCCTTAAGTAAAAAATTTGAGATTATTACATCCGTTAGCTCAACTTTCGCGGAATAGGTGTAACCAACTGCCTCCCGCTGTTTCCGTAATTGAGGTTTCAGGTTTACTTCAAAATTTGCATTACCAGAAGTATTTTCAGGAACGGAACTAATGTTTTTTTCCAACCCCAACGGCTCTTCACGCATGAATGTTATGATCGATTCTAAATCTCCATAACCAGTTAACTTTAATGTTGGTTTGCTGTTATTTAAGTCGACTTTGATACTTGAATTGGTTAGTGAAAGATTCTGATATTTCCCATCATACGCGTTTACTAGAATTTGCTCCTTTCCAATTGAGATTTCGCCGAAAAGCTCCGACAGGAGATGTCTTAAATACGGGGTTTTATATTTTACATTTTTAAATTTTGCTTTGCCATTTACCGCTTCGAAATTTGTGTCATGAAAATTATTAATAGCTGATGTCGAAGTGATTTCCATTCTGATGTCGTTTAGAATCCCACTTTGAACACCTGAGACAAATTCAAGATTGATTCCACTGAGCTTGGTAAATGAAAGATACCTCTTAAGCTTTTTAACCTCTATTTCCTCTGAATAGATATTCCAACTGAAACGTTGCTGTCGTGTTTCCTTATCGAACAGAAAAATGGATGAAATAGTAAAATCATCGCCTTCGATACTTAAGGTTCCGAAGGTTGGGATAGAAAAAAAATCATCTATTTTTGCACTTGCGTAGATCCGTCTAAATGGGATTGGATTGTAAGAAAATTCTGGAAGTGACAATTTCCCGTTGGCGGCTTCAATTTCACCATTAACTGTTTTGACCTTCGTGACTAAGTTCATCTTTATGTTGTATTTTAGATCCAAAGGTGCACCTAGTGATGCTTCCTCGGGGAAGGAAGGTATATGACGGGATACTATTTTAATTGGAATGTCGTGCAGACGTGCTATGGCCTTAAGGTCTAATGTTTTTGTATCAAGCTCTGCCTTGATGACAAAAATACAATTACCAATATTTGGTGGAGCAATCCCCTCAACTGTTGCTATCCAGCTCTCCTTTTTACTAAAGATACCATTTAAACCCTTTACGATAATCGGAGCCGTAGTCTCTCTTTTAATAATTGTTAAAGTTGAGTTTTCTAAATTGATTTTACTTAGACTTGAGAGAATTAATGCTGTGATCGATTGAATAAAATTTTCGGGTGCGGGCGTCGTCCTTGATAGGGAAGAGAAAAGTTTATCTAGGAGATCATTGTTTTCAAGATCATTTACCCGGATGTTGGCTGATCCTAAATTAAGCTCAGCTGTAGTTATATCCCCTTCAAGTAAACCGCTTAGAGATAACCCTATTCTTCCTGCAGGAGCATTTAAAACTATATTTTCGTCGTTGGTTGAAAAGAGTAAATCCTCAAAAGTAATCGAAAGTGATCGATTTCGACCATCCCATTTTAAAGCTGGCTCGTCTAAGCCGATTTGAAATTGTTTATGTTTTGTTTGGTAATAATTGGCAAATATATTCTCAGCGAAGCTCAATGATATAGGGCCTTCAGATAAGCGCCAAGCAAGTACGAGCAGCAGCACGATTAGGCCAAGGACAATAGCCCCAAAAGCCTCAAGCAGGATTTTTCCTATCTTGGTCATCTAAAATTAACCCCAACTGAATACTAGAAGTGATTTACCACATAGTGAATTTTTTGACGCAGAATAGTTTTTATTCTCTACCATTAAAGTGGGGGATGTTAAAGCTTAGGGCATCAATCACTGCTAATGATGGAGGTACTTATTGATGGCACTAGCGATTGGAGATGTGGCACCCAGCTTTGAAGTAAATTTAGACGGAAGTGGAAAGTTTTCTCTTAGTGAAGCTAAAGGGTCACCAGTAGTACTCTATTTTTATCCAAAGGATGATACGCCAGGATGCACCAAGGAGGCTTGCGGGTTTCGGGATGCCTTTCCAGATTTCTCAGCATTGAATGCCACAATTGTAGGCGTTTCAAAGGATACAGTAACAAAACACGATAAGTTTAAAGCTAAATACGAACTGCCTTTCCACTTAGCTTCGGATGAAGATGGGTCTTTATGTGAGGCTTACGGCACATGGGTTGAGAAATCGATGTATGGTAAAAAATATATGGGTATAGAGCGTGCGACATTCTTGATAGATGCATCTGGCGTAATTCAGGGTGTTTGGCGCAAGGTAAAGGTTAATGGTCACGTAGAAGAAGTGTTAGAAGCAAGCCGTGCTTTAAAGTAAGGCTCCTGGCATTGGAAAAAAGTGAGCTAAAGGGACCGGTAATCGTTCGTTATTTATCCTTTGCGCCATAGACTAAGCTAGGGTCATACTTTTTGTTGTCTTCATTTTTGACCAACCGTATCTTTCTCATATCAAGTGATGCACCAAATTCCACGGATCTATGGAAGCAGGAGTAGTAGCCAACATGACAAGCTGCGCCTATCTGCTCAACAATCAAACAGACCGCGTCTTGATCACAATCAACCTGGATATCAACAACTTTTTGGATGTGTCCGCTAGATTCGCCTTTCTTCCAAAGTTCGGATCTACTTCTACTCCAATAGTGTGCTTCGCGGGTTTGAATAGTTTTGGTTAATGCCTCAGAGTTCATATATGCGAACATGAGAATAACTCCGGTTTCGACGTCGGTGGCAATACACGGAATAAGGCCGTCTTCACCGAACTTGGGCATTAGCACCGAACCTTCTTCGACCTCTTTAACGGTTCCTCGTTGTGCAAAGTCGTTTTGAAATGTCTGCGAAGCCATCTTACTAACTGTCCTCTAAATTATGTATTTAGGCCAAAACCTCACTCTATAACTGCTATCATATATTTTGAGTGATGAGTTCAGCAAAAATAATGTCAATTCTAGTTTGTTCAAAATTCTTTTTGAAAGGGAGTGTTTCTATTTTACTGGCTGATTAATTTCAATGAAGTTCATGGAAGGATCGAAAGTATATACTTGGTGCATGCCCGCCATTGCATAGGTTCCAGCATCGGAATAAAGATGGTTTACATTATCCATTCGTCGCATCACAGATTTCACATCAGGTACCGTAAGAGCGACGTGTCCACCAAAAGTTGGATTATGCATTAAATTATTATCAGTATGGAATGTTGGCATCCCGCGCACGAGGTGGATCCCGCGGTTTTCAGGTCCAAATACCACAAGGGAGTCTTGTGACCTATCAAAATCGCCCACTGTTTCCTCATCGGGAACATGAAACACATCACGTTTCATGCCTATTAACTTTTCATAGAAGGCTGCCGTTGCGGGCATATCATGCACTTGCCTATTAACATGGTGAATATACCAATTACCTGGTTCTATACGAATAGGATGATCCTGCCCGATATCTACATTTTTATTGTCTACTCTTTGGTTTATTTCAACCACGTTCATCGATGGATCGTAGCAGTAAATTTGATGAATATCTTTCATTGCATATACGCCAGCATCTGAGACGATCACACCGGTGTTCTCCAAGCGGCTTTTTACAATTTGAATGTCTGGGACACACACCGCAAAGTGCCCACCGATAGTGGGATTATGTATAAAATTATTGTCATGAGCAAAACTCGTTATAGCTTTAACAATATGGAGACCTTGATTCTCGGTTCCAAAGTAAGCAAGCGTATCATCGCTGTGGCCTATTTTCCCAATCCTTTCAGGGTAGGTCCACTGCCCCTCTTCTAGACCGATGATGTCTCTAAAAAAACTAGCTGTTTGAGCTACGTCATGTGCCTCTAAATTTACGTGATGAATATACCAGCTCATTTTTGTACTCTTTTACTCTCGAGTTTAATTTGATTACTTTGAAAACACCTTTAACCAAAAGCCCATGTCCGACATATCTGCCCTGTTGGTATCACTTATACTGTGATAACTAAAAATTGTCCTTCTACGTCGACATCAAAGGTTTCGGTAATATACTCCCCATCAGTTAATTGATCCTTATCGTTAACTGTAACTGGATACTGCGTAGCCCTAATCTTATTCGGTTCACACCGAGATCTTCCCGTTCGTATATCAAACTCCCAGCCATGCCAGGGACATCGGATGATTTCATTTTGTCTAGAAAACTTGTATTCTCCAGGTTCTTCGCTCTCAACTAAGCCAACTATTTGCCCTCTGCAAAGGCTTGCACCTTGGTGTGGGCAACGATCTAGTATCCCAAAGAAATCGCCATTGAGATTAAAAATTGCTATTTGTCTTCCCCTGATCTCTACTAATTTACGGTTTCCTGGTGGGATTTGTTCGACGGTACCTATAACGTACTTCGGCATAACTCTGACTTTACTGGTCTAATCCGTATAGTTTTAGAGCATTATTTAGGAAAAAACCCTCTTTTTGTTGTTTCCCAATTTTGATGGGCATTGCTCTACTTGGGTCATCGTAGTCCCAGTGTGGGTAGTCGGTTGCAAAAAGTAGATTTTCCCATCCTATCCACTCAATTGTATCAAGGAGCTGATTTGTTTCCTCTGGTTCTTCCATGGGTTGTGTTGTCAACCAAACATGTTCACGGATGAGTTGGGAAGGTGGACGGGAAACATGTGGTATCTCATCTCTCATTCTATCCCAGAGTTTATCTAGGCGCCATGATAATGCAGGCAGCCAAGCAAAACCTGCTTCAATGAGGATTAATTTTAAGGTTGGAAATTTTTCAAACACGCCTTCGATAACCATGCTCGTAAGCAGCGACTGCGTATTCTGTGCATGCCCAACCATTTCTTCGATATAGAAAGACGGCCATCCACCGCCTGTAACAGGTGCTCCCCCATATCCAAAGGCATGAACAGCAACTGGCAGGCCGGCTCTGCAAGCAGCATCATAAATTGGCCAGTATTTTCGTTGTCCGAGGGGTTCGGCTGTCCGGCTTAGGAGAAGGACTTGAATAAAATGTTCGTTTCCTGCCCATTTCTCAATCTCCTTAACTGAAGCGAGTGGATCTTCATATGGCACCATCAAGGATGCTTTAAGTCTATGATCTTTCGACGTCCACTGTTCAATCTGCCACTGGTTGACAGCATTGCAATATGCCGCTGAGAAGTCCTGATTTTGAACGCCTTGTGCACATTGTAATGGGTTCAACACACCCAGTTGGATGTTATTGGGGCCTAAATGCTGGCTTTGCATGAACGCAAGGTCGCTTCCCGGTTTACCTCCGGAGGTTGGATAAGAGTCTCTTCTCGCTGCATTTGGCTGCCCTTTTGGGAATGCAGGTCCAGTTGGGAAACCCTGTCTGTAGATAACCCCGTATGTTTTCATATACTCTTGCCAGCGTTTTGAAAGAAATGGAAAAATCTCTATTTCAACAGATTTTGGACTGGGATGTATATCGCAGTCTGCTATAGCCATGCGGGCACGAGTTTTCGATATACTTTTTTCATGGGTTAAAATATCAACATTCATTGGTTAATCCCATTATTGAGAGGTGCAGATAACCTAGGATACGTATTTTTTGGATTTTGTTCCATGATTTTTATTGCAAGACCTTTGGAGATCCCGTCAGGTATCACATTAGTCTCATCAAATTGCCAGTGAGGATAGTCAGTAGAATACAGTAATATTTCGTCTGAACCCATATGATCCATAAGTCGCTCAAATTGCTCAGTGGTTGGCGGAGCATCTATTGGTTGAAGAGTCAGCCTGAAGTGGTCGCGGGCAATCTCGATTGGTGGGCGATCAACCCAAGGTATCTCTGCTCGAAGGCCGCGCCAGAATTTAGTTAAACGCCAGAGGTGTGCCGGAAACCAGGTGAATCCAGATTCAGCTAAGACAATTTTGAGGTCTGAAAACTTTGCGAAAACACCTTCGCAAATGAAACTGGATACCATATTGTGAAATGCTGCGGCATTAGATGCATAATCTTCGGTATAGTAAGAGGGCCAACCAACAGACGTTACAGGGTGTTTGTAAGTACTTCCAGCGTGTACACAAATTGGTAAACCATGTCGCTCTGCCGCTGCGTATATCGGCCAGTAGAGCCGCCTCCCAAGAGGGTTTTCGTCCATCACTAACATTAAAACCGAAACAAAGCGCTTATCATTAGCTAAGCGTTCGATTTCATTAACGGCCATCTCCGGGCTTTGGGTTGGGATAACAATCGATGCGCGTAGTCTTGGTTCTTTATCCAGAAATTCGGCTTTAATCCAATCATTAACAGCTGAAGCAAAAGCAGATGCCATATCTTCACTCATTAGAAGTTGTACACCATATAAGCAATTAAGGACCGCTATGCTCGTTCCGAAGGGATCCAATGCTTGCCTTTTAATTAAGTCTACATTTGCGGCAGGCACCCCTTTTTCCAGTCGCCAATCCGGTCGAACAGTTAGGGGGGCATTTTTGGGGTAGGATATCGTCTCAAGTTCGTGAACGCCCCGTTGAACAATAGTATCTTGCCAGTGTTCGTTCATGTATGGCAATAGAGCGTCGATGCTAGGGACTGTTGGGTGAATATCGCAATCTATGACGTTAGAAAAAGCGTTAGGTGAAATAGCCATTTTAATCTCAATCCTCTTTCCCAGTTAACAACGCTTATTTTTTTAAATTAACAATACTTTCTAATCGGATCACCAACTAAAAATTTAAATTTTATATCGGTTTGACACGGCAGAGGAGACTTTTAAGATTCGTTTGTTCAGAAATTGGATCACGTTGTGTTTTATCGGTTAAAAAATTCACCGAATGCCATTTTGAAAAAGGTTGCCGTTCCCCCCATCCAATGGGAATAAAAACCGAAGTCGGCCGCATTCCGCTATAAAGCCAAGCTCTTGCGTGAATGCTTCCATGTCTACTTTCTATTAAAACCAATGCCCCATCTTTTACTCCGAGTTTTCTGGCGGTTTTTGGATGAATTTGGACGTAGAGGTCCGGCCACATCTCCTGCGATTGCCAAGAATAGTGAGTCCAACTATGGAAATGGGGTGCAGCTGGCCGACCTGTAATTAATTCTAAATTATAGCCTTCTTGAATAGCCTTGGTATTTGATCCGGGTGTTTTTGGTGAAACAATTTGACCTCGTATTGACAAACCGCCAGAGGCAAAAGGGCCAAGTATTCCGCTTTCTGAGTCGTCATCTATGACTTCCAAGTGAGGCATATTAATAAGGCTCTCTTTGTCCCCATAAAATTCTGGTAAGGCGCTAAGACCGTAGGCTGAAAACTTTTTTTCAAGCTCGTCCGTGAAGAATTCAAGTTTTCCGCTATCGGTCGGAAATCGTTTTCCTTTTGGAGCACCTGGTGCTGTGCTCCCCTCTAAATAGAGAGTTTGAATTTCAGGCTCTTCCTCGGTGCTCACAGGAAATCTAACCCACTTATAGGGATTTGAATGCAATCGTTTTTGAGTTACCCCTCGCAGTTGAATATTGCTGATCAGTGCCTCATCCCAAAATTTAGCTGAGTCTTTCCATTCTTCTTTAAGAACGTCCTCGAAGCCAAATCTTTTGCCAAGTTCTATCCAAATCCAGCCGTCCGGTTTAGCTGAACCAGGAGGAGAAATCATTCTGTCAATCCAGACTATACGGCGGTCCTCACAGGCACGACCCACTTCTCCCTTCTCAATTCCTGTTGCTGCGGGCAACACGTAATCGGCAAAAGCACTTGTTTCGTTTGGAAAGATGTCGATGTGTACCAGTAGATCTAGCGCTAAAAGTGCTTTCCGTGTTTCAGATTGGTCAGGCCACAATGCCATAGGGTTATTATTCACAAACATGGATCTCAACGGGTATGGCTTCCCTTCAAGGATAGCTTTTGTCCAGCCAACCGGACTTGTCCTCAATTTTGGTTTTTTGATATCAGCAAGTTTGTCTTCGGGAATTTGGAGATCGATTGGCAGAGATGCTGACATGTTAAAATAAGCACCGCCAGGGCGTCCCCAGTTTCCTGTTATAGCGGCTAGGAACATTAATACGCGGTTTGATTGCGTCGAATTCATATGTTGGTTGATTCCTCGGCTGCCATAAATAATGCACCCGTCTGCATGCGCTATTTCCTCTGCCAATTTATAAATTTGATTAACACTTATATCTGCAAATTTGGCCGCCCATTCCGGCGTGTAACCCTTTTTGAGGATAAAACTTTTCCATTTTTCCCAACCAAGCACCCACGCCTTGCAAAACACTTCGTCATGCAGGTTTTTCTCAAAGATGTAATGGATGATTGCTAGTGCCAATGCCATATCTCCGCCAGGTCGGATAGGTATATGCCAATCTGCTTTCGAAGCAGTCACGGTTTTCCGTGGGTCTATTACAATCATCCGAGAACCCTTTTTGAGGCGCCAATCATTTATCATTCCAAAATGGACAGGTCTCGTTTCAGCCTGATTGTCTCCCCAGTAGACGTGTAAAGCGGCTGAGCCCATATCACTTTCGGTATAGGAATTGCCGGGACCACTATAACCTTGTGTCATCGAGTAGGCTAAATTTTTGCCTGATGAACAAAAGGGTTCAGTGGTGACGAAGTTTGGTGTCCCCCAAAGTTTAGAGAACATGCGGATGTAACCCCTATTTGTCAGCGTTCCCGTGCGGGTACCTGAAAAAAGACCCAGGGCTTCGCTTCCATTTGTCTTTTTAATAGAGCGCATTTTTTGAGCAATTTCATCTAGTGCCTGATCCCAACTTATAGGCTCAAAATTATTATCACCACGTTTGCCAATTCTTTTAAGTGGTTGTGTAAGTCGCATTTTACTTGAGTAAAGTTGAATGGAAATCTGAGATTTTGGGCATACCCTGCCCTGAAGAGCTGGATCTTCCTCATTTCCGGTGATTTTAACCAACTTATCGTCTTTAAAATGAAACTTCGTGGTGCAACTGTTGAAACAGATATTGCACCCGCCACTTTCAATTCTAGTTATTTCTCTATCTTCACGATCGTGACCGTACGGAAAGACGGTATCATTGATTGAGATATTTGTGAAACTATCGATGACTTTTGGTGAATTTCTATCGGCCGCATCAAACTTTTCTTGTTTGTTTGTTATGCGATCTAAGTAGATCGTGGCCGGTCCGAGCAAGAATGGATCGTTTTTAATCATTTCGCGGTTATTCGCTTCAGTGGTGTTCAGAAGCTCGTCCCTTGGACCAAAAGTTATGGCTTTAGTGGGGCAAACCGCAGCGCACGCCGTCGTTGTGGAACCTTCTGCGCGTCGATCGGAGCACAAGTCACATTTCACCGCATGTCGACCATCGGGATCAAAGCCCATGGCTCCATATGGACAAGCTGTTACGCACTCTCCGCATCCAACACAGGCATCTTCATTTACTGTTACTACACCTGTTTCTTTGTTTTTCGAAATTGCTTTAGGGCTCACGGGGCAAGCGCGAACACAGGCGGGGCGCTCACAGTGTTGGCATGAAAGCGCGAGAAAATCTAAGGCTTTATTATTGTCCGAATTTTCCTCTAACTTAGAGCCTAACCAAACAACTCGATTATGTCGTTCGGTTGGACCAAGAGCATGTTCTGACTTGCATGCAGCTTCACAGCTCTTGCAACCCGTGCATCTCTCAAGATCTATCATCAAAGCTAATCTAGGCATTAACCCCAATCCTCAATGTGCCACCAGTAGATTGGTCGCCCATCGGCGACGTAGTTGGCGAAAAATGTAACGGTAATAATATGAACTGTGATGCCGATTAGAAGTAGCCACGAAAAGATTTGATGGAGCCGTCTGCAATAAGCTTGGATCGGTTTTACAGAATTACGATACCCTATAATTTTTTCTTCAAGTTTCTCTAGTTTTCGATATTGATATGCTAACAATGGGGCTTGTATCCAGTGTTGGAGCCGAAGAGAAAATAGACCTTCTTGAGCATTAGGTTCAAGTTGAGCAAGTAAATCTTCTTTGGAGGAAATAATTTTTCTTAACTCTTTTCGAGTATTGTCTTCCAGAGATGTAAAACCGCGAAGTTTGGTGCCAAAAGTTTTGGAAAAGTTCAAAGGCATAACGATACGGAGTAGACCGCCTAGAAGCATAATTACAAATAAAAGGATAATAAGACTACCCGGTGTGGCAAATATTGTTCCTCCCGAATGTACGATTACGAGAATAGTTCCTATGTTAGCAGAGATTATATGTATCACCGTCCCGATACGACCGGGCTTGCCAAATCTTTTCGATAAAACCCCGTAGAAAGTTATTACGAGAAGAAGTGTCCCTATTATTGCTAGGCTTTGCATTAAGGGGCTTCCTGGCTCGCTAAGTCCGTTAGGTAATAGAGTCCCAAAAATATACGAGATGCCCACAGCCACTGGGACTATGAGGCTGTAGAAAATTAGTCTCATTTGAAATAAAACATCAAAGCTTTTGGGCGTATCTCTTCTCATTAGTGAGGACGATCGCCTGCTAATGTTATTCGTAGCATATGTCGTCGCTGATTGGGATAATCATTTATGGCATGGTGAAGTGTCGCCCTATTATCCCAGATAGCCAAACTTCCCTCAGACCATCTAAACCTACAAGTGAACTCAGGTCGGATCATGTGTTTGCAAAGGTAGTTGATTAACGGTTTGCTTTCTTTCACTGTCATTCCACTAAAATGTGACGTATGTGAAAGGTTTAAATATAGCGATTTTTGGCCAGTCTCTGGGTGAGTGCGGATAATAGGATGTTCTGTCTCGTAGCTTGTTGCATTAGCATTATACGTTTGGTTCATTTTAGACAATTTGCTCATGCCAGTGGCCCTTCCCCCAGCATATCCTTTTTCCGAGGAATTGACCCCTACTAAGTCATGAAGAAGTTCTTTTAGACTTTGCGATAATTGTTCGTATGCGAGTGCGGTATTCGCAAATAGGGTGTCACCGCCAAATTTAGGTGTTTCTTTTGCATACAAGAGCGTGGCCATAGCTGGGCATTCCATATAACTTGTGTCGGAATGCCAAGATCCCCCAAAATTTTTTTTATCATCTTTTGTTTTAATAATTTCGATAACTTCGGGCGTGTCGTCTAAACCTTTAATAAATGGGTATATCGTGGGGTCACCAAAATGTTTGGCAAATGAAACAAAAGTCTGGGCTGAGAGATTTTGGTTGCGGAAAAACAAAACTTTAAATTTTAGAAAGTTCTCCTGTAGCAATTGAGTTTCGGTGTTGGTTAACTTTTTTGAGATATCTATGCCAGATATTTCAGCACCTAATGCTCCAGAGATTGGAGAAATTTCCATTGATTGATTCCAGTAAGACTTTTCGCTTAACAAGTCTTATAAACGATTTCCTTTTCGGATAACATAGCCACCCATACAAATAGGAATTTTAGCTAATTCTTGATATGTTTTTGACTGCTCTTATTTGTTGTTTGTTTCGATAAATAATGATTAGCTTTCACTTTAGATGTTGGTCGTCGATGATAGATTTAAACTATTCAAGGGGGAGGCTATGCTAACACAAAGTTATGCACATGGAGCGAGCACTAAACCACTTTTAGGTGAGACTTTGGGTGTGAATTTTGATCTAGCTGCAGAAAAATGGGGGGAAAGAGATGCATTAATTGTAAGGCATCAAAACGTTCGTTGGACCTATAGTGAATTAAAAAACGAGGTTGACGATTTTGCGGCAGGTCTGCTCGCTCTTGGCCTAGAACCCGGCGATAGAATAGGAATTTGGTCACCAAATAATAGCGAGTGGGTTGTGACCCAATATGCAACTGCAAAGGCCGGCTTAATATTAGTGAATATAAACCCAGCTTATAGAGTTGCTGAACTGGAATATGCCCTGAATAAGGTGACGTGCAAAGCTCTTGTTTTAGCAACTCAATTCAAATCAAGCGATTACATGGGGATGTTAAAAGAGATAGCGCCGGAAATCTCACTATGTGAACCAGGAAACCTTAAATCAAAACGCCTACCAAGTCTTCAAGCTGTTATCAAGATAGGGGGTTCTATCGAGAGAGGTTTTATCGAGTTCCAAGAAGTGGCAGCTAAAGCTTCAGAAAAAGATAAAGATAGAATTAAAGATCTAACCAACATTCTGCAATTCGATGATCCCATCAACATTCAATTCACAAGTGGGACGACTGGATTCCCAAAGGGAGCAACGCTTACTCATTTCAATGTCTTAAATAATGGATACTTTACCGGGGAAAGTCTAAAATTCACCTCAGACGATCGGCTTTGCGTTCCGGTTCCTCTCTATCATTGTTTTGGAATGGTACTAAGCAATATTGCTGCGTTAACTCATGGCGCAGCACTGATATATCCAGATGAAGCATTTGATCCATTATCAGTTTTAGAGGCTGTTCAGGAAGAAAAATGTACGGGGCTCCACGGGGTGCCTACGATGTTTATCGCGGAATTGGAGCACCCGAGATTCAAAGAATTCGATCTATCTTCCCTGAGAACCGGGATTATGGCAGGGTCACCGTGCCCGATAGAAATTATGCGGAGGGTCGTGGATGAGATGTATTGTTCAGAAATGATTATTGCATATGGTATGACTGAGACAAGTCCGGTAATCACGTCAAGCGAGACGGATGACCCTATAGAAAAACAAGTCTCAACTGTGGGGCGCATCTTTCCGCATGTAGAAGTTAAAATCATTGATGAAAATGGCCGTATTGTCGCGCCAGGCCACACGGGAGAACTTTTGGCTCGTGGTTATAATGTTATGCAAGGTTATTGGGATGATATTGAAAAAACAGAAGAAAGTATTGATGAAGCTGGTTGGATGCATACTGGCGATCTAGCAACAATGGATCCGGAGGGATTTTGTAATATTGTGGGCCGTGTCAAGGATATGGTTATCAGAGGCGGGGAAAATATATATCCCCGTGAAATTGAAGAATATCTATATAGGCATCCCAATATTAGTGACGTTCAAGTTTTTGGTGTACCTGATGTCAAATTTGTAGAGGAATTGTGTGCGTGGATAATTTTAAAACCGGATCCTTCTTGTTCGGAGGAGGAAATCCGAGAGTTTTGCCGCGGCCAAATAGCTCACTATAAAATACCGCGTTATATTCGTTTCGTAAAAGAATACCCAATGACTATAACGGGGAAAGTCCAAAAATTTGCCATGCGAGATAAGATGATAGAAGAATTAGATCTGAACCAAGCCAAGACAGCCTAAAGTTGGTTCTTTAGATAGAATTTTAATGTTGGGCATGCGTGCGAGGTTAGATAATGCATTTAGAATGGCGACTTTGGTCATTTACAGAAGGTTTTAGAGGAAAGATCGCCTTCTCCACAATACTAGGTTTGATTTCCTCAGCTTTTGGCGTTGCGCGACTTGCCATGTTGGGCTGGATGATAGGTCTCCTTTTCAAAGGGGAACCTGTTACAGAATTGATTTGGTTGATAGTATTGATCGCCCTTGTAATGATCTTGCGGGGGATGTTTGAACATTGGCGAGCAATGACAGCTCATAAAACGGCGGCTCTAGTCCAAAAAAATTTACGTCGGAAGTTGTTCGATCGCATAGGTGAGCTTGGACCCGCCTATGTTGGTAGCCAGAGGTCTGGCGCAATTACACTGTCTCTCGTAGAGGGGGTTGAACAACTAGAGACTTACTTCGGTCAGTACATACCTCAATTATTAGTGTCTTTTCTAACCCCAATACTCATATTCTGTTTTGTATTTTGGATAGACTTACCAGTTGCCGCAACGTTAGTTTCCTGTGCACTGCTGGCACTGTTTTTGCCAGCAATGTGGCACTCTCGAGACGTAGAGAGTTCAAAAGAAAGACAGATTGCCTATGCAGCGTTCGCATCTGAATTTTTAGATTCAATCCAGGGTTTAGCCACACTAAAATCGTTTGGGCAAAGTTCTAAGAGGGCGGATAGCCTTGAAGTAAAAGCGCGAGATCTATTCCAGAAAACGATGTGGGTTTTAGGAACGAATGTTCTATCAAGGGGAATCACGGATTGTGCAATTACGATAGGGGCGGCAGCGGCTCTTATTCTCGGTGCATATCGCGTAGCCGAAGGAAAAATGGAATTAGCTGGGCTTCTAATCATCTTAATGATGGGTGTGGAAATATTTCGGCCTATGCGGGATCTCAGAAGTGTCCTGCATCAGGGTATGGTTGGGATGTCAGCGGCTCAGGGTATTTATAAAATTTTAGATGCAAAGCCTATTGTAGGAGAAGTACAAACACCTTCACCAGCGCGGGAATTACCGCCGACAGTTGAATTCCAAGGTGTCCAATTTCAATACCCCAACACAACCCGTGCCATTCATAAAAATTTAGATTTTAAGGTAGATGTTGGTGAACGCGTTGGATTTGTCGGCCCTAGTGGCTGTGGGAAGTCTTCGCTCGTAAAACTTTTACTCAGATTTTTTGACCCGGAAAGCGGAATTGTTCGCATAGGCGGGGTAGATATAAGGGAATTAAGTTTTGACCAAATAAGAAGTCAAATAGCTGTTGTCAGTCAGGATACGTTTTTATTCCATGGAACTATTGGCGAAAATATCCTTATGGGTCGTTCTGATGCAACGGATACAGAGGTGCGCGAGGCCGCTCGAACTGCAAACATAGACAATTTTATCAATCAACTTCCAGACAAGTATGACACCATTATTGGAGAGAAGGGCATTAAACTCTCTGGAGGACAAAGGCAGCGGGTGGCTATTGCGCGAGCCGTCTTAAGAAATTCACCAATACTTGTACTGGATGAGGCTTTATCGGCTGTCGACGCTGAAAATGAGGCGATCATACAAGAGGCTCTAGATAAATTAATGAAGGAGCGTACTACATTAATATTAGCGCATCGACTATCCAGTGTAATTGATTGTGACAGAATACTGGTCCTTAACGAAGGTAAAATTGCCGAATCTGGAAAACATGTTGAGCTGTTGAAAAATGGCGGTATTTACGCCGAATTGATGACGGATCAAGCAAATGAAAACAGTAAATTCAAAGGCCGCTCCGATAGACAGGAGCTTGATATGCGGTCGAGGACTGAATCATTGGCTGATACTGCAGGCGGCGCGAAGCAGGCGCTTACAGAAGGTATAATTAAAGCCGAAGGTCTTAACTGGTTCCAACTTATATCATCTCTCATGGGGATAATCATGCCTTGGAAAGGTAGACTAGCACTGACTTTCTTCCTTGGTGTCCTTAGAGTATTGGCATACATAGGTGTAGGCGTTTCTAGCGCCCTTATCGTTCTAAGTCTAAAGAATAACGGTCAGTTCGATGATTATCTAGTTTGGTTAATAGTGCTGGCGCCAACAGCAGGTTTAGCGCATTGGCTTGAGTCATGGGTGGCGCACGATATGGCTTTTAGACTGTTAGCGGAAATGCGTATAAAAGCATTTCGTAAACTGGATGCACTTGCGCCTGCATATTTGGTTCGTAGGCGGACTGGTGATCTAATGAATCTGGCTACACATGATATTGAACTGATTGAGTATTTTTTTGCTCATACTGTTGCGCCTGCGTTTGTTGCTATTTTTATTCCGACAATAGTAATTTTGATACTAGGTATAGAAAGTTACTGGATTGCTATGGCATTAATACCATTCCTTCTGGCAGTGGGAGTAAGTCCATTTCTAAAAAGAAAAAAAGTAGACAGATTGGGTTCGAAAGCACGTGAGGCGGCGGGTGAGTTGGGAGCCTTTGCCATAGATTCTGTCCAAGGGCTGAATGAAATAGTAAGTTTCCAGCAAGAGGAACGAAGGTCTGATGGTTTTGACAGGCTGGCTGATGAGCATATTGCTTTACGATTACCTTTTTTCAATGAGTTGACCTGGCAGCAAAGCATGCTGGAAATTCTAACTGGGTTAGGCGGGTTAGCTGTAGTAATTACAGGTGCACTCCTTGTAAAGGTGGGAGAGATTGACCCTGGCATTCTACCGTTGCTCGCAATACTCGCAATGTCGGCATTTTTACCTGTATCCGAAATTGCACAGATTGGAAGGCAACTGGCTGATACGCTGGGATCCACGAGGCGATATTATGGGCTTGAGAATGAGCCAGTAACAATAACGGATGGCACTAATTCGGAAGTTGGGAAAAATGATTTCGATATAATCATTGAGGATGTGAACTTTTCCTATCCTGGGCAAAACCGACATGCTTTAGAAGAGATAACAGTTTCAATACTGTCAGGTGGTACAATTGCGCTTGTAGGTACCTCCGGCGCTGGAAAAACGACATTAGCGCAGATACTTATGCGATTTTGGGATCCTGACACCGGTAATGTAAAGTTGAAGGGGATTAATTTAAAAGATTATAACCTCGACACACTTAGGGCTCAGATTTCCCTCGTGGCCCAGGATACCTATCTTTTCAATGATACTTTACGAGCCAATATACTTATAGCTCGGCCTGAAGCAACCGAAGCAGAATTGCAGAAAGCGATCAAAAACGCGGCACTCGATGGGATGATCGCAACTTTACCCGATGGATTGGAAACGGCAGTTGGTGAACGCGGGACAAGTCTATCTGGTGGCCAGCGGCAACGCGTAGCAATTGCAAGGGCTTTTCTTAAAGATGCACCTGTGCTTATCCTC
>NZGS01000081.1 GCA_002690995.1 Rhodospirillaceae bacterium
GGTAGCGGAGATGGTAGCAGAGTGGCCGGACAGGATAAGGAATAGTGAGTTCACACTTTCTCAAGATGAACAATTTTCAAGTTAAACTAAGTACCACTTTTTAAAGATGTAGTTGATATGTTTGATAAGCTTGCTGAAGCTGTAAATGCCGATCACAACTTGGTATTAAGGGGAAAGACTTGCAGTCTAACTCTCTTAATTGAAATCGATAATGATGAATATTTTATAGATATAGTATCGGGAGAGATCATAAACGTCGTCTCCGGCCAATTCTTAATGCGACACTGGGATTTAGCTATCCGCGCCTCACAAGCCACCTGGTCAAAATTTTGGCAGAAATATCCTGAACCTGGATTCCATGATATTTTCGCAATGAACCGGTTTGGACATTGTAAAATCGAGGGTAATACAAAAGTCCTTCTCTCGCATATTCGCTTCATCAAGGACGTCGTTAGCAAGCCACGGTTTTTAGGAACAGGAGTTAGTTCAAATGGCAAAGCTTGATCCTATAATCGGAAGGTATGTAACCTTAGACCAAGGCGGAAAAGATTTCCGCATCTACTTCGAAGAGAATGGTTCCGGTATCCCGCTACTGTGTCTTCATACGGCAGGCGCACATTCCAGTCAGTTTAGACATTTGATGTGCGATCCAGAAATTACAAAAAATTTTAGAATTATTGCCTTTGACTTGCCGTGGCATGGTAAATCAACGCCGCCAGTTGGCTGGCAAGAAGAAGAGTACAAACTAACGAGCACCTTCTACATCGATATTATAAAAAACTTTATTGGAAGCCTAAATTTAAAAAAACCTCTTGTTATGGGCTGCTCTATGGGAGGACGAGTAGTTATTCGTCTAGCTTATGAATTGGGAAAAGAACTGTCAGGCGTTATAGGGTTAGAGGGATCAGACCAACCTGCACCGTGGTATGATAACTCATGGACGAGCCATCCAAACTTTGAAAATGGTGATTTTTGCGTTGGTTTGGTCTCAGGACTATGCGCCCCTCAAAGTCCTGACGAATATAAATGGGAGACTCTTTGGCACTACTATCAAAGCGGACATGGGGTATTTAAGGGTGATATGCATTTCTTTAGAACAGACTCAGATTATGCCGACAACAGTGCAACTATAGACACCGAACTTTGTCCGGTTTATCTTATGACTGGGGAATATGACTACTCTTGCACTCCAGAGGCAACAGTGGAAACTGCTAGTAGAATTCCTGGCGCTGAAGCAGTAATAATGAGAGAAGTTGGCCATTTTCCAATGAGTGAAAACCCAGACGTATTCAGGAACTATCTGATTCCAGTGCTAGACAAATTCAAAGAGGGAGAAAAAAATGAACCATCTTCCAGTTGATTTTAAAGTAGACCGATCAAACATGAGCGACACAGAGTGGGACCTCCGGGTTCAACTGGCCGCGGCTTACCGGCTGGTAGATTATTTTGGATGGACGGAACTGATATATGGGCATCTCACCGCCCGCGTCCCTGGCCCTGAACCACATTTCCTGATCAATCCATATGGTTTGAATTACGACGAGATAACGGCTTCAAATTTGGTGAAAATTGATGTGGATGGAGCTGTTATAGATGACACTCCATTCGAGATAAATCATGCAGGGTTCGTTATCCATTCAGCAATACACATGAAACATTCGGAAGAGAACCAAGTAGTAATGCACACGCATACTCGCGAAGGTATGGCCGTAGCTGGCACAAAAGAGGGGCTGCTGCCGATTAGCATGTTTTCAACAAGTTTTTACAAGCGACTTGCCTATCATGAGTATGAGGGACCTAGTTTGTTTTTGGACGAACGAGAGCGCCTTCTGGAATCTCTAGGTGACAAAAAAGCTATGATATTAAAGAACCACGGCCTTCTAACAGTTGGCAGGACGGTGCCTGATGCCTTTATAAGGCTTCACGCCCTAGAAAGGTCTTGCCAAATTCAAGTAGACGCCGGCGCCGCCGGTACACTTAATACATTGAGTGATAATGTTGCCTCAAAATCAGGTGCAGACAGAGATGAATTCCTAAATTCAAATAAAGTCGAAGCTGGACAGTTGGAGTTTGCCGCTTTAATGAGGAAGATTGATAGGATCGATCCAAGTTATAGGGATTAAATCGCGTGGGTCATCCGACCGATCAGAATGCATTCTGGAAAAACAAAACGCTAAGGCAAATGTCGTCCTCAGAGTGGGAGGCTCTTTGCGATGGTTGCGGAAAGTGCTGTCTGGTAAAATTGATTGATGATCTTACCGACGACCTAAACTACACAACTGTGGCATGCAAACTATTGGATTGTGAAAGTTGCCAATGCGGTGATTACGAAAATCGAAAATCGTTGGTTGAAGACTGTGTAATTTTGTCTCCAAGACTAATCGAAGAACTTCATTGGATGCCATCTACTTGCGCTTATAGACTGATTTACGAAGGGAAAGATCTTTACTGGTGGCATCCTCTTATATCTGGGAACCCCAACACAGTGCATGAGGCCGGTATATCTGTTCGAGGCCGTGTTATCTCAGAGCGCGAAGTAAAAGATTCAGAATTACCCAAATATATCGACGAACAATTAGAATAAATTTTAGTAACTAGGTTAAAGGGAGAAATCTGTGAGTCGATCAATGTGGATATTAGCCGCTATTTTTGCTGTTTTGGCTATTGCAATGATTTATCAATCAAATACTGATGAAGGAATTAACCGTCCATGGGCGGCATGTAAGGAAAATCTTTTTCAACAAATGCTCAGTGGTGCCTGTACACCAGTAGAAAATCGTATCAAAGTACCTTCAAATTAAGACCATAAACAAATGCACAATTATAAAATCTAGCCATCTAATTGTCTGAGGTAGGAAAAATGAAAAATGATCCAGCACTTTTTTCAGCAACAGAACTTTTAGGCGCCTACCAAAAAAAAACGCTGTCCCCTGTTGAAGTAACTAAGGCAACATTAGCAAGAATAGAAAAGTTTAATCCAAAATTTAATGCGTTTCGGCTTGTTGACGCTGAGAAAGCCCTTGCAGATGCAAAGGCATCCGAGGAACGTTGGATAAAAGGAGAGCCCGCCGGCCTAGTAGATGGCGTTCCAAGTACAATCAAAGACCTTGTTGATACCATAGGATGGTCAACGAGGAGGGGGACCTTGACAACGAGCGATAATGGAACTTGGGAAAACGATGCTCCGCTTGTTGCTAGACTGCGGGAAAACGGAGCAGTTCTTTTAGGTAAAACAACTACTCCCGAATTTGGCTGGAAAGGTGTAACTGATAGCCCGCTGACAGGCATTACTCGAAACCCGTGGAACCCTGAAAAAACCCCAGGTGGTTCTTCAGGTGGTGCCGCTGCAGCGGCCGCAGCATGTTTGGGTGCACTGCACCATGGTTCCGACGGCGGCGGCTCAATTAGAATGCCTAGCGGTTATACCGGAATATATGGTCTCAAGCCCACGTTCGGGAGGGTGCCTACGTGGCCCGCAAGTGGTTTTGGAACATTATCTCATCAAGGTCCTATGACACGTACGGTGAGTGACGCTGCACTGATGTTAACCGTTATGGCTCAAACTGACAGTCGCGATTGGTACGCACTTCCAGCTTCAGAAACAAATTGGAGCTCTTATGTGACTAAATCGGTTAAGGGATGGAAAATAGCATTCAGTCACGACCTGGGTCATGCAAAAGTAGACCCGGAAATAGCCAGTCTTGTGAAAGCGGCCGCCAATACGTTCGCCTCACTTGGGGCCCATGTTGAAGAGGTAGACCCCGGGTTAGGCGATCAACATGATTTATTTAAGACGTTCTGGTATACCGGCGCCGCGCGCCTACAAAAAACCATGACACCGGATGAGTTAGATCAGCTTGACCCAGGTTTCAGGGACGTCGGCAGGGAGGGCTCAGAGATCCATTTGAATCAATATCTGGATGCTGTTAGCGAACGCGAGCTTGCAGGGACCAAATTAAACACTTTTTTTGATAACTACGATCTGCTTTTAACTCCTACCCTCCCGATAACAGCTTTTGATGCCGGAACTGAAGTCCCAACGGGTTCAGGAATGGATCGTTGGACCAGATGGACACCTTTTTCCTATCCATTCAACTTGGGGCGGCATCCAGCGGCATCCATACCTTGTGGTTTGTGTTCAAATGGCCTTCCAGCGGGATTACAAATTGTTGGCCCCATGAACTGTGACGGCCAAGTGCTTGCAGCAAGTGCCGCATACGAAGCCACCAACCCAATAAGGATGCCATCCCTAGAGGACTAACTACAAAAGCATTTTTTTGGGAAGATTAGTAAATTTAGTTAGCCGCCATGACGAAGTGCACGCCCGGGACGGTTCCCTGTCGCCTCACCATTTGCCCAAACTGCCCTGCCGTTAACCAACACGCAATCTATCCCTTTAGCAGGCTTAGTTGGGCACTCAAAATCAGCCGCATCTAGTATTGTGTCCTCATCAAATATGGTGATATCCGCAAAAAAGTTTTCCTTAAGCATCCCACGCTTACTAAGCCCAAACGTTTCCGCGGAGTATCCAGTCATGCGGCGCACCGCTTCCTCTAAAGGAAATAGTTTTAAGTCTCTGCAATAGTGCCCCAACACACGCGGAAATGTACCCCATAATCTTGGATGCGGATGTTCATCATGCGGCAGTCCATCTGAACCAATCATGGCGTTGGGATGTTGTAAAATTCTTTGCACGTCTTCTTCGGACATTGCAAAATATATAGCGCCGGCTGGCTGTAATTTTGCCGCAGCCTCATAGATATCACAGTTTAGCTCTTCGGCTATATCAGACAATTCACGACCAGCTAATTCTGGCCGCGCCTTCGACCATGTTATCAAGACCCGTTCTGCAACTTGGATAGAGTCATTTTTCAAAACGGTGGACGAAGCAATATAGGGGTATACATCAAAAGCTATACCATGATGATGCCCGGCCATATGCTTTTCGAAACAGGCAAGGGTTTCCTTTGATCGGCCAAAGTTTTGCCGCCCATGGACCTTATGATGTGAGACGATAACAGGAGAACTTGCCTCACGCCCGATTTGAAAGGTTTCCTCCAGGGATCTAATAACGTGGTCACCTTCATCCCTCATATGTGTGACATATTTTGCCTTATGATTCTTTAATGCCAATGCAATTTCGATTACTTCTTCTGTGGGAGCCTGTGATGCGGGCTTGTAAAAGAGGCCTGTCGAAAATCCTATCGCACCACTGCCAAGACCTTCTTCCAAAAGGGTCCTCATCTTTTTAATTTCGGTTGATGAAGCGGCACGATCAAGACAATCCATAACACCAACTCTTAAAGTTGAATGGCCCACTAAAAACGCCGCATTAACTGCCGCCGGGCCCTCATCAAAAGCACCCAAGAAATCTGAGAAAGTCGCAAAACGGCATTCGCCAGGCTCTGCAATAAGGTCTAACGGTGGCGGTGGGTCATCGGCCACAAGAGGAGCTAAGCTGATACCGCAATTTCCAACCACAACCGATGTAACGCCCTGGCTAACTTTCATATCCATTGAAGGTTTAGCTAACAAAATCCGATCATCATGTGTATGAACATCAATGAAACCGGGAGCAACAATTCTGTTAGTAGCATCGATAACTTTGCCGCCGTTAGCCCCGGACAAACAACCAATTTCTTTTATTGTATCGTCGACAATACCTACGTCAGCCTGGAAGCGATCATCGCCTGAACCATCGACTACGGTGCCGCCGCGGATAATAATGTCAAAAATCTTTTCGTCAGGCATAATTATTCCTTTAAATTTCTTTAACAGACTAAAAAGAGCTATTATAGAGACCGCCGTCCAATAAGAGGCTTTGCCCAGTGATATATCCTGCTTGCAAACTGCACAAGAAAGCCGCAGCATCGCCAAATTCCTCTGGCGTTCCTGCTCGCTTAGCCGGGACCTCGTTTATACGCATAGCATGTGCCTCGTCGTGCTCCACACCAAGCTGCTTTGCCAAAGCATCGATACCGGCTCTATATCGATCCGTGTCAAAAAATCCTGGTTGAATATGATTTATTGTAACACCCGTTCCTGCGATGCTTCGACAAACACCCGCGCAAAACGCTGTAAGACCAGCTCTAGCACCGCTTGACAAATCTAAACCCGAGACCGGCATATTTACTGAAACTGAAGTAATATTTAGTATTCGGCCAAAGCCTCTTTCCGCCATGCCATCCACAAATTTCTGTATTAGTTCAATCGGTGTGATCATATTCCACGTAACGCCTGTTAGCATAGAGTCGCGCTCTAGTTCTCTAAAATCTTTAAATGGTGGACCACCAGCATTTGTGATTAATATGTCTGGATCAGGACAGGCAGCGGCTAATGCATTCTGCCCATCGTGGCTGGTTATATCGCCCTGAACCTCTATGATTTCCGAATTCGTCGAACTGCGCAATTCACTTGCCGTCTCTGATAGTCTCGTAGCATCCATGCCATTTATTACCACTTTGCAGCCGGCTCTGGCCAAGGATGAAGCACATGCTTTTCCAAGCCCTCTGCTCGAGCCACATACTATTGCCTTTTTACCAGAGATACCCAAATCCATCGTTAACTCCATACACTATCGCCACGGCACCCATTGTGCAAAAGACGAGAGAGTGTTGCAAGTCCCATCCTCGGTAAACTCGCGCTTTGACTTCTTGGTTAAAGAATCGTACAACAAAAAAAAATCTTCGGAATTTTTATGAACCATCTAGATGCCCTAGAATCACAAAGCATATTTATTCTTCGAGAAGCATTTGCCAAATTGCAAAATTTGGGGCTTTTGTGGTCTTTAGGAAAAGACTCGAATGTCATGCTATGGCTAGCAAAAAAAGCTTTTTGTGGAAACATCCCTTTCCCACTTCTATTCTGCGATACGGGCAAGAAATTTCCTGAAATGTATACATTCCAAGAGCGTTACACCAAGGAGTGGAATTTAAATTTAATCGTGCAGAACTGCCCGCCACTGGAAAATGTAGACCAAACCTTACCACCAGCATCTCGATCCGCAGCAAGAAAGACAGAAGCATTAAAGACCCTTATCAAAGATCAAAAATTAGAGGGTGTGATAGCAGGTATTCGGCGGGATGAAGAAGGAACGAGAGCAAAAGAGAGAGTTTTTAGTCCTCGGGGCCAAGAGGCGGATTGGAACTTCAAAAATCAGCCACCCGAATTTTGGGACCAGTATAAAACAAGCTTCCCGCCTGGCACTCACGTAAGAATTCATCCTTTACTCGCCTGGACAGAGTTAGATATTTGGCGTTACATAGATAGGGAAAATATCCCGGTTGTACCATTATATTTTGCGAAAGAGGGGAAGCGTTATCGTTCTCTTGGTGACCAAGATATAACCTTTCCGGTTGATAGTAATGCCACAAATATTAAAGAAATCATTAAGGAACTTGAAACCACCAGGGTCGCTGAAAGGTCCGGTCGCGCCATGGATCATGAAAGTGAAGACGCCTTTGAGCGCCTGAGGGTCTCAGGTTATATGTAGGCGCATGTTGATAAAAGATAACAACAAAAACCCTGTCCAACTTATTATATCAGGACATGTAGATCATGGTAAATCCACGTTAGTTGGACGGTTGCTACATGATAGCGATTTATTAACAGATGGAAAAATGGAAACTATAAAAGCGGTATCTAAACGAAGAGGTATGCCCCTTGAGTATGCTTTCCTACTAGATTCGTTACAAGCAGAAAGAGACCAAGGCATCACTATCGATGTTACAAAAATTCCTTTTAAGTCCGCTAAACGGACTTACGTAATAATCGATGCACCTGGTCACAAAGAATTCTTAAAAAACATGATTACCGGGGCAGCACAAGCCGATGGGGGTGTAATAGTTATTGATGCGGCAGAGGGTCTTCAAGAACAATCCCGTCGACATTGCTATCTACTCAAATTACTTGGATTTAGCTTCGTCACGGTAGTTATAAATAAAATGGATTTGGTTAGTTATGACCATCAGATATTTCAACAGATTAGTAATAAACTAATCGATTATCTAAATCAGATTGGCATGCATGCGCAAAATATTGTTCCCATTTCTGCACGAGAGGGCGAGGGACTTATTACTAGTTCTGAATTGATGGCTTGGTACGACGGGCCAACATTTCTTGAAGCGATTGATTCAATAGAACAGAAAGAACCGCTTACCGGCGGACCGCTTCGATTACCGATACAAGATGTATATAAATTTGACGAACGACGCATCCTCGTAGGACGAATTGAAACAGGTAGTTTGTCAATTGGAGATACGTTACTTTTTTCACCCTCAAACAAAACAGCAAATGTCTCCTCTTTCGAAACTTGGAATGAGACAATAACGCCGGAGACATTAAGTGCTGGCAGATCTGTTGCATTCACGCTAGATGAACAGATTTTTGTTGAACGTGGACATATTGCTAGTGATCCTAAATCACCACCGTTTGAAACGAATATCTTTAAAGCTCGATTATTTTGGCTAGCAGAAAAACCTCTCGTTAAATCTTGTAGAATGACGCTCAAACTTACTACTGCAGAATACTCGGTAGAAATACAATCAATTGAAAGGTGCATCAACACGCAAACATTAGAGTCTGTAGCAGCCAATGAGATAGGACGATACGAAATTGGCGATGTTCTTGTCCGCTCAAAAGAGACCATTGTTTTAGATCCATACAACATCAACACAAAGATGGGCCGCTTTGTATTGGTCGATCAATATGAAACGGTGGGTGGTGGAATTATCTCTATGGAAGGCTATCCTAATCAACGCGGCCGCCATAACGTTGTTTCAACAAATATTGAAGCAGTTACCTCAAAGATTGATCAAAAGACACGAGCATCAGTAAATGGACACAAAGGCGGTATTATTTGGCTGACTGGATTATCTGGCGCTGGTAAATCTACTATCGCAATAGAAGCAGAACGGCAGCTTTTTCAAAAAGGATATCAAATATATGTCCTAGATGGAGATAATATACGTTTTGGATTGTCCGCTGATCTTGGTTTCACGCCTGCGGATCGAACTGAAAATATTCGTCGAATTGGCGAAGTGGCCAAACTTTTCGCAGATTCAGGGGTCGTAGTGATAACGGCCTTCATCTCTCCTTACAGAGATGATCGCAACCGCGTGCGAACCATAGCCCCAGATCAATTCCACGAAGTGTTCATCAAAGCCGACTTATTGACTTGTGAGACAAGGGATCCAAAAGGTCTTTATGCTAAAGCACGGAACGGCGAAATCGAAGATTTCACCGGAGTCTCCGCCCCATATGAGGAACCAACTGATGCAAATCTAATCATCGATACAGGTGCACAAAATATTGATCAATCTGTTTCAAAACTACTAGATTATGTTTCCTTAAATTTCAAATCCTGAGAGTTGAAGCTAATATACGATTGCCTGATTCTTTCGAGACAAAATTGTCTAAGCGCTTGTTGGCAAGTAATTTTACGGCTTGACTTGTTCCGGCTTCACGGGTGTAAGCTCCGGGCTAATTTTATAAGATGACTCTCCGAAAAAAAAGTATCCAAATGCGAGGATTAACAAGCCTAACAAATAGATACTTACAACAACGCCCTTTTTATCAAATCCCTTCATCTACAAAACCCAAACTAATTTCAGCTGTTTCCTAAAACTTTTTCTAACCAAGCCGCTGCAGCGAGCGCACTCGTATCTTCGCCTGAAGAACCAACGACCTGTACTCCCAGCGGCAACCCACGTGACCCGACCCCCGCTGGTATATTAATGCAAGGCCAACCAAGCAGCGTCCAGACTCTATTGAATAAAGGGTCGCCGGTGGAATCGATACCTTCTGGCGCCTCTCCGCTCGCTGGAAGTGTAAGTAAAATATCCACTTTCTCAAAAATACTTGCTTCTCGTTTTCTTGCATCATCAGCAAGTTGTTTCGCATTTTTCAAAGCTGACCCACTAATAGCTTTCCCTGTAGCAATACTATCGCGGTAGAACCTGATTAAACGTTCAGGGTGGTGTTCATATTCCCATGACAATGATACACCTGCATCTCCGGTCATAATGACTGTCTGCAAATCAGCCAGACTTTCGAATGTCATTGAAGAGGGAATGTCAAAAAGAGATGCGCCAGCCTTCTCTGCTTTCTTATAAACGTTTTCGTAAACTAAAAGTGCATCCTTACTTGCCTCGATGCTAAACGGAATCATAAGTCCAATTACCGGAGGTTGATTATCATAATCCGTGAGATTGGGACACCTCTGTCCTCGAAGAGCGTAGTCAAAAAAAGATACATCTGCAACATCTCTTGCAAATGTGCCAACGGTATCAAGGTAGTTGGAAAGTTCTTTGACCCCTTTTCGCTCATGAGTTCCAAAAGTTGGTTTATATCCCACCACACCACAATAAGCTGCAGGGCGGATTACCGATCCGGCAGTTTGCGTTCCAAAAGCTAATGGAACTTGCCCGTCAGCGACGCCAGCAGCTGACCCACTAGACGACCCACCAGGCGTATGTTTTGCATTATGAGGATTTCTTGTTTTTCCTGGGTTACGCCAGGCAAATTCTGTGGTTACTGTTTTGCCAATTATAATGCCACCATTAGTTCTAACATTTTTCACGCAATCTGCATCTTCGGACGGCTGATGGTTGCCATATATGGAGGAACCGTAAGTGGTAGGCATATCGCCTGTATCCATGATATCTTTCACAGCGACTGGCAAACCACCAAGAAGACCCGGGTTTCCCGCTTTATCAGACTTAATTGCTTCTGAGATTGCCCTGTCTTTATCAAAGTATGACCAAGCCCCAACAAGCTCATCTCTTTCATCTATTCTTTCAAAACAAGAACGCATTAGGGCCTCGGCGGTTAGGTCACCAGACTTAATTTTCGCTGAAGCTTCTAGCGCTGATAGTTCATGAAACTCTGTCACAATCTTCCTCCTGAAAAACAATCGATATTTCGTATAACATATCGAAATCACAACCTTTCATAAATAACAATTACAACCTAAGCTAACGTAAACTCGGATAAACTGATCCATAATATGTGAGATACAAAATGAAGCTGGATATTGCGAGGGATGCTCAAAAACTAGCAACATCAGATCCTTATTTCAGTGAGTTAATTTTAAAAATAGGGCTGCCAAGAGAACGAAACCGAGAACCAACTCTCGCAACCCTCATACATATTATAGTCTCCCAACAGATTTCACTCACAGCTGCGGACTCTATTTGGGGAAAGTTTAATTCAGAAATAAGTGATATTACTCCTAATAATATAATCAATCTGGGACAACAAGGACTTCGCAAAATTGGATTCACTAGGTCAAAATCCATTGCTACATTAAACTTATGCCAGCAAATGCAAGACAAAACGTTTGATATCAATGCTATATTTTCTATGGATGACGATAACGCGAAGAAATATATTATGCGTCTCCGCGGCTTTGGAGAGTGGAGCGCGTCAATATTCCTCATTTTTTGTTTAGGACGCGGTGATATTTGGCCGAGTGGGGACGTTGCCTTACAAGAAGCCACAAGATCGTTGAAGAAATTAAGTTACCGTCCAACTCCAAAACAAATGGATGACATTAGTCTTGCCTGGCAGCCATGGAGAAGCACTGCGGCACATCTTCTTTGGCATTACTATGCTGAAGTTGTGCGAAATAAGAAGATTAAAAAGCTCGAAGGATTTCAGTGACAAATTTTTAAAAAAGCTGATATTTTGTATGCAATAACCTGAGAATAGAAAAATAAAATCAACACGCTCTCTTCAATGCTAAACCCAAGATGATTGGTTCTTTATGAATAGAAAAAAATCCACCACATTGGAGGAAATTGTTCAGGAAGAAAACGAACGATATATCCTGGCAATGGCGGCAGCTAATGATGGTCTATGGGATTGGAATTTAAGAACCGGAAAGATTTTCTTCTCCACCCGATGGAAGCAAATGCTCGGTTATGAAGAAAATGAAATTAGGGACATACCGGACGAGTGGTTCAATAGAGTACATGAGGATGACATAGATCGATTAAAGACTATGCTGGACGCTTATCTAAATAACGATACTGCTAGCTTCGCAGTCGAGTACAGACTCAAACATTTTAATGAAGGTTATAGATGGATGTTAATTCGCGGTTTAGCCGTAAGAGATAGCGACGGGACGGCATATCGCATTGCAGGTTCTCAAACAGATATTACTGAAAAAAAATTATCCGATGCAAAATCTATTCATGATGCACTCCATGACACATTAACAGGATTACCTAACCGCACACTATTTCTTGATCGAATAAGACAAATTTTAAAAAAACGAGAACGAAATCAAACATTACAATATGCGGTAATCTACATCGATTTAGACAGATTTCGGCTAGTGAATGAAAGTTTAGGACATGTTCACGGCGATGAACTAATTATTCAGACTGGTCACCGGCTCCGGGATTGCGTTCAACCAGGCGATACCGTCGCAAGGCTGGGAGGTGACGAGTATGCAATCCTGATGGAAGATATTGATGACATTAATTTGGCAATCAAATTGACCGAAACAATCCAATCCGAATTTTCCAAACCTTTTTCATTAGGTGATAAAGAAGTGTTTAGTTCTGGGTCTATGGGGGTAGCATATTCAAATCTCGATTACGAGCGACCAGAGGATATCATTCGAGATGCAGAATTAGCTATGTACAAAGCAAAAAGACTCGGTAATTCGAAAAGCGTCCTGTTTGACGACAATTTTCGGCGATCACCTATTTCCCCGATTGATCTTGATACCGATCTGCGCCGTGCTCTTGATAGAAATGAAATGCAGATTCACTATCAGCCAATCATATCTCTTCGCGACGGTGTAATAAGCGGATTTGAAGCGTTGCTTCGTTGGAAACATCGGATACGAGGAAATATATCCCCAAGTGAGTTTATACCGTTAGCTGAGGAAACCGGCTTGATTTACGAGCTAGGCCAATGGGTCCTATATCAAGCTTGCCTCCAAACATTACACTGGAACAATGAGAGAGAGCCAGAAAAGGCACTAGAATTAAGCATAAATCTTTCAGGTAAGCAGTTCGCAGACCCCAATTTAGTGAATGGTGTATTAGACAATCTTGATAAATCGGGCCTTAAGGCAAAAAATCTTAAATTAGAGATTACAGAGAGTGTGTTAATGGAAAACGCACCTCGCTCAATAGACATGCTCAATCAACTTAAGGAGCATGATATTAAAGTTTGCGTAGATGACTTTGGTACTGGCTATTCATCTTTGAGTTACCTTCATACTTTTCCCATTGACACATTGAAAGTCGATCGTTCCTTTGTAAACGACATGGGTCGAAACTACAAAAACATGGAAATTATTAGAACAATAACAATGCTTGCTCATAACCTGAAACTAGATGTTATAGCTGAAGGTGTCGAAACAGCTGAACAACATGCGCAGTTAAGCGCACTCGGTTGTCAGTACGCGCAAGGCTTTTATTTTTCAAGACCAGTTGATAGCAACGATGCTTCTAATTTGATCCAATTAGATCGACGCTGGTGAAATAGCTTCAGAATCTCATGACAGAAAAAGCTGAGCATTTCTTTCTACAAAGGCATCATCGCTCAAGTTGGCAGACGTTGTATGATGCGCCCACATACAATGCGGTTAATTTAGTACTGAAAAAAGCTCGCGATCAACTTACCTCTTCAAAGGTCAGAATAATACGAGGTTTGTGGGATAATGACACTGATAAGTGGAATTATCAGCTTATAAAATTGATTGATCTCAAACAGACCAAGTATAGCGCACCAGTTAAAACGAACCCACCCGAGCAAACCTTAAAAGAGTTGACGCACGATGTGTTAGAGCTCCAAAACGTCGTGCAGGAAAACAAAACTGATGAGAAAACGCAAAAAGCCCTAGCAAAAAAAATCTCTAATTATAAGATACTCATCACGGCAGCATTTATCTTTTTAGTTTCTACAATAGGCTGCATTTTCTTCATAAAGAACGAATTTCCTATTATGTTCGATCAGCTAAGTCTATTGTCTGACAGTTCCGGCTCGAAGCCGGAATCTCATAGTAGCCGACCCTCTATTGAAAAAGAAACAACTAATCTATTCACTGTTGGCAAAGCGACAAAAACATATGGCGTTACCGAGAAACTATTTGGAAAATGGACGGTAGGTACATGTTTGAGAGATTATGTAATTTTCACCCCCTTTGATATTCAATTCTTTTCAAAGGCGGACGGTGCAATTCCAAGTTTAAAATATCAAATTCTTGAAACAACCGAAGATGATTTTAATTTCTTTTTAAAAATAAAAGACGGCACCATTCTCCATTATCTTAAAATAACAGAAAATAATATTAGCTTTACCGGGATCACCAAAGGCGAGGGCGTTGTTGAAAATTCCGAGAACCCAAAAGTTTATAGACGTTGTCCGTAAAAGTTTTCAATACTGTAATCAGAATAGTCTCAACTGAGGTTGAGTGAATTTATCGCATAAGCTAGAGTCATCATTTTTGACATTGCCCACGCGATCAGACACCTCGTGATAATCTAACTCGATATGATAATTACCATTCAGCATATTAGTCGCGGCGGTGACGGTCCCATTTAACCAAGTTGCACAGTGCTCTTCATTCAAGATAAACGGCATTCGATGGTGAATTTGTTTTACAGACGTAACCGCTTCCCGTGTTACAATCACAAAGCTTTTAGTATCAAAGCCTAGATGCGTATGATTACCCTCAAAGCGCCAAAGCCCCGCAAAAGCAAAAGACTTATGATCCTTTTTATAGATATAGTAGGCTTGTTTACCTCCGCCATCCTGTTTCCACTCATAAAAACCATCTGCAAGAATTAGACAACGTTGCGAGACTGCGGCATCTTTAAAAGATTTCTTTTCTAATAGAGTTTCAGATCTAGCATTAATCATACGATTAGTTGCTCTACTTTTTATTTTATAATTTTCAGATAAAAACCCCCAGTCCATCATAGTAAGGTGACGACATCCTCTATCGTCCCCAGTTATTATGGGCGCTGCTTGTCCAGGTGCTAAATTAAACCTTGGCTGTAAATTTAAAGAGTTTTTAAAACAAAAACTCACCTTCAATTTTGAGACAGTTTCGCTTATGGTATAGCGGCCACACATCAACTAGCATCCAGAAACTTAAATCAAAAAATGAAAATTTATCAATCAATACTAAACTTAACCCTTTGCAAAAAATTGGTCTAGGGAGAATCAGAAGACAATGTCGTTGGATTCAATGATAGACCCCGTCATAGAAGTATCTCGCCAAGCCGGCAAAATAATAATGAAATACTTCGACGAAGGCACGTCGACAACAATTAAGGCTGATGGTTCGCCAGTCACAGCGGCAGATCAGGACGCTGAGAACATAATTATTCCTGTTCTCAGAGATTTAACGCCTTCTATCCCTGTCGTTGCAGAGGAGAGTGCTGCTGCTGGGACACTTCCCTCAACGAATGAAAATACTTTCTGGCTGGTGGATCCCTTGGACGGAACGAAAGAATTTATTAATCGCCGCACGGATTTTACTGTGAATATAGGATTGATTAGAGATAGGCGACCCGTTTTAGGTGTAGTACTCACCCCGTATGACGGTCGCTTATGGGCTGGTAGCGAGACAATGGGTGCCTTTACAGCGGATTTCGAGGGGAGCCGAGAGGTGATTTCTACTCGGAAACCTAACGAAGAGAAGTTGACGGTAGTAGCAAGTAGATCCCACAGGAGCCCGGAGCTGGAAGATTATATTGAGAGGCTTAACGTGGGTAAGGCCGTTTCCCGCGGATCATCTTTAAAGTTCTGTCTCTTAGCGTCGGGGCAGGCAGATATTTACCCCAGATTAGGACCTACCATGGAATGGGATACGGCTGCGGGCCATGCTGTTTTATTAGCTGCAGGCGGCCGTCTCACAAATTTCAACGGCACTCCTTTTGAATATGGAAAACCAGAATTCAAAAATGACTGGTTTATCGCGTACGGCTATTAGTCATGCCCTGAGCTAGGGCTACGATCTCATCCATGCGTTTCCCCATAAATTCAACGTACGGCGGTCATGCGGCCAGTATCTTGTAGGCTGATCCCAATCCATAAGCTCTAACTCCGCTGAAATTTCAATTTTATTGCCATCTGGATCCAGCACCATGAAAAACAGGTTATTCCCGGCACCATGGCGGCCAGGGCCCCACCAAATTGGGATGTCAAATTTTGCAAGATGATCAGCCCAGTCCCTAATGTGGTTCCATGAAGGTGTTTCAAATGCACAGTGATCAAAGCCGGGTTCATCAGCAGCAAAAGCTGCTAGACTATGATGCTCAGGGTCGGATCTATAAAAGGCTGCGGTCACACGCCCCTCTTCAGTTTTTACGATATCCGAAGGCAAAAATCCGAGCACATTTTGATAATATTCCATCATTGTTTCTAAATTAGCTGTAGCTACCACAACATGCTGTAATCGCCCATCCAAGCCTGCCGCTGGGGGTTTATGCTGATTACTAACCCCAAAGCACAATATGTTGTCGTCAGGGTCTCGTACCGCAAATCCGCCTTGCTGCGCGAGTAAGGAAGGGCTTTCTATCGTTACGCCACCTCGCTTTAAAATATGTTCTCGGATACCAATCAATTGGGTGTCATCGTGAGCATTAAAACCAGTATAAGAAAGCTTTTTCGCTGCGCCTTTTGTCAAAATTAGCTGGCGATTTGGCCCCTGCAACAACCATTTATCATTTGAGACAACCGTCTCCTCAAGGCCTAAAGCCGACTTGTAAAACTCTCGCATCACATCTGGTTGGGCCGTTTCCAAACAGATATGATCTAGCGTGGTTGACCATAAAGGTGTTTTTACCATCAAGTTCCTCAACGAATGTTAGCATCGTTTTTTAAATTTCAACTTTACGATTAAGCTATTATAAAGACAATCCTTAGCAGATATATCCAATACGCAATTACTAAAACTTATCTCGTTAAAATTACCGAGGGACTTTACTAATTATTTTAAATGATTTTTCGAGTATGGTTAAAAGTTTGCCATCAAATAAGGAATTCTGGTTGAGAATGGGAACAATGAATTTGCCTTATAAAACAACAAAGGAAGCATCGAATTTGCTCAGAGAGGGCGAACTGGTTGCTTTTCCGACAGAGACGGTTTATGGCCTCGGGGCTGATGCAACTAATGACAAGGCTGTTGCAAAAATTTTCGAGATAAAAGGGCGACCACAGTTCAATCCACTGATATCACACCTTCCTACGGCTCAAACTGCATTTGAATTTGGTACCTTCTCTGAAACAGCTAAACAGCTTGCTTCGATGCTTTGGCCTGGGCCTATAACTTTTGTTGTTCCTCGCTCAAATAATTGCCCGATCTCGTGGCTTGCTTCAGCCGGTCTAGAAACGGTCGCTATCAGGGTACCTGATCACCCTGTAGCAAAGGAGTTATTAGAACGAGCTAACATTCCTGTAGCTGCCCCAAGCGCTAATATCTCTGGGAGAATAAGTCCCACGCGATCAAGACATGTGCACGAGGAATTTGGTTCTAATATTTCCTCAATTTTAGAAGGTGGTGACTGCAAAGTTGGTTTGGAATCAACAGTATTAGATTTTTCAGGCACAACCCCCATAATACTGCGCCCAGGCCACATCACAAAAGAACAACTAGAGTCTAAAATTGGTAAAGTAGAAATAGCATCCGAAAATAAAATCATTTCTTCGCCTGGAATGTTAGCAAGCCATTATGCACCAAAAGCTGGAGTGAAGACCCGCATGACAACAGTTATGGATGGGGAAGCTTTTTTGGGATTTGGAAATATTTCTTTTGAGCCTTTTCCAAATTTAAGTACCAAGGGTGATCTTGTAGAAGCAGCATCCAACCTGTTTCACATGATGCGTGAATTGGATAAACAAAACCCAAAATATATTTGCATAGCTCCAATACCCAACGAGGGACTTGGAATTGCTATAAATGACCGTTTGCAAAGAGCTGCAGCACCGCGCGAGTGAGACTGTTGGGTTGATCCTGGTGCTCAACATTTGCTATTTTATTTAAACAAACAATTTTAGGAGAGCCTTATGTCCTCACTCGAGGCAACGGTGAGTAAGATGTCAACATCCCCTCAACCCGCCAAATCATTAGCCATAGAAAAAATAAAACAAATTCTTGGCGAGGGAAGGTTTATTGAACATAAGGATGAAATGATACCTTTTCTAACTGAGTGGCGCGGCTTTTATACTGGCGACGCCTTGCTTGTAGTTTTTCCTGAAAATGTTCAAATGGTGTCTGACGTGACTAAGATTTGCGCAGAAGCGGGCATATCGATTGTACCTCAAGGTGGAAACACAAGTATGTGTGGAGGAGCTGTGCCCTCCTCTGAAGGCAATGCGATTGTTTTATCAATGTCAAAAATGAACAAAATTTTGTCAATAGACACGACCAATTATACCATGACCGTAGAGGCGGGCTGTATCCTTCAGAATATACAAGAGGCTGCGAAAGCTGAGGATAGATATTTCCCCTTGAGCTTGGCTGCTGAAGGCAGTTGTATGATCGGAGGCAATTTGGCTACTAATGCGGGTGGTACTAACGTACTTCGCTATGGCAATGCGAGGGAGTTAGTCCTAGGCCTTGAAGTAGTTTTACCCGACGGGCGTATCCTCGACCAATTGACTGGCCTACGGAAAGATAATACGGGCTACGACCTCAAACAACTTTTTTTAGGATCAGAAGGCACCTTAGGAATAATAACAAAGGCTGTCTTAAAGTTATTTCCAGCACCCAAAAGTATCAATGCCGCTTACTGTGCCGTGCCAAATATTTCGGCCGCTCTAGAGTTGCTAAATTGCGCGCGAGTAGAAAGCGGGGATAGCGTTGAAACGTTCGAATTGATTTCCAGACAAGTACTCGACTTAGTTCTAAAACATATTCCCGGCACAAGAGACCCTCTTACAGAGTCCTATGAATATTACGTTTTGCTGGAAATTGTTTCCACCAAGCAAGATGATAATGAAACGAGAAAAAATTTCGAAAATATGCTCGAAAAAGCTCTTGAGAGTGAACTTATTTTAGACGCTGCTATCGCTCAAACAGAGCAACAAAGGCAGGAATTTTGGGCTCTTCGGGAAAATGCTACAGAATCACAAAAGTTAGAAGGTACTTCAATCAAACATGATATCTCGGTACCAATCTCATCAATACCAACTTTTTATGAGACCGCTTGGCAGGCAATATTAGGCGTTGAACCTAAGGCAAGACTGATTGCATTTGGACATGCTGGAGACGGAAACTTGCATTTTAATGTTGCTCAACCTAAAAATAGCCCATCAAAAGACTTCCTTGCGAAGTGGGCCGACATAAATCACGCTGTTCACGAGGTAGTGAAGCAATTCAATGGCTCAATCAGTGCCGAGCATGGTATCGGACAATTAAAAAAAGACGAGTTACCAAACTATAAATCATCTATAGCGATTGATGTTATGCGGGTTATAAAAGACGCCTTAGACCCTAAGGGTATAATGAACCCAGGCAAAATAATATGAATACCACACAAAAGCTGGACATGATGAACCAGTTCCCAAATAATCCAGACCAGCAGGTAACACTGGCAAATTGGCGAACGTCTCCCTACAGTAAGTGGGCATTTCAGCACGTTCGAGAACTTGTTCCCTCAGCCAATATACAAAATAATCCTTCTCAAACTCAAAACCTCCCTCACGAGAAGTACGACTTTTCAGCTGTAAAGTTTGAGCTAGATAATCAAAGCCAACCAACTTACGAAGAATTCCTTAAAATAACCGATACTGATGCGCTTATAATTCTGAAAGATGGCATAATAATCGAAGAGCGTTATTTCCATGAAATGGCGAGAAATACGCCCCACATTCTTATGTCCGTTTCTAAATCCATTTTGGGTCTGCTTATAGGTATTTTGATTGATCAGAAAATATTTAAAGCCGCGGATAAAGTATGCGCTATTCTTCCAGAATTAAACTCCACCGCCTACAGAGAAGCCACCATTCGAGACCTACTTGATATGCGAACGGGAGTAACCTTCGTTGAAGATTATCTTGCAACATCAGGACTAATGATTGACTACAGAAAAGCAACAAACTGGAACCCGCTTGAGAATAATGAGACTCCCTCTGATTTAAGATCCTTTTATCGTTTGCTAGACAAGAAGAGTCACCCAGATGGAAAGCAGTTTAATTATGTTTCGCCAAATAGTGATTTATTAGGTTGGATTATCGAGCGTTCAACCGGAGAACGCTTTAGCGACCTTTTGAGTGATCTTTTTTGGAGGCCTTTGGGCGCGACAATGCCAAGTTACATTACCGTTGACCGACTTGGAGCGCCAAGGGTGGCAGGTGGACTTTGTACAACAGCAATCGATTTAGCCCTCGTGGGGCAACTTTTTCTTGATTATGGCTTCGCCAACGGCCAGCAAATTCTACCGAAAAATTGGCTCCAAGACATCCAAGAAAATGGCAGCAGGGATGCTTGGCTTGAAGGGAATTTTGCCGAATATTTCCCTAACGGGGATATGCATTATAGATCTAAATGGTATGTTGATCATGGGTCCAATGACTCAAAAGCGGCGCTGGTATTTGGGTTAGGCGTACATGGGCAAAATCTTTTCATAAACTTTAAAAAGCGAATAGTTATTGCTAAATTCTCTTCGCAAGCTGCTCCTCTTGACCCGCATTTAATACCAATGACATGTAAATGGGTGCGAACGCTAATCAACGAGTTAGAAGGCTAATAACACTTGTGTTTGATAACTGGACGGATAGTATTCGAGTTAATTTTTTTTAAAGCATACTTATTAGCCTCATAATAGTTTGATAGAAATTGAAAACAACTTATGTTAGCGGTTGAATTCTTGTTTAAAAAACAAAACTTCTGGAATGATAAATTATGACACCTTATGCACCACCACTAATGGACATGCGTTTTACGCTTAACGACGTTATAGGGCTCGAGAACTTAACTCGCCTGCCAGGTTTTGAGGCTGTAGAAGCTAGCCTCAGTGATCAAATTCTTGAGGAGGCCGGCAAGTTTTCTAGTAACGTTTTGGCACCTCTGAATTTTGAAGGAGACCGGAGCGGTGCAAAGATTGAAAATGGTGTCGTGCGACCAGCAAGTGGATTTGGCGAAGCATATAACCAATGGGCGGACGCAGGATGGAATTCCGTTCCTTTTGATCAAGCATATGGTGGCCAAGGACTACCTTGGACGCTTACCACCGCAATTTGGGAGATGTGGGAGTCATCGAATATGGCCTTCTCGCTATGTCCTCTATTAACTCAAGCTGCGATCGATGCACTTGAAAGGCATGGTAGCGAAGAGCAAAAATCTACCTATCTAGAAAAACTAGTCTCCGGTGAATGGACCGGAACCATGAATCTCACTGAACCACAATCGGGGACAGATTTAGGAACTATTAGGACGAGTTCTGTTCGTGATGGCAGTAGATATCGTATTAAAGGACAAAAAATCTACATTACCTGGGGTGACCACGATATGACCGATAACATCGTACACTTGGTCTTGGCACGATCGCCCGACGGCCCACCAGGAACTCGTGGTTTATCACTATTTATTGTTCCAAAGTTTCTTGTAAACCCAGACGGTTCTCTCGGACAAAGAAACGATGTAAGGCCTGTTTCACTAGAGAACAAGATAGGCATCCATGCTAGCCCTACTTGTGTTATGTCATATGGTGAAAATGAGGGTGCGATAGGTTTCTTGGTTGGAGAGGAAAATAGAGGCATCGAATATATGTTCGTCATGATGAACAATGCCCGCTTGGCAGTTGGCCTTCAAGGTTTGGCCATAGCGGAACGTGCCTATCAACAAGCTGTAGCTTTTGCAAAAGAGCGCGTTCAAGGGCGCCCCATACAAGGAGCTTCGGATGGCGCCGCGATAGTGGAACATCCAGACATCAGACGAATGCTGCTAAGTATGAGAAGTCAAATCGAGGCCATGCGAGGGCTTTGCTATGAAGTCGCCGCAGATTTAGACAGAGCAATTAAGCTAGAAGACAGCGAGGAGCGCGCGAAATCACAGTCATTACTCGACCTAATGATACCCGTTGTAAAAGCCTGGTGTACAGACACTGGTCTCGCAATTACTTCCACCAACATACAAGTTCATGGCGGTATGGGATTTATGGAAGAAACCGGCGCAGGGCAACATTACCGCGATGCAAGGATCACAACCATTTACGAAGGTACGAACGGGGTTCAGGCAATGGATTTACTTGGACGAAAAATAGTGCGGGATGGGGGCGAAGCAGCACAAATCTTCATGGAGAAAGTAGAAAAAACAATAGACCAATTAGATCTAAAAATTGAATCTCATGCGAGCCTGTCTAAACATCTTAAAGATGGCGTTGGCGCGCTCCGTGAAACAGTTGATTGGATGCTTGACACGTTTAACTTAGAACCGGGATACGCTGCAGCCGGCGCTACCGCACTCGTCGAGATGATGGGGCTCATTAGCGGTGGCTGGATGCTAGCAAGAGGGGCGATAGAAGCAAGCAGACAGATCAGTGATGGAAGTGGAGATCCAAAGTTTCTCTCGTCAAAGCTGCTAACAGCGCGTTATTTTGCTGAAGTCCATTTAAGCAGAGCTAGCAGCTTAGTTGGTCCAATAAAAAATGGTGGAAGCTGTGTAATGGATTTTGACGCGACCCAATTCTAAACAAAAGCCATTGCTGTTTGAGGGAAAGTAAAATGACAACAAAACCCGATGTTCTTATTTACGCTCCCTGGTATGAACCGGCTATGAGAAGGTTAGATGAGATTTGTACAACACATCATGTTTACCTAGCCCAAGATAAAGAAGCGTTCATTAAAGAACATGGACCTAAATGTATGGGAATAGGAACAATGCACCATTGTCCCCCTTCCCTAATGGATGCCTGTCCAAATTTGCAAATTATTTTAAACTTTGGGGTAGGTTATGATGGGGTAGACATACCTGCCGCGACTAGCCGTGGCGTAAAAGTCGTCAACACACCCGATGTATTGAACGATTGTGTGGCTGATATGGCTATGGCCTTGGTTTTAGCAGGTCGCCGAAAAGTAACCCAGGCAGATAGGTACATAAGAGAGGGTAATTGGAGAAAGTTAGGCAACTTCGAATACGTGCATCATGTCAACCACTCTAAAGTTGGTATACTTGGCCTAGGAAGAATAGGGCTTGAAATTGCAAATCGATGCGCCGCCTTCAAAATGGATATCAGCTACCATCAACGTAATGAGAGGAAAGATGTACCCTTTAAGTTTTGTCAAAATTTAGAGGAAATGGCAGCAGCCATCGATATTCTAATCGCAATATTGCCGGGGGGTGAAAACACAAAGGGTTTAATAAACGAAAAAATAATAAAACTTCTCGGACCAGAAGGCCTCTTAGTAAATGTAGCCAGGGGAACGGTAGTCGATAACGAAGCCCTTGCTAGGTGTCTAAAAGATGGATCACTAGGGGCAGCCGCATTAGACGTTTTTCCAAATGAGCCAGAAGTGCCGAGTGCCTTTTTAAACATTCAAGATAATCTTATACTTACTCCCCATATGGCAAGTGCGACGCACTTGACAAGGATGCAAATGGGCATGACACTCTATGACAATCTGAAAACGTTTCTTAGCGATGGGTCTGTTTTAACCCCGGTAAACTAGCACTCAACTTTTTGGGCAAGCTATTTTAAGCATGGCCTGTTGAATTTTCTCAGGTATCGGTTTCGAACTACGGGTTTCCAGGTCGAAATAAACACTTATTCCAACGGCTGTTGCCGCGCAATAACCACTAGTGAAAACACCATGATTTACAACCATAGAGCTTGTTCCAATTCGGGTGATTGCAATGCCAACATCGACTTCGCCCGGGTAATGAATTTCTCTCAGAAAATCAATGTCAAGTTTTCGTAAAACCCAATCACACTTCGAAGAGCTATCGAGATCTGACTTGATTTCGTCCTCCACCTCCATAAACAAAACAGTTCTAGCATTTTCGATAAAAAGGCCGTAAGCATTATTGTTTACATGTCCCACAGGATCTAGGTCGGCATAGCGGATGATCTCACGCGTCCACTTATTATATGACTGCCTCTGATTTGCGAAAAATTCAGTCATGCGAGATCATAGTGTAAAGTGAGACTGTTTATATACACAATCAGCCAACTTTTTTCTCAAGAATTATTTCATAGGGCTCAAAACCAAAAGTCCTAGTGGCTGTTAAAACAGGACCATTTCGGGCCAAAGAACTTATCGATAGTCGGCTAGCTCCAACGGACATTAGATGACCCTGAATAGCTTCAAGTAATAAACGAGCTATGTCTTTACCTTTGTGTTCATCGTCCACAAACAAGACTGAAATGTGACCATGTTCACGATGCGGCATTTCCGAAAGCTGATTGTCATCAATACTCATCCAACCAGCGGTTAATCCAACAAGTTCCTCTTTTTCTACTGCAACGAGAAAGGCACCATTAAATGCTTTTGTTGATTCTAAGATCCGCACATACTGATATTCGTCTACTTCATTTCCTGGCCGCCTGCCAGCATGCAATGCGTGCTCATAGTTTTGCAATCTCTGCAACATTCCCAGTATATCTTCGCGGTCGTTTTCTTCCGCCGCCCGTATGACGATCTTAGACATCACTTACCACCAGCTATGCTTTTTTGAACATCTCATATAAATAGGGACACTGCCTACCTTTTTTATTAACAGTTTCCATATTCCAATTAAAGCTTCGAGAACAAAAGAGATGATTATAGTACACAATATAACCGCATCGAGGTTTTTATATCTGTGGAGCCTCTAGTTTGTAACATTCTGAAGACAACACTAGAGTCGGCTCTGTAATAGCTTGCAGTTCCTCTAACGAAAGACCACCTATCATCCCTATGACCGTCAAACCAGCATCAGAAACATCTATAATAGCTAGGTCGGTAAATATACGTTTTACGCATCTTGATGATGTTAGTGGATAGGAGCAATTTTTTACAATCTTTGGTTTACCGTCACGAGTAATGTGTTCTGTCAAAGCCCAAACTTGTTTTGCACCAGCAGCAAGGTCCATGGCACCTCCAACACCAGGCGGGAAGGTTGGGTTATTCGTGGTCCAATTAGCTAGATCCCCATTTTCTGACACCTCAAAAGCACCTAACATCGCGATATCAATGTGCCCACCTCTTATCATAGCAAACGCGTCAGAATGCACGAAATACGAGCCACCTTTAAGCATGGTTATTGGTTGCTTTCCCGCATTGACTAAGTCCAAATCTTCTTCGCCTTCCTCTGGTCGAGGCCCAAAGCCTAATACACCATTCTCACTATGGAGAAGTACTTCTTTATCCGAAGGCATATGGTCTGCACAAAGCGTAGGTATACCGATACCTAGATTTACGTGAGCGCCATCGGGAATTTCATTTGCAGCAAGCCAAGCAAGTTGGCGTCTAGATAATTTCTCCATAATGCCCTTTTCCAATTTTTTTTAGCAACTTGCCATAAAAACTTCCTAAAAAAAGAGCTTTTGTCAACTATTATGCACCGAAACTAATTTCCATTATCGCAGGGTTAAATTTCTTTAAAGTTACCTTTATTTTCAAAACACTTGGATGTATGTTCGCGACTCAACTAACCAAATTTTTAGATTCTTACGCATGGAGTTTTTTTAATGTCTGTTAAAAGAGGTCGGAAGTTCCTAAATACCCCCGGACCAACTCACGTACCAGACCGAGTGATGAATGCTATGCATCAACCGACATTAGATTTATCAGACCCATATTTTTTAGAAACCACAAAATCATGTTTCCAGGACACACAGAAAGTTCTTAATACCTCCGGTGAGGTTTTCCTATATACTTCGAATGGACATGGCGCTTGGGAAGCAGCTCTGGCAAATGTGTTTTCACCTGGAGATAAAGTACTAGTCCCAGAAACAGGAAATTTCTCTAATGCTTGGTCAAATATGGCAAAGGCGCTGCATCTGGAAGTGATTAATATGCCAGGTAATTGGCGACGTGCTATTGATCCGGCCCTGCTAGAGAAAGAATTAAAGAAAGATAAAGAACAGGAGATCAAGGGTGTTTTGATAATTCACACCGAGACCGCAACAGGAATAACAAATGATCTACCATTGCTTAGAAGAGCCGTAGATTCTGCAAATCATCCTGCCTTATTTTTAGTTGACACCGTGGCTGCAGCCGGGACGGTTGACTACCAAATGGATAATTGGGGAATCGATGTAACTGTAACTGCTTCCCAGAAGGGCCTCATGATGCCGCCAGGTTTAGGAATTGTTGCAGCTAATGCCAAAGCTTTGAGCGTGCATCAACATTCTACGATGCCAAAATTATATTGGGATTGGAACACTCGACTGCAGGCTGAAGATTACAGAAAATTTTGTGGCACTGCCCCGCAACTAATGGTTTTTGGGATGCGGGAAGCACTCGACATGATTTTTGAGGAAGGCTTGGAGAACATCTACGAGCGACATAGAGTTTTGGCGGGGGCAACACATGCGGCGGTTGAAGTATGGAGCCAAGCCGGAACGTTGTCCCTTAATGCCATCGAACCAAAAGAAAGATCAACCGCCGTAACTACTATTCTTACCGATGAGGGCGTGGATGCAAATATGATAAGAGACGTATGCCGCGATGAAATGATGGTGGGATTAGGCGGTGGCCTCGGAAATCTAGCGGGAAAAGCCTTTAGGGTAGGTCATATGGGGGATATGAATGCACCCATGTTGTTTGCGGCTCTCGCCTCAATTGAGGCAACACTCAGGTATCTCGATATTAAGTTTGCACCTGGGGGAGTGACCGCAGCAATTGAACATGTAGCACAGTCAAAGAAAGTGGGGAAAGGACCTTTTTCTTATTAGATTACTGTGCCCAAACTCTAAAGCTAGTGTCTTTCGCCCATCCCCGGACCGGGCATTTTTACCACCCTATCAACAAATATAGAAGGTGTGACAATAACTTCGGGATCTAGAACCCCAAGTTCGACAACTTCATGTACCTGCACCACAGTCAGATCTGCTGCTGGCGCCATGACCGGGCCAAAATTACGAGCAGACTTGTTGTAAACAAGGTTTCCCCAGCGATCGGACTGACGCGCCAAGATAAAGGCTACATCTCCTTTTAAGGGTGCTTCCAGTAGCTGGAGCCGTCCATTAATCTCCCGCACTTCTTTTCCTTCTGCTAACTGAGTGCCTACCCCAGTTGGAGTATAGAAACCTCCAATCCCAGCACCTGCAGCTCTAATGCGTTCACTTAGCGTTCCTTGAGGCACAACCTCAAGGTCTACTTTCCCCGCTGCCCACATTTCTTCGAATACAACTGAACCACCTGATCTTGGATATGAACATATAACTTTTTTTACACGACCATCTAATAACAGTCCGCCAATGCCTTCTTTCCCTACCCCTGCGTTATTGGAAACTATTGTTAACTCTGAAGCGCCCTGCTCCCGCAAGGCATTTAGTAGCTCGGTAGGCATGCCGGCTCCACCAAAACCAGATACTAATATGGTTGAACCATCTTTAATTCCAGAAACTGCCGCCTCAAAGCTCTCGCAGATTTTGTTGATTGCCATTGAATTTGCCCTTTTCTTCCAAAGCTTGCAAAGAGAGACTCACCAAGATTTACTGTCTTATCATAATATCCAGAGAACATAAGCAAGATGCGTACTAACTTATCTTAAATCCGTACACCGACTATAAATCGTTGGTTTATGCCTATAGTGTAAGTTATTCTCCGGTTGAATAAAATATGTCTTATTATTAAAAATATGGTGCGCGGCAGTCTATGCCTTATTTCAATTTTATTATTATTTGAGTAAAATGGATATATTAAAGACGATAAAATCATCTTTCTCGGACACATACTCCGAGGCGAGAAGCAAATTTGTTAATACTGCCAGCAAAAAAGGCTTGAAGCTCACCGTTTATGAAAACCCTAACCTTGGGCCACTCGGCGAAAAACTGACATGTGATGTTGCATGGGCAGGATCAACCAACGCTGAAAAAGCATTAATCATAATATCGGGTACACATGGTGTTGAGGGTTTTTGTGGATCTGGTTGCCAAGTAGATTGGTTAGAATGCTGGAACCCATCTTTCATTTCGGAAAAAGTCGCTGTTTTTTTTATTCACGCCATAAACCCACATGGCTTCGCCTGGTGTAGAAGAGTGACGGAAGAAGGGTGTGATCTAAACCGCAACTTTCTCGATTTCAACCAACCTCTTCCAGATAATATTGGACATGATGAACTCGTTAGCGCCTTTGTGCCTGATAGTTTAGACGCAAAATCTATGACTCAAGCTGAGCGTCTTATTAAGGAGTATAGAGACAAGCATGGCGAATTGGCCTTCCAAAAAGCTCGCAAATCAGGCCAATATAAACATGCACACAGTATGTTTTTTGGAGGCTTTGCACCAACTTGGGCGCGTAAAACACTAGAAAGAATAATTACCGATTTTAGCATTCAAAATAAGAAGTTTATTGCGGCAATAGACTTTCATACAGGATTAGGGCCATTTGGCTACGGAGAACCAATCTCAATGCATAAACCGAATACAAAAAGTGGTGAATGGGTTAGCAAAGTTTATGGAGACTCTGTTGGTACTCCAGAACAAGGGACTTCTTTTTCTATCCCATTAAACGGAACAAGTCGAGATTTATGGGATCGAGTGCTGGGTAAAAACTATGCTTACGTTGCACTGGAATATGGAACTTATTCCCAAGAGCGAAGCAGAGCCGCTTTACGAGAAGATCATTGGTTACATAATCAGGGGACCGTAGACTGGTCTTGCCGCGAGACTAAAAGGATTAAGAAAGCTTTAAAGAAACATTATTATCCTGCTACACCGGACTGGCTAGAAATGGTAGTCTACCGGTCACGTCAAGTATTAAGACAAGCATCGTATGCGATTAACTCCGAAAGTTAAACTAGTCACCCTATTTGGTCTCCTGAAGCATACGAAGAAGTTTTATTAATCTCGTGTCTCTCTCTTTTTCAAGGTCGTCAATCGTTTTTTTTCCTGCCTCTTTGTTGACGCCGTCTACTAACGTTTTTTGAAGCTTTTGGTTCATGCTAGGGGTTTCCGTCATAGTTCGCCACCAGCCTTGAATACCTGGAGCAAAATGGGAAAGCATTTGCTCCAATCCACCCTTTCCGCCGGCAAGATTCATAATCATGTGTGGTCCCATCAGCGCCCATCTTAAACCAGGGCCTTGCGCTACAGCGGCGTTAACATCTTCAACAGATGCCAGATCATTCTGGACAGCTAAGACAGCCTCTCGCCACAATGCAGCCTGGAGACGGTTGGCTAAATGACCAGGCACTTCTTTGTTTATTTTAATAGCGTGCTTTCCAATATAATTATAAAAATCTATTGTCCATTCAACAACTTCAGCCGCTGTTAATTCTCCGCCCACGACTTCCACAAGCGGTATCAAATGTGGTGGATTAAATGGATGTCCAACAACAAATCGCTCAGCATTTTCAATATTTTCCTGCATTTCCGACATAATTAAACCAGAAGTACTAGAGGATATAATCACTGAAGTTGGAGCTGTTTTATCTAATTCTCTAAATAGTTTTTGTTTAACACCTAACTGTTCCGGTGCATTCTCCTGAATGAAATCAACTCCCTCTGTGACAGAGCCAAGTTCATCGCAAAGGGTAAGATTAGATGGGGTTGCAATCTCCGATACACCAAGCTTTTCTAAATCTGTCCATGCACTTTCAATAAAGTTCTCCAACTTCACTTTCCAAGTATTGGCGGGATCCCACGCCTTTACCTTAAAGCCTTGCGCAAGAAAGTAGGCTGCCCAACTTGCACCAATTGTCCCCGTGCCTACGATACCTATGGATTTAACTGCATTAACGTCTTGATATCTGGACGTCGTCTATACTCCAAAAAAAGAAAACTAATCCGCCCGGGCATTCCCATCAGGAGCGAATTGGTGAATTAATTTAAAAAGAATGACTGCCATTCCGATTATACTGAGCCAGGTTTCTTGCCAGAAACCGTAAGAAACAAAGCCAGTGAAAATAATCGAA
>NZGS01000082.1 GCA_002690995.1 Rhodospirillaceae bacterium
TACGATCCAAAAATTGTGAATCAGTTTGTCCTTCACAGAAATGACTGGCTTATTTGGGATTATTACGACGCAATAACCTCGGATACACTCTTATTAAGAGGAGAGTACTCCGACTTACTTTCAAAAGAAATGGCAGAAGCTATGACGAATAGAGGGCCTAAAACAGAGTTAGTTGAGTGCAAAGGTTGTGGCCACGCTCCTGCGCTTAATGTACCAGTTCAAACCGATTGCATACTTGAATTTTTAACTAAATAGAGCTTCTTCTTAGCCTATGCTGAGGGAGAAGATTAATTCAAATAAAATTTTACAAGTGATTGGTAGTGGGAGGGATTGTGCCTAAACGGCATCCTTTTCATTGCCATATGGTGCTATATCTTTCGGATCAAACTTTATATGTATCAGAGCTGGTCCATCATGTTCCAGTGCCTGTGTTAAAGCATTAGACCAAGTTTCGGTATCCTCGACTTTCCATGCCGCCGCACCATACCCTTCTGCAAGTTTGATGAAATCTGGGCTTCCCATGACCGTGGCGAAAGCGTTAGCGGTTCCATATTTGTCCAACTGACCTTTGATAATTGATCCATGCACATTATTATCACAAACAATAATTTTTACTGGAATGTTTTCCCGAACCGCAGTTGATAGTTCTTGACCAGTCATCATGAAACCGCCATCACCGCAAAAAGCTATTACAGGCCTTTTATCGGTAGTTGCGAGGAATGCTCCGATTGATCCTGGTACAGCTGCTCCCATAGCCCCGCTTGCGGATCCCCCTTGTGTAAGAGGAGCCCTAAATTTAAAAAATCGATGTATCCATCGTGCGTAGCTACCTCCATCTGTAATAATAATGGCATTATCCGGGAGAAGTTTACGTGCTTGGTCAGCAATCAATGACATGTCAACATTTCCGGAGACAGGATAAGAACCTGGGGCTGAAAAATTATTGAACGACTTATGTGCTTGGTCTCTCCATGCCAAGTTATCTTGTCTTGGTTCGTTTAGCTTTTCTGTTAAACAGTAAAGGGCAGATGAAACGCTAGCTTTAAACTTGAATCTAGCATCAAAACGTTCAAGAACCGTTTCGTCATTATAAATATGCGCCCAAGCATCGTCATTTATTATTGTTTCTTCTCGGCTCGTTATGCCGTCGAGCCGGCTCCCAGCCACCACTATGAAATCAGCATCTTTGATTAGCTGTTCTTGATAACTGACGTGATTGATTTCTAGATGTCCAGCATAATGTTTATCGTGATTATCGATGACATCCTGGCATCGATAAGCCGCCAATACTGGTGCTCCAAGTTTGTGTGCAAATTCTTTTAAAGCATTCCTATTTTCTTTTTGACGCGCCAATTCGCCGGCAATAATGAGCGGGGTTTTTGATTTTTTTAAGGTGTCCGCAAGCTGATCGCACTGATGTTGGGTTTCCTTACTAAGTTCTGGCTGCAAATTCTGAATTTCATTATTTGCACTACCGTCAACTTTTGCGTCACCGAAATCTCGCGGCATCACGACAACTACTGGTCCTGGCCTTTTGTCCATAGAAAGGTCAATGGCTTCTTTTGCCATTGCAACCATCTCTTCAGGAGTTGATGGTATAAAGACTGCCTTGGACATAGATTCGAATGTCGTACGATGGTCGATTTCTTGGAATGCTTCTCGTCCTATCATATGGCTTCTCACATGCCCCACGAACATTACTAAAGGGATTGAGTCTTGATAAGCCGCATGTAATCCAATTGAAGCATTCGTAGCTCCAGGGCCGCGGCTTACAAAAACCGCAGCAGGTCTGCCAGTGAGTTGGCCAAAGCCGTGAGCCGCAAGTGATCCACCACCCTCTTGTCTTACGGAGATAACACGTATTTTATCTTTGTTTGTCCTCATCGCCTCCAAAGCCGGTAGAAAGCTCTCACCAGGGACGGTGAAAGCTACATTTATTCCTGCGTCTGTTATGGCCTCAACTAGAGCTGCGCCGGCTTCCATTAAGATTCCTCCGTTTTGCTTTTAGTATTTTATCGACATGCCACTAGTAAATAATACGATGGCAGACAGAAATCTACACGGAATAACATTTATCAAAAGCCTTGGATTGGTTATACTGGATTTTTTTTCGGCTGCTTGTTCAACATTACATAATATTCGAGTTGAATCCTAGGGAGTTGGCGGCAAATAATATTTGGGTTTAATTACGGAATGGAACAGTTTGATTACATTATCATAGGGGCTGGATCTGCGGGATGTGTATTAGCTAATCGGTTAACTGCTGATGGTAGGTTTAGCGTTTGTGTTCTAGAAGCGGGTCCGTCAGATTGGGATCCATTTATTCATATTCCGGCGGGTTTTATGAAAACTTTAGTGAACCCGAAAATAAATTGGCTGTACGAGGCAACACCGAGTGAGTGGACTGGTGGCAGGGTGGTGGCAGTGCCTAGAGGTAAAACACTTGGAGGCTCAAGTTCTATAAATGGACATGTATATAATCGAGGTCAGAGAATGGACTTCGATAGTTGGGCTCAATTAGGAAATTCGGGTTGGGGGTATTCGGACGTATTACCCTATTTTAAACGCTGTGAAGAAAAGATAGGTGAGAGTGATGAGCTTTATAGAGGTAAGAGTGGAAATCTAAAAATCACTGACCTTGAATGGCGCCATCCCCTTTGTGACGCCTTTATTAAAGGGGCCAACTCTATCGGAATTCCAACAAATACTGATTACAATGGCGCTAATCAGGAGGGCGTTTCCTATGTACAACGTACCACATACAAGAGGCGTCGTGTCAGCTCAGCTAGAGCGTTTTTGAATCCAGCTAAATCAAGAAAAAATCTGACAGTATACACCAACGCCCATGTTACTCGAATTTTATTTGAGGCACGACGAGCTATTGGTGTTGAGTTAAAACGAGGAGATAGTAGTGGTCAAACTCAACGTATCAGTGCGAAGAGAGAGGTCATTTTATCAGGAGGAGCAATAAATTCGCCTCAAGTACTGCAATTGTCGGGGATTGGACCCGCAAATTTACTTAACGATCTTGAAATTCCGTTGGTACATGATTTGCCCGGAGTGGGAGAAAATTTAAGAGATCACTATGCGCCGCGCTTTACAGCGCGCGTGAAAAACATCGATACTATTAATGAGAAGGCGCGGGGCCCTAGACTATGGTGGGAGGTTGCTAAATACTTGCTTGGCGGCAACAGTATTGTGAACTTGAGCCCCACTCTTGTCTATTGTTTTTGGCACTCGGATGAGGATGTTAGGAATAAAGACTTACAGCTTACTTTTACGCCAGCTAGTTATAAGGAAGGTGTTCAATCGGAGCTTGATGACCAACCTGGATTCACCATAGCGTCGTGGCAACAACGACCTGATAGCAGGGGGTACGTCAGGGCAAGGACATCAAATCCTTTTGAAGCACCGGAAATACAGCCGAATTACTTGAAAGAGGAGAGCGACAGAACTGTGTTGCTGGCTGGAATGAAGTTAGCACGAAAATTAATGAAAACGGATGCATTAAAGCCTTACTTTGATTATGAGCAATATCCAGGTGAGAAGGTTCAGTCCGATGATGAACTGCTTCAGGTTGCCAAAGAGCGTGGAACAACCACTTTCCACGTTATGGGAACATGCCGCATGGGCCCGGCATCTGATCCGTCAGCGGTAGTCGATGATAATCTATGCGTAAGAGGCATAGAGGGATTAAGAGTAATTGACGCTTCTATAATGCCCAATATGTTGTCTGCAAACCTTAATGCGGCGGTGATGATGATTGCCGAAAAAGGTTCTGATTTAATTTTAGGAAAAACGCCACTCGAGCCAATAGTGATAAATGATTGAAAACGACCATTATGCCAGAAAATTTTGATTATATAATAATTGGTGCGGGATCTGCTGGTTGTATTCTGGCAAATAGGCTTAGCGAAAGTGGGAAATATAGTATTTGTTTAATAGAAGCCGGTCCTTCGGATTATAATCCTTTTATTCATATTCCAGCGGGCTTCATAAAGACTTTATACAATCCAAAAGTTAACTGGATGTATAAAGCTGAGCCTAGTTATTGGACCGCTAATCGGTCAATAGATGTACCAAGGGGGAAAACCTTGGGGGGATCGAGTTCTATTAACGGTCACATATACAATCGTGGGCAGCGGATGGACTACGATAGTTGGGCCCAAAAAGGTAATAATGGTTGGGGGTACTTTGATGTACTCCCATATTTCAAACGATGTGAACAGAGGATTGGTTATGGAGATGATACTTTTCGCGGCAGAGAAGGGGGACTGCAGGTAACGGATCTCAATTATCAACACCCACTTTGCGATGCATTCATCGCAGGTGCTGGAGAGCTGGGTATTCCAATTAACAACGATTACAACGGGGCGGTTCAAGAAGGAATATCCTATGTTCAAAGAACAACTTACAAAAGAAGAAGAGTGAGCACGGCTAGAGCCTTTTTAAACCCGGCAAAATCAAGGCCGAACTTAGAAATTAAAACAAATACGTTAGTCTGTAGGGTAGTTGTGGAGAATAAAAAAGCTCTTGGCGTTGAACTTAAAGGAAAAGGAAACCAGAGTGACAAAAATTATATTTCAGCTAACAGAGAAGTCATAATATCGGCCGGTGCAATTAATTCTCCTCACTTATTACAACTATCTGGGATAGGCTCTTCAGAGTTATTAAAATCGATCGGTGTTGAAGTCATTCACGAACTTGGCGGCGTAGGTGAAAATCTGCGTGATCACTACGCCCCACGTTTTTGCGGGCGCGTAAAAAACATTAGTACAATCAACGAACAATCAAAGGGTTTAGCCATGGTGGGGGAGGTGGTGAAGTACTTCCTTGGCGGTAAAAGTATTCTAAATTTGAGTCCTTCAATGGTCTATGGGTTCTGGCACTCAAATCCAGATTTGAAAACGAATGATTTGCAATTTGTTTTTGCTCCTGCGAGTTACAAGCTTGGGAATCACGGGCTGTTGGCCGATCATCCGGGGTTTACGGTGGCAGCTTGGCAGCATCGACCCGAAAGTAAAGGATGGGTGCGAGCCCGTTCAGCTGACCCAATAGAAAAACCACTGATACAACCAAATTATTTATCGGAGGAGATCGATAGGAAAGTGACGGTAGCGGCAATGAAGCTATCCCGGAAACTTATGCAATCGAACGCGCTAAAACCTTTTTTTGATGGCGAAGAATATCCTGGCGCAGAGGTACAATCAGACGATGAACTTTTAGATGCAGCGAGGCATTGGGGGAGTACGACTTATCACGTAATGGGGACGTGCCGAATGGGGCCAGCCAGTGATCCTACAGCTGTGGTTGATGATACATTAAAAGTTCGAGGCATTGAATCATTAAGAGTTATAGATGCATCTATAATGCCTTCTATGCTTTCTGCTAATCTTAATGCTGGTACTATGATGATAGCCGAAAAAGGAGCTGACCTGATTTTAGGAAAAACTCCTCCCGAGCCTATTATGCTAGCGCAATGATGGTCAACTTGCTTATATAGTTAAAGTAAAATGAAGAATACCAAATGCATGATTGGCAATAAAAGTTGCACATAGGGAAAGATATCTATGGTGTTGAAGATAACAAACAGCAAAGCTCACTGGTGCGTATTTTTCGTTTTTTTCGTAATTGCGGTTTGTTCATGTCGTGCTTTTGCGAGTGATCAGTCGACAAATAACACTAAAAATATAACGACGCTAAATACTATAATTGAAACAATAGATGACGAAGAAAAACGGAAAAATTTCCTGAGAAAATTAGAGGAAATAAAAAAGTACTTGGAAGAGGGTAGTGATCGAGCAGGAACCTTAAACAAAAAAGTGGAGGTTGACGGAAATGTAACAAAAGTTCCCGTTACTTGGCGCTTTTTAGACGAGGTGCAAAATCAAACGGATAGATTCTTGAAAGCTGTTTCATCCATTGGCGATAATCTTTCTCACATAGTTAGTTTTCCAGATTGGTTGTTTCAACAGTTCGGCCACGAAAAAAATAGGACGTTCTGGCTCGAACTTGCTCTTCTCGGAGTTGGCTTTCCTATTCTCATAGCAATCGTAGCGAAGTGGATAGTCAGTAGTTTATTTTCCTCTACAATCAAAAGATTGAGAAATGCAGAAGTTGACACGCTGCAAGAGCGAGTTTTCAAGGGCACGATAAGATTTTTGTTGGATGCAGTAAGCGTGGCTGCAGTCCTAGTTGCAGGATATACAGTACTTGGTATTGTTCCGCGATCACCCTTTTCAGTTGAGATAGCTCAGCTATTAATTAACGCAATAGCTTTTATAACAGGAGTTAGCGTTATTGCTCGTGCTTTGCTCGCGCCTCATGCTGACCAGCTGAGGCTAATGCCAGTTTCTGGCAGAACATCTGCCTATTTATATGTTTGGGCCAGAAGGTTATCCCTAGTGGGAGTTGCAGGGTATACTCTGTCGAAAATTACTTCTTTGACGGCTAATCCAGAACTGACAATTTTAGTCGAAGTGCTATCTGCTCTGATCTTTGCCCTTCTCTTAACAATACTTGTTCTGCAAAACCGGGATCCCGTAGCGTCATCAATACGAGGAACCAAAAATAATCAAATTAGGTCCCGTCTCGGTGATGTTTGGCACGTACTCGCTTTAATATACATTTTTCTTGTTTTTTGTGTCTTCGGTTTTGGAGCGCAAAGTGGATTTCTTTTCCTGGTAGAGAGTACATCGCTAACTATTTTAGTTGTTTTCGTGGGTGTGTTGTTTTCACTTGGATCAAAGCGAGTGATTGATCGTGTATTTAGAATAGATGCAGAACTTAATAAGCGATTTCCCGGCTTGTTGGAACGCAGCAGTCTTTACAGACCCATTATAAGGAAAATAGTAGATGGCATCTTATCTGTCGTTGTAATCTTGTCTATTTTTGCGGCTTGGGATGTGAATTTATTTGCGACCGTTTCCCCTGAAATCCAAGGCAAAATCCTAGGTGCCGGAGGAACAATTTTGGTCGTGCTCATTATTTGTGTTGTGGCCTGGGAGCTTTCATCAAGTTACATTGCGAAAATACTTGCAAGGTCGGAAGAACGTGCCTCTTTTGGGCGAGCAGGTAGCCGTAGTCGTACACTCTTACCTCTATTACGAAGGGCCATATTTATAGCTCTTATAGTTTTTGGTGGGCTTATTATACTCTCTGAGATAGGCGTCGATATCGCCCCGCTTATGGCGGGGGCTGGCGTTATCGGTCTCGCGATAGGTTTTGGATCTCAAGCCCTTGTTAGAGATATAATAACTGGCTTGTTTATTCTCATTGAAGACACCATCGCAGTTGGTGATGTCGTAACAGTAGGAGGGCATACGGGACTAGTGGAAGACTTGTCTATTAGAACTATACGACTCCGCGATGTTGCAGGAACGGTTCATACAGTTCCTTTTGGCGATGTAACCTCGGTTGAAAACCTGACAAAGGATTTTTCGTACGCTCTTTTGGATATAGGGATAGCTTATCGAGAGGATACTGACGCGGTTAGTAAGATTTTGCAGGAGATATGCCAAGATCTACAGGCGGATAAAGATTGGGGTGAGAAAATCCTAGAGCCTATTCACGTTATGGGAGTGCAAGAATTGGCAGATAGCGCCGTTATTATTAGGTCTAGAATTAAAACTGAACCTATAATGCAATGGTCTGTTAAAAGAGAATTTTTACGACGTGTTAAAAAGCGTTTTGATCAAGAGGGTATAGAAATTCCATTTCCTCATACGACAATGTATTTTGGTGAGGACAAGGATGGAAAAGCGCCACCGGCCCAGATTGTGATTGGTGAGGGTTCGTAATTCTAGAAGAGAAAAAAATTATTTCCTGGCATCTTAGATTAAGAAAGGGATACCATGTATAAATTAGGGGGATTAGAGATACATCGGGCAATAGAGAGTGAAGTTCCAATTTTTGATACATTTACTTTCTTCCCAGACGCTACTAGGGAGGTCGTGGAAGCTAATAAAGATTGGCTGATGCCGAGGTATATTGACCCCAAAACAATCGAGGTAATTCTATGCATTCAATCGTATGTGATTAAAACATCACACCATACCATCTTAGTTGATACATGCGTTGGTAACCACAAGTCCAGGCCTGCACGACCGAGCTGGCATATGCAGAACTCGCCATTCATTGAGGAGTTAGCAAGCGTTGGTGTGCACCCTGAGGAGGTAGATTTTGTTTTATGCACTCATCTTCATGTTGACCATGTTGGTTGGAATACTAAGCTACTAGATGGGAGGTGGGTCCCTACATTTCCCAATGCCAAATATATATTCTCACGGAATGAATTTGAATTGTGGGCAGCTCGCTATGAAAAAGGGGAGACGGTACCTGTCCCGTTGGTTTATGAGGATAGTGTCCTCCCAATTGTTGAGGCTGGCCAAGCAATCATTGTAGAGGATACGCATCAAATCGATGATGGCATGTGGTTAGAGCCTGCTCCAGGTCATACACCAGGGCACGTAATGCTTAATCTAAAATCAGGCGAAGAGACAGCTTTGATGAGTGGTGATGTAATTCATCATCCACTACAACTTATTCGACCTGAATGGTCTAGCCGAGCTTGCGAAGACCCCCATTTGTCCGCAGCCAGCAGAACAAAGATGCTAGAGAGGGTTGCTGATACTAATACCTTATTATGCCCAGCCCATTTTGGTTCTCCAACGATGGGACACGTGATTAGTCATGCAACTGATGGTTTTCGATATCGTCTGATAGATGAATAAACGCTATAAGTTAACGATTTATATATCGTCATACTTCTAAAAAATTATTCAACTCTATTGAACTGCCGAAAATTTTGTAGGCATGAGAACTTGGTTGTTAACCGATGCAACAATTTGACCGTCTGCTTCCGTTGCCGCTTTTTTTTCTAGCCATTCTGGGTCACTGGCAAATGCATCCCACTTCCTCTCTCTATCTGCTAGGGAGTCCCAGGCCAGTAAATAGTAGAGATCTTGGTTTGAGTCGCCTATCCCGACAGTCCAAAAGCCAGCTTGCTTTATGCCATGTTTTTCCCACAACTTTAGCGTGATAGTATCGAAACGATTTAGAAGGGCCGGGAGCCGCCCAGGCACACAGTGGTATATTCTCAGTTCATAAATCATCTTTTGTTCTCCCCACTAAAATTACTGAAAATTATGAAAATATTTTGACTTAAATAGGAGTATAAAAAGAATTTGATTTTCAGGATATGAAATTCTTCTTATGCTAAAGTTGTAAAAGATTAAATATATTTAATCCCAAATCAATTGCCGGGAGATGTGTTGAAAACTACAGGGGGCTGGGAATGAAAACTGGTTATTCGAAGGTAGAAGCAGGTACAGTATTTTTTGCTATTTGGCACGAGCAGTGGGATGCAAATATACATCATCACGCTGATCAGGGCGTAATAATTCAGGTGCGAAGTAGTAATCAAAATAACGAAATAAATTTGTTACAGTTCAACTGCTTCTTTTTACAGCCAACATATATCTATGATCCCGACGGTCGTTCTAAAATCTGTCAAATTGACCCTCTAACGGATGGAAACGCTATAGGATGGTCCATCCAAAAACTTAAAACGAGACTGGTCAAAATGATTGAGGCGGCTGGTTATGGAACTATCGCTCGCAAAATTGATATGCAAACGGTTTTAAATGCAATCCCAGAGGTGGAAAGGTTAGCGCGCGATAAATTCAAAAACAGCATACAGCTTGTCAAACACAAAAGGGGAGATTTTATTTTCGAGGCTGGAAATATTCGGTTTGGCCTGGAGCTTCGAACCCTTGGTGATGATGGTGGTCTAGCGATCCATGTGCTTACGGATTTATGCGGCAGTTCTAGCCACGAATATTCAGAGGAAACAGAAATTTTAGCTTTTGACTGTTTTCGTATTCAGCCTCATTACCACTATGGCCCTCGGAATAAAAACCTACGTTACTACTGGGACAAGACAGTGGTTCCAGACCCGTTAGAATGGACTTTAGATGTATTAAAAGCCGGAAAATTACGTCAAATGATTACAGGGGCCGGCTATCCAGATGTAGCTAAGGACCTGGACGACGACCTAGTCAAGAAGATCATTCCTGGAATCGAAGAAAAAGCTAGACAGCTTCAACCTGCCATAAAAGGGATATGAGTTTTGCGGTAAACACTATTTCGCCAAATATTGAGAGAATTTTTGATGTATTTTGAAATCGGGAGTGGATGCTTCCAACCTTTCTGCGACATCCTGAGATAGAATCTTAGTGATCTTCCCATCCAAAGAAGTGTCATAAACACCTGATCTAATTTGATTTGATAGCACTTTATTATTTTTAGCTGTCTCATTCTCCTTCTGCCTAACCAGTTGATATGTTGTATTCAGAGCGATTGATAGTGCCTCTTCTACCAGTAGGGCACTCAAGCGTTTCCTGGAAGGAAGTGAAGGTATGATATCTTCCTCTAAAACTGCTTTTGCTGCTGCTAGTAGTTTGGTCATTTTGTCAGCATCCTTCATATCTTTACTCTTTCATGGTTCTTTATGAGTTTTAATATTTCGTGTTCTAATTGAACGCCCTTAAAACCAGTAAGGGCCAGTTCAAGTTTTCTTGCACTGTTCCATGAATCGCGTAGACCTTGTCTGTGCGCTATTAACGCCCATTTAACAGTAGCAACAATGTTCCAATATGGCAGTTCCACCCAATTAACTTTTCGTGGGTTTGTTATTTCATAACTCTCCATAAAATCTGATAAGTGTCCAATTCCTCCAGCCTCTTCCTTATCGTTACCAAAGCGCCAACATCTGGCGCAGAACCATCCGATGTCTTCAAGCGGGTTACCAATATGGGCAAACTCCCAATCTATTATGCCTGTAAGCCGTTTTCTGTGTATTAAAAGATTCCCATTCCGAAAGTCGCCATGGCATAGGCTTTGGCTTCGTTTAACAGGTCTATTTTTTTCTAACCATCTCAATGCCCATTCGATTACAGGTAATGAGTACGGTAAAAGATCCAGTTGAGTGTAGAAGCGGTCGATTAAACTTTGTTCTCCCGCTTTTTTGAATAATCGCAATTGGTTTGACGGTATTTTTAGCTTATGAAGCTTACCAAGTTGGTGGCCAATATCGCGGGTAAGTTGTTTTCTATCTAGAATGTTTAACTTACTATCAGCCCCTATAAATTTTGATGACCCGATTGTTTTTTGCATTATGAAGGCGGGGTTACCAGTCAAAAGGCCAGACATATCCAGGTAGACAGGTTTTGGAACTTGAAATTTTTTTGACTTTAAAAATTTGAGCAATTGAAATTCGCAGTCAATTCCAATGCTTGGTAGGAGTGGTGTATCACTCTGAGATCTTAAAATTAATCGTGACGTACCCTCTAAAAGACCCCCTTCAAAAGACGCCGTAATCTCCCAAGTGTACATAGACGCGCCGCCATTTAATTGAGAGATAGATGTAATTTCTGTCTTTATTGCATTTGTCTTTTCGGTTAGCCAATTTGCTAAGGTTTCGGCTTTTAGCTCATGCAATCTATACGCCCCAAGACCAAAAATTTAGACCTTCATTTCGATAAATTCTTGATAATACCATCTTGTGCACTTCAGAAGCCCCGTCAACCAGCCGAGCCTGCCTCGCATATCGATATATCCATTCGAGGGGCGTATCTTTGGAATATCCTCGTGCTCCATTTAACTGCAGTGCTGTGTCTACGGCACGGTGTAATGTATCTGCAACGTGATTTTTAGCCATTGAAACTTCTTTCCTAGCAAAATCACCATTTGCTAATTTCCATGCCGCCCTCATTGTTATCAAGCGCCCAAGTTCTATGTCAGCCGCTAGTCCTCCAAGCATCATTTGAACACTCTCTCTATCCGCTAGTTTTATATTAAAGCTCTCCCGTTGCTCCACATACTCTGAGGCAACCTCCATAGAGCGTTTTGCAAGTCCTAACCATCTCATGCAATGAGTTAGCCTTGCAGTACCTAGGCGTATTTGTGTAAGTTTGAGCCCATCACCAACTTCCATTATCCGGTCGGCGTCGTCTATCTCTAAGCCGTCAAAGCGAATTTCGCAGTGTCCACCATGTTCTTCTGGACCCATTATTTCAATTCTTCTTATTATCTCCCATCCTGGTTGATCTTTATGAAACATGAATGCGGTCAGACCTTTTCTAGGGTCATCTGACGTTTTGGCCATCAAAATAAAGTGCTCAGCTACTTCGGCGCCTGTAATAAACCATTTGTGACCGCTGATTTTCCATTTAGAATTACCTACAGGTTCTGCTTTTGTAAGCATCATAGAAGGATCAGAACCAGAACCCGGATGTGGTTCGGTCATGACGAATGATGATCTAACAGTTCCATCTATTATAGGTTGCAGCCATTTGTCTTTTTGTTTTTCAGTGGCAACTTTATTGAGAACAAACATATTTCCATCATCAGGTGCACTGCAATTAAAGCATACAGGTCCAAAGATTGATCTGTTCATTTCCTCGTACGAAGCCGCCATGCCTATCTGGTCAAAACCAAGTCCTCCACGTTCCTTTGGCATTTGCGGGGCCCAAAGGCCTGCCTGTTTAACTTGCTTTTGGATTTTTAAAAGAACGTCAGGAGCAATATTTTCGTGGTGATCGTAGTTAGCTCTGTCATTTTCTAGAGGGATAATATGCTCGTCGACAAATTCTCTAACCTTGGAGCGGTATTCTTCTATTTCTGGTTGCAAATCGAAATTCATAATGCCTCGTACTTGGATTGTTAAGAAACTGTTTCATGTTCAAAGAACCTCGAAAATATTTAGCAGAGATCAATGAGTTTGGAAATATGGCATACCACTTTGGTTCAGTTGCTCAGTAAAAAATTAGAGCGAGAAAAATAATATCGAGATTCAAAAAGAGCGGTTCTGAAAGCGTAGTTCAGGAGGAAATTTTACACCTCGGTGATAGTTTATTTTTTCTTTATGCTTGGAGTCGAGATGATAATTGTTCGGGTCTTAAAAAAAACCAATTGCATACTTCTGAAATGTACTTTTGATTATTCCGTTGTTTTTGGGAGTTTTTTGGCGCTTCTAAAAGAAATTATTTGAATAAATTATCCTTGCATTAGTATCAAATAACCACCCTCGGTTATTACAAGACGTGACAGTAAGGGATTGATCTAGGCGTAAGACTGAGGCAGGCTTTGTCCGGACATTTGTTCCGAAAGCTCAACGGTTTTAAATAATGCCAATAAAACTCTAAATACTCCGTATAAGAGGCGTATTATGCCACTTTTTGATAGACAGTATTGTGAGATAGCCCCGCAGCATCCATGCAGTGCCTAATTTTTTGTATCTCACTGTTAGTAAGCTTCATCAGCGGCGGGCGAACGTGGGCTTCCGGAAGACGACCTAGATAATGAAGAGCTTCTTTCATTCGATTGTGCATATCTAAAAACGGGGCGTCGTAAAAAGCCCGCACGGTAGGATAGATTCTGTCATTAAGACTGCGTGCTTCTTCGAGATCGCCTTTTTGAAATGCTTCAAACAAAGCGACTTGTAAATTCGCAATCACGCTGCCTGCGCCAGAGAGGAGGCCATCGCAGCCCTGTACAAGCGATGATAGAAGCCACGCACTGTGGGTAGACAACATATTTACCGGACTGCTTAAGGATTTTAACTCCCTAATATGACGCTCGTGAAGGGCCGCATCATTACACCAATCCTTGATTGCTCGTATTTGGGGGACGCGCTCACAGATTTTTAGGAGTGTATCAATCGGATAACCTAAACCTGGTCCCATTGGATATTGAAATAATATTATGGGCAGCTCCGTTGCTTCTGCGATTGTTTCAAAATGGCGGATTGCCATTTCAGGTCGCATTTGGCCACCCATAGATAGCGTGTTTGGGGGGAAAACAAGTAGGCAGCTGGCGCCTCCAGCTTCCGCCTGTTTTGCGATTTCGGCAGCATTCGCAGAACCGTCAGCATAGACACCATGCACGAGCGGTATATTACTGCCAAGTTCATCAAGTGAAATTTCTAGTGTTTTAGCTTGCTCTTTGATTGATAACGCATGGACTTCCATTGAATGAGCATTGATGGTAATAGCGCTAATCCCTTCCACCGCAGCGAGGTCACAAAGATGCGACCGAAATGCTTTTTCATCGATTTCCATATCAGATTTAAACGGCAGTAGGCAGGCAGGTATGACGCCTTTGGGTTCAAATGGCATTTGCATTGTCATATTACGCCTCCCTTAAAATCACTTAGTTATTCGTTATAACGGTAGCCTATCTTGTAATTGATTCCAAGTATGCTGGGAGATTTATAGTCGATAGAACACAAATTAAATTTTTAGTATTTTCTGGACATCCCGTCGCGTAAAAAAATGCTGTTTTAGATTATAAAATTTACAACCGATGAAGTAAAAAAAGGGAAAAAAGTTTGTAATGGTTTAGTTTTTAAATAATTCGCCCTTATCTGAATATTTATCATCGATACCCGACAATCTGAGCATATGCCATGCTAATGCGTGATTACTTGTTGTAACATTGCATTGAAGTTTACCTTCTAATATTGGGACAAGTTCAACCGCTCTAAGGCTTGTACAAGAGATAAATACGAAGTCAATGTCCTCTTCTGAAAATTGATCGACTACAGCATCTGATATAGACGCCGGCGTTATTTTTCCAGCGCGGTTGTCGTCAATTTCTGAGAAAGTGATGGATTTAGTAATGCGATATTCGTGAGCCTCAAAATATCTTTGTATGAGCGAATTAACCTCCCCCACGTAAGGCGTGAGGAGACCTATTTTTTTGCCTTTCAAAGTTTTCAGAGCAGCAAGGCAGGCGGTAATCGGAGTTGTCACGCTGGATGTCTGGCACTCGGCTTTTATTATCTGGAAAATCTTATCTTCGCCTATAACTACACTTGCTGAAGTGCACCCATAGCCCACTACACTAAATTTGTTTCCAGGCAATAATGTTCTAGCTGTTTTTTGTAACTCGTCATCCATGGATTTCAACGTATCTGTCGTGACATTCGGGACCATCGGCACCTTTGTAGTGTAAAGCTGAACTCCTTTAATCCCATTAAAGAGTTTATTTAACTCGTGTTCAATCACACGATCTGTCGCTAGTGCAATTAATCCCATTCTGGCGCGACTTGCGATTATATTTTCGACGTCATATGGGAGAAACGATAGATCACTCATGATCGAATTTATACACGAAGAGCCACGCCGTCGTGACCCGGGTCTGCCCCCCCATCTAGTTTACCATCTCGTATCCTAATTCCATGGACAGCTGCGATACCAAAACTCAGAGCGCTCTTCGCGATTTGATAACCCTGACCTTCCAAGTTATTAGTTACGTAGCTTGGTATCCGGTTCATCACATCTATAAGGTTGCTAGTTGCGGAAAATCTTGGTGCAGAAACAGCCTCAAGCATAGTCATGTCAAAGTCAATGACATTTGCAACCGCTTGCAGAATACCCATAGCAATCTGCGTCCCTCCTGGAGCTCCAAGTACTATGAAGGGTTCCCCTTCTTTTGAGATAATTGTCGGTGCGAGTGAAGTAAATCGGCTCTTGCCAGGTGCGATTGAGCCAGCCCTATTTGGTCTTGGGTCAAATACTGCCATACATCCATTATACATAAACCCTAGGTTGTCTGTAATAACTCCTGATGGCATTCCTAACGAATGGGTCATTGTTACGCAATTTCCATCATAATCAACGACAGCTACGTGAGTTGTTTGTTTTGGTTCCTCAGCTCCGTAACGTTCAACAGCAACTTTCTCTCCATTTCTTATCTTCTCAGATACAGATTTCGCGTAGTCTTTGGAAAGTAGTTTTTCGAGTGGCACATCCACAAATTTTGGATCGCCAACATGTCTATCTTTATCTGCGGTTGCTTGTTTCATGGCTTCTGCTACTACTCTAATATACTCACTGCTATTGTGTCCAATGCCCTTAAGATCAAAGTTTTCAAGTATATTAAGCATTTTTTTTAAA
>NZGS01000083.1 GCA_002690995.1 Rhodospirillaceae bacterium
AAAGTTCCGCGGCGGTAAGGGGGTTGCTACTGGATTAGGGATTTTTCTAGCGTTTTCCCCGTTGATGGGCCTGCTACTTATTGTCATTTGGCTTTTTACTGCCGTTGTCTTCAGGTACTCATCCCTAGCCGCTATTGTATCTTTTGTTGCCAGTCCCTTAACGGCATATTTAATTATCGATCAGCAACATGCGGAGTTAGCTTGTTTCATAGCACTGATCATTATTATTCGACATTTTGCAAATATTTCTCGCTTAATAAGAGGCAATGAAGATAAGATCTCATTTTTAAAATCCGATAAAAATTCACAATAAATTAAGGTATTTTGGAGTAAATTATGCCAAGTCATGCAAGCGAGTCTCTTCTCTACGGGGCATCATTTTCCACGCCAGAATTTCTGGACATTTTTAATGACAATATGCGTGTGCAAGCTTGGTATGACGTAGAGGTAGCTTTAGCGAAAGCACAGTCAAAACTTGGCATAATACCTAAAGAAGCATACGAAGAAATCGCGAGAAAAGCATATGTGGAGAATGTTGATGTGCAAAAAATTGGCAAGGGCATCAGTGAAACAGCGCACCCCATCGTGCCTGCTATTCGCGCTCTAGAAGAAATTTGCGAGGGCGGAGCTGGGGAGTTTATACATTACGGAGCAACAACCCAAGATATCATGGATACTGGGCTAATCCTGCAGATCAAAAAAGCCTGGCCTTTATTGAAGAGGGATTTAGAAGCAGCGCGTGACGCGTTAAAGGTCTTAGCTAAAAAATATCGATCGACGCCGATGGTTGGAAGGACGCATGGACAGCAAGCGTTGCCATTAACGTTTGGATACAAGTGTGCTGTCTGGGTTGATGAACTTAACAGGCATTTAGAAAGGCAAAGTGAAGCAGAGCCAAGAATTTTATCGGGAAATATAACCGGTGCCGTAGGCACAATGGCCGCTTTTGGAGGTAAAGGTCAGGAAACCCAACGTGAAGCGCTTCAATACCTTGGGCTCACGGTTCCGAATATATGTTGGCATTCTTCTAGGGATAGAATTTGTGAACTCGCCAACCTCCTTACACAGGTTGCTGCAAGCCTAGGCAAGATAGCGAGAGAAGTCTATGCCCTGCAACAAGTTGAATTTGGCGAAGTGGCCGAGCCGCACCATCACGGGAAGGTTGGAAGTAGCACAATGCCGCATAAGCGAAATCCGGCCACGGTTGAATTGGCTATTGGTTTGTCGCGATTAATTAGAGCGCAGCAAGTGGCTATAACGGATGCAGCGTTTCAGGAGCATGAAAGATATTCTGCCCTGCTAAGAATTGAATTGGCAGCTGTACCAGAAATGATGATCTATTCAGGTGCGCTTTTGTCAAAAATGAGAACAGTTCTGGAAAAGCTTGAGGTTTTCCCAACTCGAATGCGGCAAAATCTAGATTTACTTGGGGGACTTTTATTATCGGAGAAAATAATGCTGGCCTTAGGTGAAAAAATAGGCAAGCAGACTGCGCATGAGGTTGTATACGAGATCGCCATGTCTTCTTTCGAGAACGAAATACCCTTTAAGGAGGCGCTCATGTCCGATCAACGTGTTTCCAACCATTTAAAGGAAGAAGAAATTGTGGAATTACTTAATCCCGAAGCATATATAGGAGAGTCTGAAGAGATAGTAGACAAGGTGCTCGAAAAAAGTAATTAAAAACATGTATTTGCAGGTAATAACTCAGGTGAAATAGTAATATATAAAAGTTTAGCTTTGGGAAAGTTTTGCTTCACGATGTGTGACATACGCTGTTGCGGCAAAAATGATAGCGCCACCAAGCCAAGTCCAGTATGTTGGTACTTCTCCGAATAGGAAAAAAGCCAGCGCAGCAACCATTGGTAATCGAATAAATTCAATTGGTTGCATTTGCGAAACCTCTGCTAACTGTATGGCTTTTGTGTAAAGCAGGTGGCCGAGTGTCCCAGCTGTAGCTAGTGCGACAAGCCATACCCAAGTCATAAAGTCGGGCCAATGCCAGAAAAATATAGCAGGAATTAGGGCAAGCGGCGTCTGAAATAGTGCCATGTAAATCACGATTATTTCTGGACGTTCCGTAGTAGTAAGTTTTTTGACAATCAAAACAGTTATGGCGATCGTTAGCGCATTAATTAAAGCGAGTATCGATCCAGTGGAAATTTCGTTGACGCCGGGTTGCAAAATTAAAAGCATTCCCAAAAAACCAAGTGTTAACGCTATTATTCGGCGCATTCGAATAGTTTCACCAAGTACTAGGGCGGCAGCAAAAGTGGCAAAAAGTGGAGCGGTAAAGCTTAGCGCTGTTGCCTCGGCAAGCGGTATCATTGTAATCGCGGTGAAGCCAGCAGCCATTCCGGAGACATTAATTAATGCCCTCACGCCATATAATTTCTTTTTAGTGCTGCGGAAAATGGTCAAACCATTTTTTGCAATAAATGGAATAAAAAATACAAGTGCTAATGCATTTCGAAAAAAAACAATTTCCAACGTATGCAGCGTCTCAGAAGACAGCCGAATGAAAATTCCCATTGTGGCAAAGAACGTCATGGCTATCGTCATATAAGTTGCTGCTCTGAGCGACACACTAGATGCCATTTTTGCAGAGCGAAAGATCACGAGTTTGCCATAAACGATATAATTATTTTATAAAACCGACGGGGTCTAAAGAACTTGTTCTGCTAAAAACCGTATTGTGTCTATACTCTTCGTTCTAGCAATAAGCGTGTCAACATGTCGTTTGTCTGCGGCCTCTTTCCATTCAACTAATTTATCGGCCACACGTTCTTTGGAACCCACTAATGCGACTTGATCAACCAACTCTTGTGGTACTGCCGCGCAAGCCTCAGCTCTTTTTCCATCTAAAAAGAGATCCTGTATCTTAACTGCCGCGTCTTCAAAACCGATTCTTTTAGCATAGTCATTATAAAAATTTTTGTTCCTAGCTCCCATCCCTCCAACATAAAAAGCAATATTTTCTCGCGCCGGCTGGCTGGCTTTTTCTATATCATCATCAATGTTTACAATGCACATTGGCATAACAGCAAACTCATTGAGCGATCGTTTTTGTTCTGATTTTTGAAAACCTTTTTCTATATGATCAGAAAAAACGTCAAATCTGCTGGGGTCCATGTAAATTGGTATAAAACCATCTACTAACGAGGCGGCTGCAGATACACCGGCAGGGGAAATTGCGCCGGTCACAATTTGCATGCCTCTATTGCCATGCAAAATACTTTTTAACGGAATTCCTAAGCCTGTGGAACCATCTCCTCTAAATGGAAATTGGTAATGTTCTCCCTCAAACTCGAGCGGTTTTTTGCGTTCTAAGATTTGTTTTATTATCTGAACATATTCACGTAATCGTGTTAAAGGTTTTCCATATGGAACGCCATGCCAACCTTCGACTACTTGAGGGCCTGAAGGTCCGAGCCCAAGGATAAAGCGATCGCCAGATAAATGAGCTAGCGTTATTGCCGTCATAGCTACCATGGTTGGGGTGCGTGTTGTCATCTGGATGATGCCAGTACCAACTTTAATATTTTTTGTTAATGCCAGTGCCCAAGCTGCGGGTGTCACAGCATCATGCCCCCAGGACTCCGACGTCCAAAGTGAATGAAAGCCTAGCTTATCTGCCTCTTTTATGAGGTTTTCGTCTAGGTCAAAACGACTGCCATTGCTACTGATAGTTAAACCTAATTTCATAACTCCCCACCTCCTGTTATGGTAATTGTTACCTTATGACACTAACCCGTAGAGATTAATAGATGAGGAAGTTGAAAAATAGATAGATATTTGAATTCTTGATAGGAACTTAGTTTTGGAGGATGAAAATGCGTTTGGGCTTATTTATGGCAACACAATGGCCAGCGGATGCTGAGCTAAAGAACGAAATTTCAAATTTATGTGAGCAAACAAGAGTAGCCAAACAAAATGGATTTTCATCGATAATGGTCGGGCAGCATTTTCTCTCTGAGCCGCTGCAAATGATACAGGCAGAGCCTCTAGTAGCACGACTGGCGGCTGAAGCAGAAGGCATGACGTTCGGTTTAGCTATTTTGCTACTAGCGATGCAGAACCCCGTCATTGTAGCCGAGAATTCAGCCTCACTAGATTGGATTACGGACGGAAATTATATATTGGGGGTAGGATTAGGATATAGGAAGGAGGAATTTCAGGCACTCAACGTTCACTTTGAGAGTAGGGTGGGCCGCTTGGAAGAGGCTGTGCCTCTTATTCGAAGGTTGTGGACGGAAGATAAGGTAGAACATCGTGGTGATCACTTTACAATAAGTGGGCTCGGGGCAAGCATCAAACCTAAACAGCCAAGCGGTCCCCCAATCTGGATTGGGGGAGATGTAATCTCCGCGGTAAAAAGAGCTGCTAAACTGGGGTGTCCATGGATCATTCCCCCTACTATGGCATTTAATGATATAGCTATTCGGATCAATGCCTATGAACAAACAATAAAAACATTAGGAAACGATAAGGTTAAAGGTCAGCCCCTTATTAGGGAATTAGCTATTGGAAGGACAAAACAAGAGGCTTTTGAAGTCGCCAGGAAACCTTTGCTTGCAAAATATGAGTCCTATGCAACTTGGGGGCAAACGGACACAAAGAAAGAGCGCACGCTTTCGGATACTTTCGAAGAATTTTGTAGGGACCGTTTTATTATTGGTGATGAACAAGAAGTTGTTGATGAAATATTGAAGTACAAGGAAAGTTTTGGCGTGGACAATCTTTTAGTCAGAGTCCAATGGCCAGGATTGGGGCAAGGTGAAGTTCTTAAGACGTTAGATCACCTAGGAAAAATTATCGCTACGGTCAGTTAATATAGTCATTCGGTGAAAATAAAAGTAATAGCTTTACAGCCAGAAGAAAATTAAGTTGAGAATAAGATAAAGTCATTTTTTCTGACTTATAAAATATATATAGTGATGGTGTATCGAGGGTGATGGTTTGAACTAGATGAAGACAAGCATCCTAAGCATACGATTTTAATACAAGTAATGGTTGGAGTTAATTAATGACGTCAGTTCCAAAAAAAATAGGTATTATCGGGGGTTCTGGGGCTTTAGGTGCCGGATTGGCAAAACGTTGGGCGAAGTCAGGATATCAAGTTGTGGTCGGTTCACGAGATAATGCTAAAGCTCAACTCGCTGCGAAAAAACTTAATGAAGAAGCTAATGTCAATTCTATTGTAGGCAAAGAAAATAAACTTGCCGCGTCGGAGGCTGACTTAGTCGTCTTGACTGTTCCGTTTTCTAATCAGATTCCAAGTCTGGAACTCATAAAGGAAGAACTGACAGGAAAAATTCTCATTGATGTCACGGTTCCTTTAGTTCCACCAAAAGTCCGCACTGTTCATGTCCCTAATGGTGGTTCTTGTGCAAAAGCGGCGCAAGAATTTTTAGGTGATGAAGTAAAGGTGGTTTCTGCGTTTCAAAACGTTGCTGCTACACATTTAGATGACCTCGATCACACTATAGATTGTGATGTGCTTGTTTGCGGAAATGACCCGGCAGCCCGAGAAGTTGTTGTTCAATTGGCGGAAGATGCAGGAATGAAAGCTTGGCATGCCGGCGTCATTGCTAATTCGATCGTAGCAGAAGCGATGACGTCTACATTAATTTTCATGAATAATCGCTATAAGATTGATGGTGCAGGCTTAAAAATTACAGGCACGCCAGGATCAGCCAGTTAAAAAACGCTTGTGATAATGGAACAAACGTTAACTCTTTACGCTGTTAAGGGTATTCCTTTAGTCAAACCTGGAGATGATCTTTTTGAAATTATCAATAAGGCAATCTCTAAGAGCAGTGAAAAACTTCAGAATGGTGACATAATCGTCATCGCTCAGAAAATTGTATCTAAAGTCGAAAACCGTATCATTTCTTTGAATGATGTTGAGCCTTCGAGAGAGGCCTTGAAAATAGCTCTTGAGACAGATAAAGACCCAAGGCAAATAGAATTAGTGTTACGGGAATCACGAGAGATTATTCGGCATAGGCCCGGCGTCATAATAGTGGAGCAAAACCTTGGGATCATTATGGCAAATGCTGGGATAGACCACTCCAATATTGAAAACGAAGGCGACGAAGAGCAGGTTTTACTTCTGCCGGAAGATCCCGACGAAACTTGCAGAAAACTCCAAACTCAAATCAGGGAAACCTTGAACGTTTCAATTGGTGTTATAATAAATGATAGTGTAGGTCGTGCCTGGCGTGTAGGCACAACGGGTCTGGCTATAGGCGTTGCAGGACTGCCGGCTGTCGTAGATTTAAGAGGAGAGAAAGATATCTTTGGTCGCGAACTGCTAGTTAGCGAGCAGGCTGTAGCCGATGAACTTGCCTCAGCTGCATCTTTATTACAAGGGCAAGCATCCGAAAAACTTCCAGTCGTCATTGTAAGGGGGTTCAATTCTGATGCGCCACACCAAAACGCCTCTGCACTAATACGGGACAAAGAGATGGATATGTTCAGGTAAATGGATATTACGTCATGACTAGTGATGGAAAAGTTTGTATTTTATCCGGCGGCGTTGGGGGGGCAAAATTAGTCCTCGGAATGTCGGAAATCTTAGATCCGAAAGAATTTATAGTTGTTGCTAATACAGGGGACGATTTTGTTCATTTAGGCCTCCATATTTCGCCGGATATCGACACATTAGTCTATACTCTGGCAGGAATGGTGGATGAGAAGAGGGGGTGGGGGCTAAAAGACGAGAGTTGGAATTTTCTGGGCGCTGTAAGAGATCTTGGCGGTGAGACATGGTTTAATTTGGGCGATAAGGATTTGGCCATGCACGTGGAGAGAACAAAGGAACTAAAAGCGGGTGTTAGTCTGAGCCAGGTGACTAAAAAGTTATCCGCGGCACTTGGTGTGAAAATAGATATAGTTCCGATGGCGGATAGCTCTGTTGCCACGACGATTTTAACCGATGACGGTTCTCTAGCGTTTCAACATTACTTCGTAAGAGATAAGTGCAATCCAAAAGTAAAAGGCTTTAAATTTGAGGGGCTGGATAAAGCGAGGCCAGCCGACGGTGTAAATAGGTTCAATGCAGAAAAGCAAAGAGCGTTATTGATTGCCCCGTCCAATCCGTTTGTAAGCATTGATCCAATCCTCGGGATCCCAAAACTGAGAGAAACTTTTATAGGTTCGTGCCATGTAAAGTTAGCAGTTTCTCCAATAGTGGGCGGTATTGCAATCAAGGGGCCTGCCGCAAAAATGATGTCGGAGTTGGGTATACCTTCAACTGCGACCGAAGTGGCGCGGCATTATCTTGGTCTAATTGACGGTATAGTAATTGACGAAGTAGATCGGGACCAGGCAAGTCAGATAGAGAGCCTTGGGATAAAGCCCTTTGTGACTAAAACGGTAATGTCGACTTTAGATGATAAAATAGGTCTCGCGACAGATTGTATCGAGTATATAGATTATTTGGCTGGAAAATGAAAATTTCAGCCTTGGTGCCAGTAAAAAACCTAGACACCGCTAAAAGTAGGTTGGCCGATGTCTTATCGCGGAATGAGCGCCGAATGCTCGCTGACTTAATGCTCAGTGATGTTGTGGAGGTAATATTAAAAAATCCAAAAATAGAGAAGGTTTTTTTGGTGGGCGACAAACAACTTTCCCCAAAGTCAGGTACCTTTATTATTCAGGAGAAATTCAACAATGGCTATAATGAAGCCATAAGTTTTGCCCTGAGAGATAAGCGTATCGCAAATAGTGATGCGATAGTAATTTTACCCGGTGATATTCCGTTAATCACGACTGAAGAATTTGAGAATTTTATTAACGATGCTCCAAAAAATGGGATTAGAATAGCTCCTGACCGAGATAGGGAGGGCACTAACGCCTTACTTTTGGCACCTCCAACGCTAATTAAAACACAATTTGGGAAATTAAGTTATTCTAGGCACCTTGAATTGGCAGAAAAGTGCTGTTCTAATGTAGAAGTGATAGATAGCGACGGTTTAGCTTTCGATATTGATAGCCCTGAGGACCTTAAAGATTTTTGTGAAACTGCTAGTAGCACCAAATCCTATGAGTTTCTTAAGAGAAACGGCATCGCAGCAAGTCTGCTAGGTTAAAAAAATATCACTAGGTTTGAATGTAGAGGGACTTAGTTTGGATAAAGAATTTGACTGGCTGAAAGGAGATCGACTGAGTTCGATTGACGCTTTTTCCTTTGCTGAGACCGAGGACTTGTTTGGTCTACTAGAGTTGGCTAAAAAAGTGCGAGATCAAGGCTACGGACGAAATATTACTTATTCTAAGAAAGTTTTTATACCGCTAACGCAGCTTTGCAGGGATGTTTGCCACTACTGTACATTTTCCCAGCCACCAAGAAATTTACAAAAGGCTTTTCTTTCTCCGGACGAGGTTCTCGAAATAGCTATCCAAGGTAAACGAGCTGGCTGTAAAGAGGCTTTATTTACGCTGGGCGACAAGCCGGAGCTTCGATATGAAGTGGCGCGAAAAGAGTTAGAAAAGCTGGGGTGCAAAACGACATTAGAGTATCTGAAAGAAATGGCTGCCTTGGTATTTAAGGAAACGGGTTTATTGCCGCATCTAAATCCTGGCGTTATGTCTGCCGCGGAAATTACTGAGTTAAAGACTGTATCGGCCAGTATGGGCATAATGCTGGAGAGTTCCTCTGAACGACTTACGAAAAAAGGGATGTGTCACTATGGTTCGCCGGACAAAAATCCCCAAGTAAGGCTTGCGACAATTGAGGAAGCAGGACGTCAAAAGGTGCCATTCACCACTGGTCTGCTAATAGGAATCGGCGAGACAAGAATTGAAAGAGTTGAGACACTGTTAGCGTTAAGGGAGTGCCATGATCGTTACGGTCACATTCAAGAAATTATAATCCAAAATTTTCGTGCTAAAGAGGGAACTTTAATGGCTAATGCTGCCGAGCCTGGTCTAGAGGATCTCCAGTGGACAATAGCATTAGCTCGTTTGATATTTGGAACAAGTATGTCAATTCAGGCGCCACCAAACCTCTCTTACGAGGATGCGCGCCATTTGGTCAAAGCAGGAATAAATGATTGGGGTGGGGTTTCCCCAATAACTCCCGATCACGTTAATCCCGAAGCACCGTGGCCGCACTTGGATAATTTAGAAACAGACACTGCTAAAGAAGGAAAGGTATTTGTAGAGCGTTTATCAATCTACCCTCAATATTTAAAAGACTTCAAAGTATGGTTAAACAAATCATTAGGGCCAGTTGCATTGAAGCTAGCAGATAGCGAGGGAATGGCGCGGACGGATGAGTGGGCTCCCGGGATAGCGGAGACATATTGTTCTGCACTGCCTAAGCTAAATATCAATAGTGGCTTAAGTTCTGATATTGATCTAGATCATATACTGAACCGGGCAGTCGCCGGTGAGCCATTGAATGAACAGCAAATCGTTCGGTTGTTTTCCGCGCGCAATCGTGATTTTCAAGAAGTTTCATATGCCGCCAATGAGCTCAGGCAGAAGGTAGTTGGGGATGAGGTTAAATATGTGGTTAATCGAAATATAAATTACACAAATGTTTGCTACTTTGGTTGTACATTTTGTGCCTTCTCAAAGGGAAAAACTGCAGAAAATCTTCGAGGCAAACCATATGATCTTGTAATAGAAGAAATAGTTAGAAGAGCTGAAGAGGCCTGGGAAAGAGGAGCAACTGAAGTTTGTCTTCAAGGAGGTATCCATCCTGACTATGATGGAAATACATACCTAACTATTACCAAAGAAATAAAAAATGCCATTCCTGATATGCATATTCATGCTTTTTCTCCCCTTGAAGTTTATCAAGGAGCAACAACGTTAGGCGTATCTCTGGATAGTTTTTTAGGTATGCTGCGAGATGCTGGACTAGGTAGTCTGCCTGGTACTGCGGCTGAAGTTTTAGATGATGATGTTAGAAAAATTTTGTGCCCAGATAAGCTCAATACCAAGCAATGGTTAGATATCGTAGCGACTGCCCATAATGTTGGATTGAAAACTACATCGACGATTATGTTTGGACACATAGATACACCTACTAATTGGGCTAAACATTTATTGCAACTGCGTGATTTGCAGAAAAAAACTCAAGGAATAACTGAATTTGTGCCACTGCCGTTTGTGCATATGGAGGCGCCAATATATTTAAGAGGATTGGCTCCGCCGGGACCAACATGGAGAGAAACAGTTTTGATGCATTCGGTAGCTCGTTTAGTGCTCTATCCATGCATCAATAACATACAGACATCCTGGGTAAAGCTTGGACCTCTTGGTGCGACCGCTTGCCTCAATGCCGGTGCTAATGATCTGGGCGGTACTCTCATGAATGAGACAATTACTCGATCAGCCGGTGCTAGCCATGGTCAAGAATTTAACCCCAAACAAATGGATGATTTGATAAGCTCCGCAGGGAGGAAGTCAAAACAAAGAACAACTTTGTATGGTGATGTTTCTGAGCCTCAGCGGCGAAAATCATACAAGGCTGCTCCGCTCAAGGATGTCGTCAATAATCCTGTTAGAAAACGCGCTAAGGGGAAAGCGAAGACGCAGCAAGAAAAGATGAGCTTTCAAGGGGCGGCGAATTAAAACATGAATAGATCAGTCAAATGTTTTGATGGATTGAGTTCAATTCGCAATGATATTCAAAAGACGCGGGGGTTTTAAAATGGCGATTGGTCTTGGTTTAGGTATGGCGACCTACACGTTCTCTACAGCCAAAGGATATTGGCGCTGGGTTAAACGTTGCGACGAGGCAGGAGTCGACTCTCTGTGGCAAACAGATCGTCTGATATCAAAAGAACCGTTTTTAGAATGTTTGACAGTAATGGCCGGCTTGGCTGGTGCCACGACGAAAATTAAATTTGGGATGAACGTCGCTTCCCTCGGCCTGAGAGACCCGTTAATGACAGCAAAACAGTGTGCGACTATAGATTATTTATCGGACGGACGTTTATTGCCTGCGTTTGGTTTAGGAAGTAATCGGTCTCGCGACTGGGTAGCAACTGGAACCGCGACCAAGGCTCGGGGGCAAAGGATGAATGAGGCGCTGGAAATCATGACGCGTCTTTGGGCAGGGGAGGAAGTTACATTTTCTGGAAAACACTTTCAGTACGATAAGGCACACATTTCTCCGAGGCCCGTTCAACAGCCACTGCCATTATGGATTGGTGGAAGTTCGGAAGCGGCCATAGAGAGATCGGGAAAGTATGGAACGGGGTGGCAAGCAGCATTTGACACGCCCGAAGAGGCTGGGGTGGTCGTCGAAAAAATCTTGCATGCAGCTGAGCGTAATAGCCGACCGATGGATAAGGACCATTTCAGCGCGGGCTTTGGCGTTAGGTTTGGTAGCTGGGCAGACGAGCCCGTAAAAAAGATGGCCGAGGATTTTGAAAAACGGACAGGAAAAGAGGCTTCGAGGGGAATTGTGGTCGGCAATGGCGATCAAATTCTCGAACGAATACAATCGTATGTTGATAACGGTGTATCGAAATTCATCCTCAGGCCAATTGGGATAGGCGATGAAGAAATGTTCGAACAAACCGAGCAAATAATTGAAGATGTTTTAAACAAGAGTGACCAACTTTTAGAAGCTTAATGAATTCTAAGCTAGGGAAGTAAAATGAAATTTGGATTTCAGGTAATGCTTAGAGGTGCCGCCTCAAGTGGGGATGGCCTATCCTCTATTGCTAAATCTGGAGAAGATTTTGGATTTGATATAATAGCACCAAATGATCACTTGATCGTTCCGGGAGGTATAGAAAGCACCTACCCATACACAGACGATGGAATTTGGCCTGGTGCCTCGGTTGTAGAGTGTCACGATCAATTAACTGCTATGGCATTCATTGCAGGGCATACGGATACTATACGCCTCCTTACTTCCGTCATGGTAGTTCCCTATCGCCAACCAGTTTTGACAGCAAAAACAATAGCAACTGCCGACGTTTTGTCTCAAGGGAGAGTGATACTAGGTTGCGGCGTAGGTTGGATGTCCGAGGAAATGGAAGCAATCGGAACGGAACCTTTTCAAGAAAGAGGGAAAGTGACAGATGAGTACATTAGGGTTTTCAAAGAATTGTGGACTTCTGACAAACCAAGTTACAACGGTGACTATGTAAAATTTGCCGATGTCCTTTTTAAACCGCAACCTGTTCAAAAACCTCACCCTCCAATATGGATAGGGGGAGAAAGCAAGGCTGCATTGCGCCGCGTTGCAAGGTTAGGTGATGGTTGGTTCCCGGCAGCTAACAATCCAAAATTTACCATCAGCAACGCAATGGATTTACGCCAGCGCTTAGAGCTTTTGAAACTAGTATGTGATGAGGAAAACAGAAATTTCACTGATCTTGATATAGGGTTTTTCTATACAGAAGCTATCAGCTCTAAAGAAAGACGAAATAAGGACGGAGATAGACAGCTCCTCACAGGGCAACCGTCGGATATTGCTGCAGACATCAGCGAATTTAATGATACCGGATTAGGTACGCTCATTTGTATTTTTCAACGACCTGGATTAAGCGAAACTTTAGAGCAAATGGAGTGGTTTGGGAAAGAGATTATTCCTCTGGTGCGTGGGTTATAATGTCTTCAATGATTAGGGGGTGTAAATGATTTTTGGATTTGGAATGCCAACCCGTGGCCCGGTTGCTCAACCAGAGGCTATAAAACAGGTTTTATCACTAGCTGAGGAATTAGGACTCGGATACGTCTCTGTTGCAGATCACATTGTGATACCAAGTGAGATTGATCCAGTATATCCATATTCTGATACTGGAGAACCTCCGTTTCCAGAGGACGGCGAATGTTTAGAACAATTAACTTTGATGTCTTACATGGCAGCGATAACAAAAAATATGAGAATATTATCATCAGTAATGGTAGTTCCTCATAGGAACCCAATCCATGCCGCTAAAACTATCGCTACAATTGATGTGCTTTCGAATGGAAGGGTCACAATTGGTTGTGGGGCTGGTTGGATGGAAGAGGAATTTCTTGCAATTGGAACTGAGCCTTTTCGGGAAAGAGGTAAGGTAACGGACGAGTACATTTCTATTTTCAAAGAACTTTGGACCGCAGAGAACCCAACTTTTGAAGGGAAATATAATAGTTTCAGCGATGTCAAGTTTGAGCCTAAGCCAGTACAAAAACCTTATCCACCTTTATGGATAGGTGGCGAAAGCCCCGCGGCTAAGCGTCGCGCAATACGACTAGGAGATGGATGGTTTCCAATCGGAGCTAATCCAAACTTTCCTTTAAATACAGCCGCGAAGTACTTAGATGGACTCTCAAGTTTGAAGCAATTATCTGCTGAATATAATAGAAACCCAGAAGAGCTTGACTTGGGTTTCTGGAGTAATTGGGACCATGAGGTTAAGGACCGAAAAACAATTCAGGATGGAAAAAGGCATATAATGACCGGAGGCACTCAAGCTATCACAGATGATATTTGTGAATTGAGTGAGGCTGGGGTTGAAATATTCATGTTTCAGCTAGCAAAACCACATAGTGTAGCTGAAACCCTTGAGTCGATAGAGCGATTTGCTCAAGATATTTCAACGAAGTTTCTAGGCTGATTCTGTGGAACATACTTCAGAATATATCATTGTTGGTGCTGGTTCAGCTGGCTGCGTCTTGGCAAATCGCTTAAGTGCGTCTGGCGCCGATGTCGTGCTGCTTGAGGCAGGACCAAGTGATCTTCATCCCATGATCCATATTCCTGCTGGAATTCTTCATCTCATCTCAAACCCAAAAGTCAATTGGAACTATTCTTCTGAGCCAGAGGAAAGCAGCGGTAACAGGCGCATTCATTGGCCGCGCGGGCGTGTGCTTGGTGGGTCTAGTTCGATAAATGGTATGTTGTATGTCCGTGGTAATCCTGCGGACTATGATGGATGGGCGCAGATGGGATGTAGAGGGTGGTCGTTTGATGAAGTTCTACCTTATTTTAAAAAATCTGAAAATTATAAAAATGGTGGCGATGAAGCGTTTCGATCGCAAGGTGGGCCTTTAGAAGTTGAAGATTACAAAACAATTTTAGATTTAACACACGCCTTTGTTGAGGCGGCCTCTCAGGCGGGGCATACAAAAAGTAAAGATCTTAACGGAGCCCAAGCAGAGGGTGTTGGCTACTCTCAAATGACCAGAAAAGGGCGGTTTCGTGGTTCAACTGCTCAAACATTCCTTAGACAAGCAAAAAAAAGACTAAATCTTCGTGTGGAAACTAACGCGGCAGTTTCAAAATTAATTTTTGAGGATAAAAAATGCGTCGGTGTTAAATTTTTTAAGCATGGAAAAGAAAAGTTCATTAAAGCTGCGAAAGAAGTAATTCTATCAGGAGGAGCCGTAAACTCTCCTCATATATTGCAAGTATCTGGTATAGGGCCGTCTGACCACTTAATGAATTTTGGTATTAATGTTGTTCATCACTTACCTGGTGTAGGTGCGAACCTTCAAGATCACTACGTGGCTAGAGTAAGTCACCGAGTCCGTCATGCTAAATCAATCAATAGTTTGAGTAGAGGAATTAATTTATTGAAGGAGATAGCTACATGGGCATTTTCGGGAAAAGGTGCACTTACATTTGGCGTGACCAGTGCGATGGTATTTTCTAGAAGTAGAGAAGGACTATCAAGTCCTGACCTTCAGTTATTGTTTACGCCAGCAAGTTATTCAGAGCGCACTCTGGGTAAGCTTGAGCAAGAAGATGGCATGACAGTGGCAGTTTGCCCTGTTAGACCAGCGAGTAGAGGAACCATAATGGCAGTATCTTCTGATCCATTTGTTAGGCCAGAAATACGGCCTAATTATTTATCAGACCCTGATGACGTACGGGTATTATTAGAGGGTATTAACCAGACCCGGGAGATTTTCTCACAACCAGCACTTCAGCGCTATAGCAGCAAAGAAACGGCTCCAGGTATGCAAATTCAAACTTCTGAAGAGCTTGAGAATTTTGCAAGGGAAAATGGAAGCATTATTTATCATCCCGTTAGTACTTGTAGAATGGGTGATGATGCAATGGCAGTTGTTGATCCTAGATTGCGAGTGCATGGAATAAAGGGTTTACGAGTGGTAGATGCGTCGATTATGCCTACAGTCACAACGGGCAATACAAATGCACCAACAATAATGATTGCAGAAAAAGCATCAGATATGATTTTAGAGGATGCGCGACAAGCTTCATGATTTAGTTTAGGGGAGAATTTATATGTCGAACGAAGTAAACGTTGATGCTGAAAGTATCAAGAAGTCAGCTGAAGATTTAGTTGAGTTAATAAAATTACGAACTTTTCCGTTTGGCATGAAATTATTTAAAAATGTTGATGACATGCTCTCAATTAAAGGGCTGCGTACGCCCTCCGATGGTAAATTTTTCACGACCTGCCAACTTGTCACCCAAGTTAGGACGGCCGGATTTACGCTAGGTATTGTTCAAAATAACTTGCGGCCTGGCTCGAGCTGTGGGGCAAATATTGGCCTAGAAATCGTCCCAGAGGATGTAAGTTCTGGACAAAAGATGACGGGTGTTTGGTTCGGAAATCAGGAGGCTGCTGCAAAGCATCAAGCGCAAATGCCTAGGGTCGAAGCCGGTAAATATACTGGGCTTGCTGCGTCTCCCTTAAGGACTGGACGTTTAGACCCACCGGACATATGCCTTTTTTATGCTTCCCCGGGCCAAATGATACTATTTATCAACGGACTTCAATATCATAATTATAGGCGATACGACTTTACTCTCACTGGAGAGAGTGCTTGTGCTGATAGTTGGGGACGTGCTTTATCTACCAGGGAAACAAGCCTTGCACTACCGTGTTACGCGGAAAGGCGTTATGGCGGAGTTGCCGACGATGAGCTTTTAATGGCTTGTCCGCCTGACGAATTCGTCAAAGGTGTGGAAGGAATGAAGCATCTATCAAAAAATGGCCTTCGATATCCATATCCCCCTTACTCTGCCTTTGCGGATCCAGCGGACGGCATGTCTAAAAGTTACAGCTAAATAGAAGCTTTGCTATAATCTAGATAAGGTTATCGCAGGAGTAAAAAGCGTCCGTGAGTTTTAAAAGAATAGGCGTTTTAAAACTTTTTGAAATGCCTAACAGGAAGTAATGTGACAAAGGTAGATACACACAATAGCATCCCTGAAAAACATGACGGGTTGAGTACGGAATCTCGTTCTGATCAGTTTTCTAAAGGGAATAAGCTAGAGCTGAAACTCCTTTTAAGAATAATAAAGATGGGATTTGCCCATCGGTATAGAATGGTGATAGCGATATTGGCTACTGCTGGCGCATCCATTTTCCAATTATTCATCCCGCGATACGTGGGTGATGCTGTAGATAACGCGCAAGGTCTCTTAGCATTAAATAATTCTGCAACCACCAATGCTGAGGAAGCGCTATTTTTTGCTGCTTTTATGATAGTCACTCTGAGTGTTGCTAGAGGATTACTAACGATGCTCCAAAACTACCATGGCGAGGCTATCGGGCATTGTATTGGTTATGAATTGCGTGTTGCGTTCTATGATAAAATACAAAAATTATCTTTTGATTTTCACGATAAGGTCCACACAGGGGATTTGATTACAAGAGGGATGCTGGACTTAGAAGGTGTCCGTATGTTTATCAGCACAGGCGTTGTTCGTTTAGCTATGTTGATTGTACTGGTTGGAGGTGCAACAGCCTTGATGATTACCAATGATATTTTACTTACTTTTTTAGCGTTATCATTTGTACCTTTTGTAGCGTGGAAGTCTTCCGCAGCGAGATTAAGATTGCGGTGGCTTTGGTTATTAATGCAAGACCGATTGGGTGTCATTACACGATTGATGGAGGAAAACCTTAACGGAATTCGGGTAGTCCGCGCATTTACTGCTGAGAAATATGAACTTAAAAAATTCGATATTGCATCAGCGAATATTCTTCAAACCGCAATAAATCGGGTAAAAGTAAGAGTTGGAAGTACAACAGTAATGAGTTTCTCATTTTTTCTGGCAATGGGATTTGTTCTCTGGATTGGGGGTCAAAAAGTCATTAATGACGAAATTAGCGTGGGGAAATTAGCGGAATTTTTAGCCTTTATGACAATTCTACAGATGCCAGTGCGGCAAATAGGAATGCTTGTAAACTCTTTTGCTAGAGCTTCCACTTGCGGTTCTAGGTTATTTGAAATTATTGACAGAGTGCCCAATGTTTATGATACGCCAAATGCTTCAGAGCTCACTATCGGAGAAGGAACTCTAAAATTTGAAAACGTAAGTTTCAGTTTTACTAAAGATAACAGAAAAGTTGAGGTACTAAGGAATATTAATTTTTCAGTCGGTGCTGGAGAAACGCTCGGGATCGTAGGCCCTCCCGGTTCAGGAAAATCAACCGTAGCGCAGCTCGCACCACGTTTTTATGATGTAGATAGCGGAACAATTTACATAAATGACCAGGATATTCGAGAAATCTCAATAGAGTCATTGCGGCGTTTTGTATGCGTGATTCAGCAAGACTCTTTTTTATTTACGGCTTCAATCGAAAATAATACAGCATACGGAAACCCTTGGGTTGATGATGATGAAATTCTAAGCGCAAATCAGGCTTCGCAATTTCATGAACATGTCGACCAACTTCCACTGAAATACAAGACACTTGTAGGTGAGCGAGGCGTATCGTTATCAGGGGGGCAGCGCCAAAGGCTCTCGATTGCACGGGGACTAGTTACCGAACCAGCGATAATCATCTTTGACGATTCTACCGCTTCAATTGATGCTGTAACCGAACGCCTCATTAGGAAAAACCTGGATGAAAGTAGCCATACTAGAGGCACAATTATAATTTCGCATAGATTAACTTCGTTGATGCATGCAAAAGAAATTTTATTTGTTGATAAGGGGGAAATTATAGAGAGGGGTTCTCATGAACAACTTATTTCTTTAAAGGGTAAATACTTTGAATTGTACCAACTTCAAACTCGTTCCGGCTCGAATGGTGTTTCTTTGAAAAAGGGGAGGGCTGATTGTTGAATGGAGTTATAAAAAAAAGCAGTCCACTAAAAGCAGTTGTAGGTTCTCAGGTTAGCCAAGATGAGGAAATGTTTGGTCGTGCTTTTGATGGCCGGGTTATCCGGAGATTTCTCTCTTATTGTAAGCCTCACACGACAATGCTTCTAACAGCAATACTTTCTGTTCTGATATTCACGTCAACACAGATAGCATTTCCTTTAGTTATTCTTTACGCAATCGACAATGCCTTAGTTAAGGGCAAACTTAATGAAGGGGTTTTGGAAATTTGTGCAATGATTTTTTGCATGCTTGCATTAGTAAACTACGCATCAAATTATTATCAGGAGAGTACTGTAGGTAAGATAGCAGAGGGTGTACTGGTCAAATTGCGACGCGACATGTTTGGACACTTGCAAAGAGTGTCGCTATCTTTCATGGACCGGACCGAAGTTGGTCGATTAATGTCCCGTCTCCAAGGAGATGTGAATGCTCTTCAAGAATTCTTAGAAACTTCGGTATTTGCCATAGGTGATTTGGTTTTGCTTTTTGGTATAGTCACAGCACTTTTCGTACTCAATGTAGAGTTAGCGCTTTTGACGTTATCTATTGTTCCTCTCCTATTTATAGTTCGATTTATATGGCTCCCCAGAGCGCGGGCCGCTTTTATAAAGGCGCGCGAGGCAAACTCTCTTGCTAATGGCGCGCTAGCCGAAGCTATTCATGGTGTTAAGACGGTCCAGGGTATGGTGCGCGAGGATGTTAACTCAGAATTGTATAACAAGAGAGCAAAACAAAATCTCCTGGCGCACCTCAGGGCAGCAAAGTTCGCTCAAGTAAATGTACCTATAGTCGACACACTTACCGGCACAGCAATGGCAATTATTATTGTTGTTGGTGGGCAGCAAGTTTTGAGGTCTAATTTGGATTTAGGCGTTATGGTTGCTTTTATTTTTTACGTTCAAAGATTTTTTGATCCAATTAGGTCCTTAACCCTTCAGTACAGCTTTATGCAGCGAGCAATGGTTTCAGGGCAACGTATTTTAGAAGTCCTAGATGTACCAATTGATGTCGCTGACAAGAGAGACGCAATCAAGATGGAAAAGTGTGATGGTACGGTTGAATTCTCCAATGTGACGTTTGGATATGAGCCAGAGCTTCCTATTTTGAAGAAGCTGAATTTTAGAATTAATTCGGGAGAGACTTTAGCGTTAGTTGGACCTACGGGTTCTGGAAAAACCAGCATCACTGCATTGATTAATCGTTTCTATGATGTTTGGGAGGGAAGTGTATCAATAGGCGGCTATGATGTTCGCGACATCACTCAGCAATCGTTGGGTGATCATGTTGCCATGGTACTACAAGAACCATTTCTTTTTACGGGTACAATTTTGGAAAACATCCGGTATAAAAAAGCGAATAGCGATTTAAATGCCGTTGTATCAGCGTCTAAGGCCGTCGGTGCGCATGATTTCATAGAAGCATTGCCCAATGGTTATGAGACAATTTTAGAACAAAGAGGGGCTAATTTATCACTTGGTCAGCGTCAACTTATCAGCTTTGCGCGTGCGATAGTTGCTGATGCAAAAATATTAATATTAGACGAAGCTACGGCAAGCATTGATAGTTACACAGAATTAAAAATTCAAAGGGCGTTGGCCGTATTGCTCGAAGGTCGAACAGGGTTAGTTATAGCTCATCGATTGGCTACAATCCGTGGATGCGATAGGATAATAGTCTTGAACAAAGGGGAGATATTAGAAGAAGGAACGCACGAGGAGTTGCAAAAAAATGAGGGATTGTATGCCAGATTATATAAATTAAATTATGCGTCCTTTGATGACGCATCAACATGATCATTCAAATAGTTTTTATACAAATATGTTAGCCGTTGCTAACATGGCTTTTCATTTCCTCAATTATTTGGCTCTTTAGTTCCGGTTTATTTATCTTTCCAGTTGATGTTCTTGGGAGTTGTCCGTTTGTTCGTAGGATAAATTGTTCTGGGACTTTATACGATGCCAGCTCCCTTCTGCAGTATTGTTTTAACGCGTTTGCATCCAACTCGAAGTTATCTTTTATCTCTAAAACTGCGATAATTTTTTCGTCTTTAACTGCATCTGGGATTCCAAATACAAATGCCTGTTTAGTTTTAGGATAACGCATCAATATATTCTCTATTTCAAGAGGAGCTACGTTAATGCCCCCTGTTTTTATCATCTCCTTTAGACGACCTCTGTAATAGATTCGTCCATCTTCCCCAACAAAACCTAGATCTCCAGTCAAGAAATAACCCTCTTTGTCAAATGACGACTGCGTTTGTTTTAGATTTCCAAAATAGCCTGGGGTTACACAACCGGCCACCGTTAGCTCTCCAACTACACCCTTCTTAAGGGGAGTCCTAGTCTCAATATCAACAGCACGGATTTTCATGCCGGGTAACGGAAGGCCTTGGCTATTTAATCTTACTTCAAGAGGATCGGTTGTATGACACACGGCTGCATTCCCGTAAGTCTCGGTAGAACCGTATACATTACAAATCTCTTTTGCATCCAACGTTTTAATTATGAATTCTATATCCTCGGGAAGTCCTATTGTTAGTCCAGTCCTCATATATTTTACTTTGTCTAATGAATAACTAGGAGCTTCCAAAAGTGCGCGGGCTATATTGATCATTCCATAGAAAACAGTACACCTTTCTGCTGCCATTATTTCTAGAGCTTCATTCGGTTCGAAGGTTTCTTGCAAAACCAAGCATCCCCCATGCGTCATGACTGCGGGTAAGGCGTTGGCAGAACCAAATGACCAAAATAATGGCACGGCAAACCACAAGCGGTCTCTATCTGACAAGGCTTGGCGCTCTCCTATATGATAGCCATTTGTGATAACGTTTCCGTGCGCAAGGATCACGCCTTTAGGCTCCGCTGTCGACCCTGATGTGTAAAGAATGAAACAGGTGTCTCCGCTTTTTACTTTGTCTTGCGCGTTTTGCAGATTTTCGGGCTTCGTCATCTGAGCCATTTTTCGTAAATCGTGCCAATTTATAATCGCGCCTATGCTCTTTTCTTCGATGGCTATAATATTTTTAAGTCTTGGAAGAGCTTTGCTCCTTAGTTTTCCGACTTTTGATTCTTTATATTCCGGGCAAAGTTCTTGAAGGGTTTCAATGAAGTTGTGATTTTTTAGGGAAGAAATCGAAATTACACAAGATGATCGACTGTGTTTTAAAGTCCAATGTAACTCTCGCTGGGTAGAAAAAGTACTTATCGCAACGGTGGTTGCGCCTATTTTTGCAATAGCAAACATTGCTATCAACCATTCAGGTCTATTAGAAGCTATTAAGGCAACGTTCTCACCCCTTTTAATTCCGAGACTTAATAGTGATATTGCAAAAATATCGACCTCTTCTTTGAGCTGTGAATATGTAAGTCGGGAATCTTTCCATATTACTGCCTCGTTATCGCGATAACTTTTTGCAAGCTCGTCTAGTAGGTCCCCTAATGTTCTGCTTTTTGGAATATTTGACGTCATTTTTTAAGGCTTAATAAACTGGTTTTCTTTTCTCAATAAATGCTTCTGTCCCCTCGATGAAATCGGGCTGTGAACGCACGTGATCGCCAAGAAGTTGCTCCAATTGTTCTTGAGCTTTGACGCGCTCACTTGGCCCTCAGTC
>NZGS01000084.1 GCA_002690995.1 Rhodospirillaceae bacterium
ATCCCAACGACCATTTTTGTGCTCAGTAAAAAAATCTTGTTTAGACAGCACGTATTGAACTTTCTAAAGTCAACACCATTTAAACCAAACGTAAATCTACTTCGTAAATATCAAGACATAAAGAGTTTACCCGACAATAAAGTTTGGGGGGGGGAGTTAGTGACTCATTCTTATAATTTTAACAAATTGGAACAGCATAAAGCTCGCCAAAGTTTAAAATTAGGTCATGACCTTTTCATTTTTCTTGCACTCTCAGCCATTGCGTTTTTTTACATCGAAACCACCCGCGCGGAGCAACGATCTAGTCCTGTTTTTACGGATAGGGTAATCTTAGAACCTATGTCTCAAACTATGCCAGTATTGGGTAGGGTTGTAACCAACCAGTCCGGTATCGTTGCAACACGAATTGCAGAACGGATAGAAAAACTAGAAGTAAGAATAGGTGACCGAGTAAAGAAAGGCGCGATCTTGGCGCGACTTTCATCAGATCAACTACGGCAGTCACTCCGACTTAAAAAGGCTGAGCTCAGCAGAGCAAGGGCAATAGGAGAAAAAAGTAACGCCGAATTCAAAAAAAAGGAACAAGCGAGGCAGCGCATTATTGCTCTGCGAGGATCAACGGCATTCCGACAAGATAGAGATCAGAATAGCCATCGTGACCTCGAGATGGCTGCTGGATCACTAAAAGAAGCGGAAGCAGAAGTGGCACGCGCAGAAGCGGCGTTAAATATGGCACAACAATTGTTGAGAGACACGCTCATAAAAGCTCCTTATTCAGGCATTATCATTTCCACACACATCGTTCCTGGAAGTTATACCAGAACAGGCGATCCAATCGTTACAATGCTTAATGATGATGATCTTGAAATAGAAGCTGACATACCAACAGTACGTGCACTCAACTTGGTTCCAAAAATGAAGGTTCAAGGAAAATTACAGAACGAAGTTCTTTTCCAAGCCTCTCTTCGCACAGTTATCCCTCAGGAAAATATGCAAACGCGCACTTTAGCCGCTCGCTTTACCTTGGATGCGAGTTCCAAACGAATACGAATAGTCGGGAATCAATCAGTAACGCTAGACATTCCAATAGGAACTTCAACACGCATCACCACCGTACACAAGGATGCCATTCTTATAAATAAAGGTAATAAGAATGTGTACATTCTAAAAGATAATAAGGCAGTTAAAAAGGTAATCAAAATAGGTCGGTCAGTTGGAGAGCGCTTCGAAGTAATAGAAGGCCTAAGACCTGGAGATATAACGATCACTCGCGGAAATGAGAGACTAAGGCCTGGTGAAATTGTTAAACCTGTAAATTAGGGCTTACACATGGACCGTCTTATTAATGTATCTATCGAAAGACCAATGGCAGTAATTGCCGCTGTTTTAATGGTCATAATGTTTGGATTTGTCGCCTTAGAAACCATTCCCATTCAATTAACGCCAGACGTGAATAGACCTGTTATTACGGTAACTACTCAATGGCCTGGAGCCGCACCTGCAGAAGTCGAGCGTGAAGTTGTAAATAGACAAGAGAAAGAACTCAAAGGTATAGAGGGACTAGAGTCTATAGTCAGTCGCTCAGAAACTGGACGGGCCCGTGTAACGCTAGAGTTTTCTGTTGGCCAAGACATGACAAAAGCAGTGCTCCTTGTATCCAATAGGTTAGATCGTGTAGGGAACTATCCTGCAGAAGTAAACGAACCATCCTTAAACACAGCCGGTTCAGAAGACAATGCCATCGCATGGCTAATACTAAGGAAGCTAGAAGGCAACGAAACCGAAGTTCATAAATATTATGATCTCGCAAATGATTTCATAAAAGATCGTTTAGAACGAGTAAAAGGGATATCAGAAGTCCGCGTTTATGGCGGCGCAGAACGGGAAATGCAAATAATCGTTAACCCGGAGAGCCTTGCACGTTACAAACTAACTATCCCAGATATTTTGAATACACTTCGGATGGCGAATGCATCCATTTCTGCCGGGGCGGTAGATGAGGGTAAACGTCGTTATGTAGTAAGAACAGAGGGGGACTTTGAAAGTATACGCTCTGTAAAAAATGTCGTCCTCAAGTCCACTAAAGATATAACCTCCGGCCGCATCACCAGAGTGAAAGTCGAAGATATAGCTGATGTAATCTTCGATTACAAAAAACCAGTGTCAAGAATAAGGATGATGGGAGAACCGGCCATAGCTCTTCCGGTCTATAGAGAAACTGGAGCAAACGTAATAGAAGTGATGCGAGGAATAAGAAGTGCCGTCAAGGACATTAATAGAAACTTTTTAGCAACTGAGAAACTAGTTTTGACCCAAGTTTATGACGAAACAACGTACATAGACTCCGCCATTAACCTTGTTCAACAAAACATCTATATCGGAGGAACTTTAGCAGCAATAGTCCTCCTTCTTTTTCTTCGCAGTGGCTCGGCCACGCTAGTCATTTCACTTGCAATTCCAGTATCAATAGTGGGATCTTTTGTTGCGATGGCAGTTCTAGGCCGATCGATTAATGTTATATCTCTTGCGGGCCTCGCCTTTGCGATAGGCATGGTTGTGGACGCAGCTATTGTTGTCCTGGAAAATATATTTCGCTTTCGGCAACAGGGTCTCCCTATCACTAGGGCCGCTTTTGAGGGTGCAAATCAGGTTTGGGGAGCTGTTTTAGTTTCAGCATTAACAACAGTAATGGCATTCATACCAATTCTAATAATGGAATTAGAAGTCGGTCAATTATTCAGAGATATTGCTGTTGCGATATCGGTAGCTGTTTTATTGTCGTTGATCGTTTCCGTCACGGTAATACCTGCACTTGCAAGTAGATTATTAAAAGGCAACGTTCAGGAAATAACGACGAAACGCCGTATCAATTTTATAGATCATTCTGCATCGATGTTTGTAAGATATGTTCTAAATTTCACCCGCGCCGTGACGAGTAATCGAGTGATGGCCGCGAGTGCTGTTATATCTGTGCTGCTCGTTTCAGGCGTCATTACCACTCTTCTCCTTCCAAAACTTGATTATTTACCAGACGGCAATCGTAATCTAATTATTGGCTACGTGATGCCTCCTTCGGGCTACAATTTAAAAACTATGACAGAAATTGCAACTAAGTCTGAGAAAGCGACTGAGCCACTATGGGACATCGAGGAAAAAGACAAAAAAATTTCAGTCGATCAACCGTCGATCCAACGATTTTTTTTCGCGGCCTTTCGAGCCAACGCGATTATTGGAGCCGTAGCCACCGACCCATCTAGGATTGATGACTTAATACCAATTCTCGAACGGTCACTTTATTCAGAACCAAAAACATTTGCCATAATGAGAAAAAGATCAATTTTTGGCCGAGGTATTGGGGGTTCGAGATCAATTGACCTTGACGTCTCTGGAGGAAACCTGGAAGAAATAATTGCGATTGCTCAAAGAGCAGCGGGCAAACTCGGCAAGATTCTTCCTCGGCGAGAGGGTACTCGGATGAGGCCTCGACCATCTTTGAGTCTAGGTGCTCCAGAAATACGGGTAAAACCCAATCCAACCTTTATAGCTGATAATAAGCTCTCTTCTAGGGGATTGGGACTGACACTCGACGCCTTTAATGATGGATTGAGGGTAGCCGAAATAACAGTGGAGGGAGAGCGCCTTGATCTAACTATAAAAGGCCCGACTGATCATATCCGCTCAACTCAAAGTATAGAGGACCTGCCCATCGCAACAACGGATGGCAGAATTATACCAACGAGTTCACTAGCTGATATAGAAATCACAAGAGGTCCCAGTGAAATAAGACACAAAGAACAGTTGAGAACCATCACTTTACAGATAAACCCTCCAACGACTATGGCGCTAGAAACAGCCATGGAAAAGATACAGCTGTTTGTAATAAATGAGTTAAGAAATGAGGGTGTTCCCAACACGGTAAAACTTGAACTTTCAGGAACAGCAGACAAGCTAACCGAGACTTGGGATGAAATGGTATTAGACCTTTTAATTGCGCTAGTTATTGTCTATCTCGTAATGGCTGTTTTATTTGAGAGTTTTCTGTATCCACTAATTATCATTTTTTCAGTTCCTTTGGCCGCTGCAGGGGGCGTAATTGGATTAGTTATCTTAAGTTTATTCCAGCACCAAAATTTAGATATGTTAACGCTTTTGGGTTTTGTAATTCTTGTAGGAATTGTGGTTAATAACGCTATTTTGCTTGTCCATCAAACTCTTCACCAATTCCGGTCAGAGGGTTTGAGCGAAACAGACGCCATAATTGAAGCTACACGAAACAGAATAAGACCTATTTTCATGTCAACCCTCACCAGTGTTTTAGGCATGATGCCGCTGGTTCTTTTTCCGGGAGCTGGCGCAGAATTATATAGGGGTTTAGGGTCCGTTGTTATAGGTGGATTAACGCTATCGGCGGTTCTGACGCTGATAATCATACCATCCTTATTATCAATTTTTATGGTTCCTATTGAAAAGTATAATAAAAAGCAGCAAATGATATAGAAGCAGCTTACGAGGTCGTTTTTAATTATCCCCGGCTTGAATACCCGGGTAACAATTAATTGGGGTCTTCAAATAGGAAATGCCATTCCTCTCAACCTCAGGAAGTCTCCCTGCCCTCATATTAATTTGGATCGAAGGGATAATCATTTTAGGTAAACTGAGCCCAGCATCCCGCGCTTCTCGAACTGAGACGAACTCGGTAATTTGAACACCATCATTAATGTGAATATTTTCTTCTTTTTGTTTTTCAATTGTCGTTTCCCACGCGATTGGGCGGCCGCCCGGTCCATAGTCATGACCCACAAAAACTTTTGTAGACTTTGGTAATTGCAATAATTTTTGAGCGGAAGAATATAAATCTCGAGCACTGCCACCTGGGAAGTCACATCTTGCTGTTCCAAAGTCTGGCATGAAAATACTATCACCAACGAAAAGCATATTTTCTATTAAAAAGCTATTACAAGCGGGCGTATGGCCAGGCGTTGGAATGACTTGTATTGTCACATCACCGAAAGGCAAGATTTGATCAGGTTCTAGTAAACAATCAAATTCCGAGCCATCAAAACTGGGACAAGGTGCATCATTATAAACTTTTGAAAAAATTTGCTGAACTTCTTTGATTCGAGAACCTATAGCTATAGTCCCACCAAGCTTCGATTTTAGATATTGCGCCCCAGTCACATGATCTGCATGCACATGGGTTTCTAATATCCATTGTAACTTATAATTGAAATCATTTATGACATTCTCGATTTGACAGCAAAAATCGAAGTCCAGTTCACCTGTCAAAATATTGAAGTCAGCTGCTGGGTCTATAATAGCAGCTACGCCGTAGGACTTTTCTAACAAAAGATATGTTATTGTCGAGGAAGCTTCGTGAACAAATGCTTGAACCTCTATATTTTTTGATGCCAAAGCTTTTAAATCCCTAGAATAATCTTTTCGTAAACTAATTGTGATTAGCTATAGTTTTTCATAATTTGTTCGGAAAACACAATTAATTTTCTTAATTTACCTTTATGTTCCTACCTTTTTTCCATAGAAGTCAGTCGTGGCAGGCGCTAACTCAGTTTCTTCACCAGGCAGCGAAAACTCGGGTAATTTATAGTACACCATGGACTCAAAGTGGTGGTCAATATCTTCTAAAAACAAGTCACGGGTAATCGCATGAACTAATCTCGGGACTGCAAATTTCATTGCATTAATAGATGACCCACTTGGGCCAAAGCTCATCGTTGCACCAAAGCTGAACAAGTGGACATTTTTCAACCAGGGTGCACTACCAGGTAATCTTTCAAGAAACTGGAACCCATCCCCTAGATACGAATAAGATAGCAAATTACTCTCAGCATCCTCTTTTCTAATTCTTTTCAATTTGTCGGACCAAAGCGCTATCAGATGTGCATGAGGGCTTAATTCCTTTGACTGCCTTAGGTCGATCAAAAATCCCCTGCCGAAAATTAAAAAATCCGCCTCAAAAATGCCTTTTGTGGTCAAGATAGAGATTTTTTCATCTTTTATGTGCAGATCTTCCCAATCTGCTCCGGTTTGTATATTAAATTCTTTAAACTTGTTTGCCCTATTCCAGGTTTCTTTAGGGAGAGCTTCTCGTAATGTTAACAAGTAACTCATAAACTTCCATCGCCATTCATTGTCTAATTCGCTGAAATGCCGCAAAACCGGGAAACGGTTACCATTTGAACGGTTGAACCCTTTGAAGCTCGGAGCGCCGGCAGTAAAGCGTTACTCCTAACGCTTTAGCTTCCAAAGCCATCACCGCATTATCCATAGCAGAAGCGCCGGCCCCTAGCACAGCAACCTCTTTGTTTTTAAAAAGATCAAAATCTATCTTTTCACTTGTATGAAACCAAAAGTCTTTTGGGATTTTCTGAGATATAGGGGGCACTGACCATTTTCCGGGGGTTTCTATGCCAGTAGCTAAAATAAGTTTCCTTGTTGTTTCTTCTTTGACATCGCCTGTATTAAGACATTCTATTTTAACGTTTATATTACCTTGTAAAGGCACGAGTGCGATCAATCGCATTATATTTTGCAAAGGCAAGGAGAGGATTTTTCGGAACCTTTTGGGGTAATTCACCCAAAGCTCTGTTGGTATCTTATTCAGCTTTTTCCATGATAATTTTCCAAACCGTGCCTCATACCAAGCCTGGAAGGCTAGGCTAGGAATGTTAAGGTCAGGGCCGTTTCCTTCTTTTGGTGAGGGCAACGTCGGTATCCTGGCGTAATTCAACCAAGGCCCTTCTTGCCCCGCCTCTGCTGCATCAATCACTTGAATATTTTGAACACGCTCTCTTAAGAGCTGAAAGGCTATTGCTAAACCACCTTGCCCTCCACCAACACCCAAACATCCAGAACAGGCTTACCCTGTTCATCAAAATTTGAAGGAATCCAACCATTAATCGGATAACTAATAATAGAAAGATCGTGTGCTATACATTTTTCTAACTTCAGCAACCTACTTGTTTTAATCATCTATTTCCCTACCGATCACTTGCATTCTGATTACAGAGAGTCTGCGATCGCATGTCCATTCTGAATAGCCGTCATCAAATTTCTTGGCGATCGGCAGTCACCAATCTTCTTTACAAGTGTGTCATCCAATTCATCAACCAACTCATCATTTGAAATACGGGGTGTCGAATAAACCAACAAATCTACATTCGATATTTTATCCTCTATAGCATTATAGGGGTTCTTAACTGTCACCACTTTATCAATGAAACTTATTACTTGTTGCGCTGGTTGAATCTGAATATTAGCCCCATACAGCCGCCTGAAAACACCAATTGCACTGCAATGGTTTACGCTTGCTGCTATCCTAGGGCGCGACGTTAGCAATATAATGTTCTTAAAATTTTGGGCCATTAGGTCTGCCACACCATATGTTGCAGCGGTACCATCTTCGTCGATCAAAACAGCTGTCTCACCATTCAACTTTTCTGACTGCATTACGTATTCACGAGCCGAAAGCACTTTGTCTGCCAGTTTCAGATCACTGGGCACACGATGGTTAGCGCCTGTGGCGAGCAAAACTACATCACTACCAAAATCAACTAC
>NZGS01000085.1 GCA_002690995.1 Rhodospirillaceae bacterium
AAGTCTTCCAAGACCGGGAGAGACAGTACTTTGCCCTTCCTACACGTTTTATCCAGGAGGAAAAGGCGCGAATCAAGCTGTGGCGGCGGCTCGTCTTGGCGCTGAAGTGATGTTTGCTGGTTCTGTTGGTAAGGATCCGTACGGAGGCCAGGTCCTTAAATCACTTCGAGATGTGGGAATAAACCTAAATCGTGTGAAGTCTAAAGGTACTACAACAGGGACCGCTTTTGTTGTGGTAGAAGAGGATGGCGAAAATCAAATTGTTGTTGCTAGTGGAGCAAATCTTGAGACATGCTCAAAACAAATAAAAGATAGTGATCTAAGCCTATGCACGCACATAGTTCTGCAGTTGGAAGTAGCTATAAAAGAAATAGAGGATATTATTTTTCGTGCAAAAGCCGCAGGTTGTAAAATCATTCTAAATTACGCTCCAGCAAATGTAATTCAACCAACCGCGATCGAGTGCTGCGACTATTTGATAATGAATGAAATCGAAGCTAATAGCTTGTTTGGTCAAAAAAAAGAAGTTGAAGAATACGCCATAGAATTTTCCGAGCGTTTTGATGCCGAATGTATCATTACGCTTGGCTCAAAGGGTAGCTTGCTAGCCACCCGAGAGGGTCTTTATAAAATAGATGCATTAAAGGTAGAGGTAATTGATACAGTGGGAGCGGGTGATATGTTTGTCGGTGCTTTTTCTGCCGGTCTGTTCAAAGGGGGCAGCACCACCAGCTCGCTTCAAAGAGCGACCGTAGCAAGTGGATTGGCGTGTAAGTTTAAGGGTGCACAACCTTCTTTGGTGACCCCTGATCTTGTCGAGTCAGAACTCCACAGGTTGCCTCTACCGAGAAAAATTGCTTGATCAAACAGTATAAATTCGACGAAGAATATTTATGCGTGACGGACATCATTTTCTACATGTTGCTCTATAAACCCAGCTCCCTCCATGTTTTTTTGCATAAATGTCAATAGATCGATCCCACCTCGAGTAACATGAGAATAGGGGGAGTGTAAGATAGTTAGTTAATAAAAATGAAATTGTATCTCCACCGTATAGCATTCCTTTGAGGCAAACTTTGTTACTTTCGTTTTTCGCGAGTCTAAAATTTATCCTCTCGCGTGATTTAAGCTGTATCCGCCCAGTTATACTAAAGGGAGCATAATTTCTGATTACGGTACAGATCTCCTTTGTTGACCCTTGCCCTTTCGGTGGCTCCGTTTCTCGCTTGTTAAGGTATATAGACTCAGTCTCGTCACAGCCTATCAACAAAATTAGCGAACATAACCCAATAAGGAGCCAGTGAAGTTGTTTCATTAGATGGCCTTTTCAGCCAATAACCTGTTGTTAGCAGTCAAAAAACTAACTAGGTTAACGGAATTGCGAGCACATTTTTTTTAAATGATGGGCGTTTGGTCAAACTATTATACCATTTTTCTAAATGGGTCATTGCGGGGCGATTCTTTATAAGTGTGAGCCATCGGTAGACCATAATTCCCAGTGGGATATCCCCAATACTAAAACTAGTACCCGCAACAAATGTTTTGTCAGAAAGGTTATTGTCGAGGATTTTCATAACATCAATCATCTTAAGCCGATTTGCTTCAATGACCGACATATCCCGCTCATTCTCTGGTGTCCGAACTAGTCCCCAAAAGATTGGTGTAATTACGGGTGCTACGGTGGTTTGCTGCCAGTCCATCCAACGATCGGAACTTGCACGCATTTTTGGATCATCTGGATAAAATTCTTTATCACCATGTTTTGCTGCGAGATATCTAACAATAGCATTGGACTCCCATAAAATGAAATCATCCTCTTCCATTGTTGGAACTCTCGCGTTTGGGTTCATTTTAAGGTATGGCTCTTCATTTACAATGCCGAATTCCCCACCAGCATCTATTCGCTCGTATCGAACCTTCATCTCGTCAAGAGCCCACACAACTTTTTGAACGTTTGAAGAGTTATTTCTACCATGAATTTTCAGCATTGATTAAAAGCCCACATTAGTTGGTTGTTTTTGACTTGTGCTTTTCAGCCCAAGAATCGGGATCGTTAAGAAAGTGTCTGACAGTTTGGAGTTCTTCATCTGTATAAGATTTTTCTTTTGCCACTTCTAATATATCCCACCATGTGCATAGGCCGTGGAGTGAGACGCCTTGCTCCTTAAGCTTTGTTACGCTTTCAGGAAAATTTCCATAATGGAAAACCACAAAACAGTGTTCGACAATACCTCCAGCATCTCGAATTGCTTGGATGAAATTAATTTTACTCCCTCCATCAGTAGCCAAATCTTCTACTAAAAGGACCCGTGCTTTTTCTTTAAATGTGCCCTCTATCCGCGCATTCTTGCCAAAACCTTTCGGTTGTTTCCTAACATATAACATAGGAAGCCCTAATAATTCTGATATCCAAGCGGCAAAAGGGATACCAGCAGTTTCCCCGCCAGCCACTACATCAAACGCTTCCGTTCCCGCTTGATTGTAAAGGAGATCTTTGCCCATTTGCATCAGTAAAGAACGGGCCCGCGGATATGAAATTATGCGTCTACAATCCACATAGACGGGGGAAAGTCTTCCTGAAGTAAATGTGAAGGGATTATCGGGGCTGATTGTTACAGCTTTAATATCTAAAAGAATTTTTGCAGCAAGTCGTGCAGGTGTAATTCGGGTATCTGTAGTCAATTCTCCGGCCATTGAACAACCCCATATCTCTTACTCTTGGAATAAACTGTAATATACCCTGTAGCTTAAGTAATTCACAGACGTTTTAATATGTATTATTGCGGTTTTCGCCAACTCGAATAATTTTGGTTAGGGCTATTAATCGTGGGAAGTACTTTACCAAGTAAGTATGCAATATTCGCTCGTTTAAGTTCTTACTAGAAGTGAAGATGTTTTAGTTAACGAGTCGCGTCTATCCAGCTTTTCACACGTTTTTCGGGCGACTTGTTTAGCGTGATATCCGTTACAACTGAAATAATATCAGCACCTGCTTCAAAGACTCCTTCTGTTCGTTCTACGGTCATTCCGCCTATGGCAACAAGCGGGATATCTCCAATATATTTTTTCCATTCCGTTACCCTGGGCAGGCCTTGTTCGTGCCATTTCATTTTTTTTAATATGGTCGGGTATACAGGGCCTAGCGCGATATAGTCAGGCTCAAATGTCAAAGCTCGATCTAACTCGTCTTGGTCGTGTGTGCTTAACCCCAATTTAACCCCGCGTTTTTTTAGAGCACCTATGTCCGCTTCATCTAAATCTTCTTGGCCAAGATGGACCCAGTCACATCCTAGTTCTATTGCAAGCTCCCAATAATCATTGATAATAAGGGTTGAGTTGTAAGTTTCGCATAGTTCCCTTGAATGGATTAATTGTTCTCGCACATCATTGATGGATTTATCTTTAACGCGTATTTGAGCAAGTTTTACGCCCAATGGAAGTAGTCGTTCGAGCCAACTACTATCATCAAAAATTGGATAGAAGCGATCTAACTTCATGATAGAAATGCCTGACCAATCACGGGGGTTGATGGAGTTGCCATATCCCTTGGTTCTATTGGTTCGGCTTGCGAAGAGAGCAACCCTGCTGTTACAGCTTGCGACATAGCATTGGCCATCTTCACAGGATCACCCGCTTTAGCAACTGCTGTGTTCAATAAAACAGCGTCGAAACCGAGCTCCATAGCTCGTGACGCGTGGCTCGGCAGACCTATGCCTGCGTCTATCACCATTGGTACATCTGGGAAGCGAGACCGGAGAGCCCTTAATCCATATTCGTTGTTGAGACCCATGCCCGATCCGATAGGTGCTCCCCATGGCATCAATACTTCACACCCTGCCCCAAGTAATTTGTCGGCAGCCACCAAGTCTTCGGTGCAATAGGGGAAAACGTTAAAGCCATCGTCAGTAAGCAGTCGAGAAGCTTCTACGAGACCGAAAATATCTGGTTGAAGAGTATCAGTATTGCCAATCACCTCTAGTTTAATCCAGGGGGTATCAAAGACCTCTCGCGCCATATGTGCGGTAGTTACGGCCTCTTTCACAGAATGGCACCCCGCCGTATTAGGTAAAACTTTCACTCCTAGTTGCTGAATAATATCCCAGAAAGGCTGGCCTGCACCCTCCCGCCCCTCTCTCCTGAGCGAAACCGTGGCGACGGAGGCATTTGAAGCTTTGAAAGCGTGTTCAAGGATCGCAGGCGAAGGATATTGGGATGTTCCCAACATAAGCCTGCTTTCTAGTTCGGTGCCATAAAACATCACCATTCTAGCCACCCTCCATTGGGGCAACTATTTCAACTCGATCGCCATCTTTTAGTGTTGTCTTTTTTCTTTCGTTAAGCGGGATAAAGTTTTCGTTTAATGCGGTTGCTAACTTGCCTTGGTATTTTAGTTCGAGTAGCAGGTTCTCCAAGTTGTTCGCTTGGATAAGTTGAGGTTTGCCGTTAATGGTAATTTTCATCTACGAATTCTCCGGCAGTATCATTAAGTAGGAGGTCAGCAACTTGTTTGGCGACAGCAGGTGCTAATAAATATCCGTGACGGTATAGACCATTAGCATAAATAACGTTATCGATTTTTCTTATTTTGGGTAAATTATCTTTGAAGGCCGGACGTAGATCAACCCCTATTTCTAAAATCTCGGCTTCCCCAAAAGACGGGCTAAGTGCATATGCAGCGCTTAAAAGTTCTAGCATGGAGCGAACCGAGACATTCTCGCGGTCTTCGCTTTCAATGGTTGTAGCTCCTAACATGAAAACACCGTTTCCTCTGGGTACTATATACAGAGGTAACCGGGGGTGTAAAAGACGTATAGGACGTTGAAAGCTCACGTCATTAGTTCGAATAACTAGCATTTCGCCTTTAACGCCTCTTAAATCGTGCAATATGTCTTTAGCGGCTAGCCCTCTACAATCGATACGTTTACTCAAATCTCTAGGTGGCTCGGCTGTAGAAATTTTTACGCCAGCCTGTCTGAGCTGATTTGTTAAGTCTCTAAGAGCTATCCTCGGATCGATATGAGCTTCGTTCTCAAAAAATAGTGCACGGGCGAACTTATCGTTTAAATCAGGTTCTAAGTTAGCTATACTTTCTCCACTAATCAATTCGTGATTAGAGGTAAGCCGTTTGAAGCGATTAAAATCCGAGCCGTCTCTTGATGAAGCTACAACCAATGACCCCCTGTTTATCACGTTCGTTCGTTTGGACCACCATGCCGCAGCCTCCTGACCAAATCGGCAAACTTCCTCTTCAGCACTCTCAGACTCACAAAAGGGTGCGAGCATTCCGCCGGCCCACCAGGAGCAAGCGTGAGGTCCCGCCTCTGTCTTTTTATCGTATATATTTACCTTCACGTTTCGAGCTAATAGCTCATTTGCCACACACAATCCAACTACGCCAGCGCCGATTATTGATACCTTAGCCATTCTTTTCCCCCAAAACGATTAGCAATTGGGGCAGTCTTTTTGGAATGGTTGTTGCCGAGTGAGTATTAATAAAAGGATGCACTGTTTACCTACAAGCTATACGTTGTTTATCGATAGAGTTTAAGCAAAGCTGTGGCAAATAATCACTCCGTTCCCTACGCCAGAATTGCCCGGATCAGGTCCAGTGGGTTAGCAATAAGCTTCTCAGTTGTTGTTGACACCCCAACGGGAGCCCATATTTTGCCGTATATTATTGGTGCAATCAAGATCTCCATGCTTACAAAATAGGTTCTTAAACAAGAACGGCAACCTCCGGCTAAACAGGTGAAACTAGTTTTCGTTGGAATAAAAGGAAGAACATCTATAATTTTATTGTAAGGCATAGTGATTAGGAAGTTTGTTGCGATAAGTTGTAATGCCCGTCATCGACAATGAATATTAAAATGTACAGTAAAAGTTAGTTGAAGAAGTAGCCCCTGTGTATCAAACAGCATGTTAATTGAAAATTTAATTTATCTGCTTACACCCTGCTCGCCCATGGCTAGGGAAATGGGTTATTTGCGTGATAGTGTCTCAATAATGAGCCGATACTCTCGTTGTAAAAGGAAATGGTCTGGCCATTTAAGAAAATCTAGAAAAACTATTGAAGACGCTATAGGGCAAGCGCCGGCAAATGGCAAAGTAATTATTTTTGGCGCTGGGCTTGGATATGATCTGCCCCTGAGGCAACTTACAAGTCATTTTTCCCAAGTTGTATTAGTTGATTTAGTGCATACGTTACCGATTAAAGCAAAAACCCTGTTTAGCAAAAAAGTAGAATTAGCTGTTCGTGATGTGACAGAAAGTTTAACGAATATTTCTGAAGGTCGCGACGAGATATATGAACCGAAGGGCTTTTTAGAAGACAAGCAGGTGGGTCTGGTTATTTCGCTAAATTTACTTTCTCAGTTGGCTTCTTTGCCGGTAAGCTTTTTAGAAAAGCATTATGGAATTTCTGAGAATCAAGCAGATCTGATATCCAAAAGAATAATTCAAGCTCATCTAAGATATCTGCAAAAGTTTGATGCGAATGTTTGTCTTGTGACAGATATTGAACGTCAGGTAAAAGGTTCGGATGGTAAGCAGATAGCAAAGTTTTCAGCTCTTCACGACGTACAGATTCCATGGAATGGAAATACGTGGCTTTGGGAGATAGCTCCTCTAGGGGAAGAAGATGCCCAATATTCTGTAACTAACAAGGTCTTAGGCATTTCAAACATAACAAATGCAAGCTGGATCGGCGTTAACGGATAAAGTGAAAGGATAATGGAATGGACGGGAACGATTTAGTCCGGGTAGATATAGAAGGCCACGTTGCAAAAGTAGTCTTGAATAGACCCGAAAAACTTAACGCGTTAAATAAACAAATGTGGTCTATGGTAGGTGATTCATTCACTGAATTAAATAAAATGGATAGCATCCGGTGTATTATTTTCCGCGGAGAGGGAGAAAAAGCGGTAGGTCCTGGCGCCGACATCAAGGAATTTGAGACTGAGAGGTGCAATTCCGAGACAGCAGCAGAGTATGGGCAACTGATGCATAAGGCTGTTTTAGCTATCGCTTCCTGCAAACACCCGATAGTTGTTCGAATTAGGGGATTGTGTATTGGTGGTGCCTTAGAGTTAGCCGCGGTTTGTGATCTAAGAATAGCAAGTTCTGACTCGCGTTTCGGAATACCTGTGAGCCGTTTGGGTCTTGTAATGTCACACTTCGAGATGGCAGGGCTCATAGAACTGGTTGGGAAATCAACTGCCCTCGAAATATTATTTGAAGGAAGAGTTTTTGGCGCGGAAGAAGCTATGGACAAAGGTTTACTAACGAAGATTGTTGACCCTGACGAACTTGACGAAGAAGTAAGAAAAGTTGTGGAGAATATCTGTGCTGGGGCGCCCCTGGTGAATAGGTGGCATAAAAAATTTGCGAACCGAATTGTGGAAGGTCTAAAACAAGGTAAGACATTGACCGAGGAAGAGATTAAAGAAGGGTTTGACTGTTTCGATACCAGCGACTTCAAAGAGGGCTATAAAGCATTCATCGAAAAAAGAGAGCCATCATTTTCTGGAAATTAGGAAAAGTGATGTTCGGCAACATAGACGTATTTTTAACACTCTCATATCCGATATTTACATCGAAAGATAAGAGACTCGAGTGATCAAAAGTATAACGGAAATAACTACAAATTGCCCTTGAGACTTTTTTAATGGCGCTTAAGTTGGAAACTACGGCTAGTTATTTATGACGCGGTGTTTAAACGATGTGGCAGCGCAATATTAGTGCTTTATCAGAAAAGGCAAATTACCAAATGGATGATGAAATAACGTTGGTCGACGCCAGTGGTCTTAAGTGTCCTCTGCCAGTATTGAAAGCTCGTAAAGCCCTACAAAGCTTGACGGACGGGGATAAACTCCGTGTCATATCCACGGACCCTGCTTCGCCCCTAGACTTTAAGCATTTCTGCAACTCAAAGGGGCATTCCCTAATATCTGTAGAGGAAAATGAAGAGAGTTTTGAATTTGTGATAGTTAAGTCTCGTAGCCAATAGAACTAGAATTTTGCGCCAAGTTAATATAACACATGCGGATGTCTGTTTGGAGATAATGAGAAGGGAATCGTAAATTGGAGCGGATAGTAACTGTCAATGGTCGTGAATATAAATGGCCACTTAAACCTCTCGCAGTTATTTGTATAGATGGGTCGGAACCAGAATATATAGAGAAAGCTGTTCAAGCTGGTCTGATGCCTTTTACCGCTCAATTGCTAAATACGGGTATTGACCTTAGAGTTGATTGTGTGATCCCTAGTTTTACAAATCCCAACAATGTATCGATCGTTACTGGATGCCCGCCCTCCATCCATGGAATTTGTGGAAACTTTTTCTATGACCTTCAATCAGAATCTGAAGTGATGATGAATGATCCAAAATATATGCACGTGCCCACGATTTTTTCTGCTTTTGAAAAGGAAGGGGCGAAAATTTTAGTTGTAACTGCTAAGGATAAACTGAGAAAACTATTGGGACACGGATTGACGTTTGGTAGCGGCGGCTCCATTTGCGTTTCAGCAGAAAAAGCAGATGTAGCGAACCTGGAAGAAAATGGTTGTGAAGATCTCTTAAATTTAACAGGTTTACCTCTTCCGAATGTTTACAGTGCAGATTTATCAGAATTCGTTTTTGCTTCTGGTTTAGCCTTGTTTGAAAATGCGAAGCCTGATCTCATTTACCTATCAACAACAGATTATATTCAGCATAAATTTGCCCCTGGAACCGAAGGTGCTAACCGATTTTATCATATGATGGACGGTTATTGGTCTCTGTTAAGTGCCAATGGAGCCGACCTTGTTTTAACAGCGGATCATGGGATGAGTGGAAAGCATGATAGTAAAGGGAATCCGGATGTAATTTATTTGCAGGATAGTTTGGATACTTGGTTAGGTGCTGGTGTGGCTCGTGTAATCTTGCCAATAACGGATCCTTATGTTGCGCATCATGGCGCACTAGGGTCTTTTGCAACAATATATATCCCGGATGAGCTAGAAATTATGTCAACAATTAGCAAATTAAAAGATTTAAATGGTATCGTGGAAGTACTTGGGAAAAAAGAAGCGTGTGAACGTTTTGATCTTCCTGGCGACAGAATAGGCGATATCGTTATTATATCAGAGGGGAGCAAGGTATTTGGCATCAACCCTGACCATCATGATTTTTCTGGGTTAGATGTTCCTCTACGGTCGCATGGTGGGTTGAGCGAGCAAGTCGTTCCTTTGATCAGCAGCAAAACGTTTAAAGCGGAACCGACTAAAGGCATTAAACTCAGGAACTTTGATGCCTTCCACCTAGGTCTAAATTTAACGTAACGAATATGGCATTATTTAAAGATAATTTGCTTAAGTTATACCATCTGTTCCACTTCCGCAGATTATAGAGCAAACGTTACCAGCTCTAGTGTCGAAAACTTTGTCTGAGAGGGCAGCTATTGATGCGGCGCCGCTTAATTCAGCTGCGACCCCGAACTCGAACCATAACCACTCTGCGGCTTTCTGCATTGATATGTCATCTACAAGGATCAAATCATCAACATGCTTCTGAATTAGTTCAAAATTTAAAGTTTCGGTTTTTTTAGGGGCGAGCGTCCCGGCCTGCGTGTCGATCTTGTCTAACTTTATCACTTTACCGGCAACGCGGCTCTTGAAATGCGTTGGAGCCCCGACAGGTTCCACACCAATTACTTGAATGTTTGGTTTCATGCTTTTTGCTGCCGCAGCAACTCCTGCAATTAGTCCACCTCCACCGACGGCCACAACAAGCGTATCGAGTTCGGGAACAGATTTAATAACTTCCAGTGCAATCGTACCTTGACCTTGGATCACACGCGCATCAGCAAAAGGATGAACGTATGTCATTTTATTTTTTTTTGCTGCTTGTAAAGCGGCTTTGTTTGATTCATCCCAAACCTCTCCTGTAATAGAAGTCTTCGCCCCCCAAGAATGAAGCTTATCTATTTTTTGTTTCGGGGTCGTGGTAGGGAGGAAAATTAATGAAGGGACTTTGGCCATAAAGGCTGCATAGGCTACTGCTAGCCCGTGGTTGCCGCCAGATGCAGTGATTAGACCTCGTTTTTTTTCCTTCTCATTCAGTATCGATAAAGTGTTCATCGCGCCGCGTATTTTGAAAGAACCCGTCGGCTGGAGATTTTCGAGTTTGAGAAATAGTTGGCCGTTTGGCAAGGGATTCTGGAATAGCGTTTTGGCTTTTAATAAAGGGGTTTGCCGTATATGTGATCTGATACGAGCGCTGGCACTTTCGAAGTCAGCTAGTTTGAATTGCTCCAACACACTCACCCTGTGATGCCGCCATCAACAATAAATGGTTGGCCCGTAGTATAGGCACTCTCATCTGAAGCCAAATATACGGCGATAGAGGCAATTTCTTCGGCCGTTCCTAAGCGGCCAAGAGGTTGCCTTGCGATAAAGTCTTTTCGAGCTTGGACCGGGTCATCGAATGCAGCTATCCGGTCATCTAGTGAAGGAGATTGAACCGTGCCAGGACAAATACAATTGCATCGAATGCCTTGTTTCAAATAATCTGCCGAAACTGACTTTGTTAGTCCTATGACCGCAGCTTTACTTGCGCCATAAACGGCTCTGCTTACAATCCCTTTTACGCTGGAGCAAACCGAGGACATATTTATTATTGACCCTCCGCCTGCAGCTAGCATCGAAGGTAAGAAAGCACGTATCATGCGATATTGTGCTTTGACATTTAAGTCAAAAGAAAAATCCCACGCATCCTCATCGCATTCTAAAATAGTGCCATGGTGAACGTAGCCAGCACAATTGAAGAGCACGTCCAAAACCCCAATCTCGTCTGAGGATTTTTGTATATCAGTAAGATCCATTACATCTAACAACCTAGTTTCAACTCCTGGAAGCATGGCTAGCTCGTCTAGTTTTGACGCGTTGATATCTGAGGCGATAACTTGCGCTCCTTCCTGCTGGAACGCTTCGACGCATGCTTTTCCAATTCCTTGCGCAGCAGCTGTTACAAGGATGGTTTTTCCATTAAGTCGCTTTCCCATAAAAAACTCCGTTTCGTGGAATGACGTTTTACCTTTTGTTTTAGTTTATGAGTAAGTCCATTTGCGGAATTGAAATGCTGGTCTATAGTGATGGAACGTTTGGGGAGATAACACTATGGCAACCGCAGGACACAACTCAGGTAGTAAATTGATCGTTAGATTACATCCGTCAGATAATGTTGTCACGGCTCGACTAGATATTTTAGGGAATACACGGATAGACGGCGAACAATTATCTTCATCTTGCCCTATTCCGTCCGGACATAAATTGGCAACGAAAAAAATTAAGGCTGGAGAAGAAATTAGGAAATATGACCAGGTGATTGGCTTTGCTTCTAAGGATATCAGTCAAGGCGAGCATGTTCATGTGCATAATGTAGAGATGCGTGATTTCGATCGTGATTATCAGTTTTGCGAAGGAGTTACAGAGACTAATTATTTCCCTGAATCCGAACAGAGGATGTTCGAAGGGTTTAAAAGAAAAAATGGGAAGGTGGGTACCAGAAACTACATTGGGATTTTAACGAGTGTAAACTGTTCAGCATCCGCAGCCAGGTACATAGCCAATTCAGTTTCACCTCAACTATTACAACGATACCCGAATGTAGATGGTGTCGTTGCGCTCACACATTCTACAGGGTGCGGAATGGCAGATTCCGGTGACGGTTATGCAAACTTACAACGCGTTCTGTGGGGCTTTGCTCAACACCCAAATTTTGCTGGAATCCTGATGGTAGGATTAGGTTGTGAGGTCAATCAGATTGATTTTTTATTAGACGCTTATGGCTTGGAGCGCGGACCAAAATTTCAAACAATGACATTGCAGGATACTGGCGGGACAAAAAAGACAGTTGCACATGGGTTGGAATTGATAGAAGAAATGTTGCCCGAAGCGTCAGCATCCAAAAGAGAGCCTGTTTTCGTGTCCGAACTTACCCTGGCATTGCAATGCGGCGGATCAGACGCATACTCCGGTATGACGGCAAATCCAGCACTTGGCGCAGCAGCAACCTTGCTTGTTAGGAATGGCGGAACGGCAGTATTGGCTGAAACACCGGAAATATATGGAGCAGAACATCTACTCACCAGAAGGGCTGTAAATAGAGAGGTAGGCGAAAAATTGGTTGAAAGAATTCGGTGGTGGGAGGATTACTGTAAACGCAACGGGGGAGAAATGAACAATAATCCCTCGCCGGGTAATAAAGCAGGTGGTCTCACTACTATTTTAGAAAAATCACTTGGAGCTGCGGCGAAAGGTGGCGTAACCAACCTTTGCGGTGTTTATAATTATGCTGAGCGAATAGATACAAGAGGCTTTGTATTTATGGATAGCCCGGGGTATGACCCATGCTCTATAACTGGTCAGGTAGCGAGTGGTTCAAACATCGTCACTTTTACTACTGGTAGAGGTTCTTGTTACGGTTGTAAGCCAGCTCCGTCACTGAAGTTGGCCACTAACACGTCCATGTTCAATCACATGGAGGAGGATATGGACATAAATTGCGGTGAGGTGCTAGATGAAGATCTTTCCATTGAAGAGATGGGAGAACGGATTTTTGAGAAAATAATTAAAACGGCTTCAGGCGAGCCAACTAAGAGCGAAGAGTTGGGAATCGGCGATAACGAATTTGTTCCATGGCAAATTGGCGCTACTATGTAAGAATGGGTTCTTGAGTGGGCTTGAGTGTAAATTTTCTTGGTGACAAATTATTAGAACCTCTGGAGGAAGATAGGTCGCATTCGAAGCCTCGTTGGACCTACGCCGACTGTCACGCTCAAATACTCGGTCCAACAGATACCTACCCATTAAACCAAAATGGGAACCTAACGATGGGTAATTATTCTGCCGAAGAATATGCGAAATTTCGTGAAAACAAAAATATTAAAAGAACTGTTTTGGTGCAGCCCGAGCACTACGGAACTGATAACAGCTGCCTCTTGGATGCTATCTCGAGTTTATATAGGCATCCCGGGGAAGAAAAGACTTTTCAAATAAAGGGTATAGCCAAAATTGAGAGTAATTTGGAAGATGAAAAGCTAGAAAGTCTTGCCAATTTAGGCGTAGTAGGGGCCAAATTTGAAATGCGTCGAGGTTTCTCTGGATTAAGTTGGGACGAAGCCGATAGATTAGCGTGGCGCATAAATGATCTTGGCTGGACAGTCGAGTTACATATAGATGGCTCTGATATTCACGAGGTGGAAAAAAATATAAATAGTTGGCCAGGGTGGGTGGTTTTCCCTCATTTAGCACAGTTCCGACGCACGGTTACTACACAGCAGAGGGGTTTTACGTCTCTAACTCGACTTATTGATCGCGATAAAGCCTGGGTAAAAATATCAGCTCCTTACATTCTCTCTCCTAACGACAACCTAGATGACCAAGAAGTGACGGAAATCATCACAGCACTAGAAAAATGGGCTCCGGAGCGACTAGTATGGGGAACAAACTGGCCTCATCTTGAAAAAGAGGGTGATACCGCCATAGATGAGGAGCTCTTGGAACTAATGGATAAATGGGTGCCGAACGAGGCCAATAGAAAGCTAATTATGTGCGAAAATGCGAATATTTTATATAATTTCACAGTTTAATAGGCCATGTTTAGTCGTCACTTGTCTTCGTTTCATTAATCAAAAGCGAAGGGTCTCGAAGAAAATCAAAGTCGCATCCACCATCAGCCTGAAGGACTGTCTCGTAATATAGCTTCTTATATCCACGGTTATGTTTTGTTGTGACATTTGATACTGATTTTTGCCTTCGGTTTTCTAACTCTGCCTCGTCTACCAAGAGATCGATCGAACGATTTTTGACGCTAATTTTTATTTTGTCGCCATTTTTTACAAGTGATAGCGGACCACCTACAGCTGCCTCTGGCGTTACGTGGAGAACTATGGTTCCATATGCTGTACCACTCATCCTAGCATCAGATATTCGGATCATGTCTTTAACGCCCGACTTAGCAAGTTTTTTTGGAATTGGAAGATAACCTGCCTCGGGCATAGCTGCATCGCTCATTGGTCCTGCATTTTGAAGAACTAAAATGTCGTGTGCCTCTACCTCTAAATCGGGGTCATCAATTCTGTTAGCTAAATCTTCCAAAGACTTGAATACCACCGCCTTACCCTCACTTTCGAATAATGTCGGATCAGCCGCGGATCTTTTCAAAATTGCTCCACCTGGTGCTAAAGAACCAAATAAGGATACTAATCCACCTATTTTTTGAATTGGCTGATCAAATGAGCGCACAACCTCTCTATTGACGTAGGCGGGCTCACTCTGGAGCCGTTCGTTAAGAGTTTCCCCAGTTACACTTAGACATTCAAGATTCAATAATGGCTTTAGTTCTCTAAGCACGACGCCGAGCCCGCCTGCTTTGAAGAAATCTTCCATATAATGGTCACCGGTTGGTTTTAAATCAATTAAAACCGGTGTTTCGTCAGATAGCATGTTTAGTTGCTGCAAGGGAATTGGAATACCAAGTCTACCAGCGATAGCTGTTAAATGGATAATAGCATTGGTTGAACCGCCAACAGCCAATAATATTCGCAATGCATTTTCAACAGCTGCTGAGGTTATAATCTTTTTTGGGGTCAATTGTTTGTCGCGGTCAATTTGTGCTAGATGGACTGCCTGTGCACCGGACGCCTCTGCTGCTCTAAGGCGATCTGCATGTATCGCGGGTATAGCAGCCGTACCTGGTAACGCCATGCCAAGAGTTTCGGTTATGCAAGCCATTGTACTTGCTGTTCCCATGACCGCACAGGTCCCTGACGTGGTAACCAATCTCGACTCGATTTTCTCGATACCGGCCTTATCGATTTCAGCTGCTCTGAATTTTGCCCAAAACCGTCTGCAGTCAGTGCATGCACCGAGTCTTTCGCCTTCCGAATGCCCTGTCAATTGGGGGCCGGTAATTAATGATATAACAGGTATTTTTGAATTAGCGGCTCCCATTAGCTGTGCAGGCAAGGTTTTGTCGCATCCGCCAATTAAGACGGCAGCGTCCATTGGTTGCGCATTGATCATCTCCTCCGTATCCATACTCATGAGATTTCGGTACATCATTGATGTTGGGCTCAGGAACGTCTCTCCCAATGAGATTGTTGGAAATACGATAGGTAAACCCCCAGCCATTAAGACACCACGTTTGACGGCTTCAATTAACTCGGGCATATGTCGGTGACAATTGTTAAAGCCGCTGCCAGTATCACCTATCCCAACAACTGTTTTTCCGAGGATCTCCTTCCCATACCCCATAGATGCAGCGTTAGCCCTACGTAAGTAAAGGCTGAAATCCATATCCCCATAATTTGTCAATCCGCGGGCGAGGCCGTGCTGATTTTTCGACATGTCTCTCCCCAAACAGTGTCACAAGAAAAAACTCGCGATCTGGTTATTTGTAGCAAAGCGAGCGTTTTGTTTTTGAATAGACCATTATTTGATTTTAAAAAACTTAAATCAAGAGTAATTAGAGATACCTTTGTAAAAGTGTTTCTGTAGATGCATGGGAAAATTAAATTTTTAGGATTTTAAAGATTGGGAACCACACGGATCCTTTGATCATTCTTTTAAAAAGTCATTGTAGTTTTCGTGACACATGTTGTGGGATAGTTTATCTGTTAAATTCTTAATCACGCAGTAACAGAGAGTTATTCAGGATTAAAATGATATTCCTACGCTCTTTAATTTTTAATATTCTACTGATTCTTAGCATTGTTTTGATAGGGTTTTTATCATTGCCAATGTTGCTTGGTCCTAGAGCTGGCGTTGCTTTTATTCGCGATGTCTGGATCAAACTTATTATTGGCGTACTTAGAGTTGTTGTTGGTCTCCGGCATGAAGTTAATGGTCTCGAAAATCTACCAAAACAAAACATAATTATAGCAGCGAAACATCAGTCTGCATGGGAAACTCTGGCGTTACACTTAATATTTAAGGACCCAGCAATCATTTTAAAAAAGGAGATTTTAAGATTACCGATATTAGGTTGGTTTATCTCAAAAGTCGGAATGGTACCGATTAACCGCTCAGGCGGTGGGGGCGCGCTGAAATCAATGATTGAGGTGGCTAAGCGATGGAGTGATTCTGGTAGGCCTATCATAATCTTTCCCCAGGGGACTAGAGTGGGGGTTGATGAAAAATTGAGATATCACCCGGGCGTTTTTGCTATTTATAAGGCCCTTGACCTGCCTGTTGTCCCTGTTGCTCTGAACTCAGGCGTGTTCTGGCCTAAACAATCATTTACAAAGCAAGCGGGGACAATAAAGTTAGAGATAATAGAGCCAATTCCGCCTGGATTAGAGCGCAAAGAGTTCATGGATTTATTAGAGATGAAGATAGAAGAAACTTCGAAAAATTTGTTGCCATAACTCACGTTTTATTTAACGGTCATTTTTAAAATTTGAACGTTTTCAACGGACGTTGTGTCGTTTACTACCTTGTTGACAAGAACCCAAAGTTCTTGCCGCAGCATTGTTATCCCGTCGTAACCATCGAGATCTTCGGGCGTAAGACTGCTTAAAAATATATTCGCAGCGGAGCGAATCCTTGGTTCCAAAAGCTGAACTTTAGATTTTGCCTCCTCTCCTGAGAGGATGAGCACAAATGTTAGAAGCAAAAAAACGGGTTTTGGACGCTCGGTTTGCAGGTTAATAACAAAGTCGTCTATCCAATATTCTAGGGATAGTACCGATGCTTTTTTATAGGCCTTTGGGACGATATTTCTCTCAGCAGCTTCCTTGGCGGCTAATTCTTTCTTTAACTGCTCATTATCTTCCGATCCAAACCCGGGAATTAATCCAAAAAAAAACGCTCCTGCTCCCGCACCGATCAACAGTACGACTGGTAATAAGAAGATGATTAAAATTTTTTTCATTCAGAAACTCGTTGTTCTAGAGCGCTGCCAGATCGGATTAGATTACCATAAACCGTTATTTAATTTGCGGAAATATTTTAACGAGTTCAAACGAGTAAATCCTATCCTTTACCTAGCGCCCCGCTGCGTAGCCTTGCATGCCGCGTGGGTTTGCCGCTGCTCTAAGTATATTGTTGTCAATAGTTGCCCCGGTTAGCCTGCCCTCTGACCAACTCGTACCAACTTCGATTTGGTGCCCGCGTCGGATTAATTCATCAATCGTAGTTTGAGGGAAGCGATCTTCTAAGACAACCTTCTTCGGTTGTCTGCTCCGTGGCCAAAAAGAACCAGGGAAGTGCTCGGAGTGGAACGATGGTGCATCAATTGCTTCCTGCAAGTTCATTCCATGATCTGCGTGATGCAAAAACATTATTGTTGACCATTGATCCTGTTGATCGCCGCCTGGGGTGCCAAAGACCATATAGGGTTTTTCATTTTTGAGTGCTAAAGAAGGCGAGAGGGTTGTTCGCGGTAATTTTCCAGGAACTAACGTCGAAGGGGAGTGCTCGTCAAGCCAAAACATTTGGCCACGATTGCCTAGGCAAAAACCCAGTTCTGGGATTACAGGCGAACTTTGTAGCCAGCCGCCACTTGGTGTGCAAGAGATCATATTTCCATGCCGATCAATGATATCTAGATGGACGGTGTCTCCATTCGTTGCTCCTGTTTTTGCTACAGTCGGTTCGCCAACACCCATTCCAATATTAGATACAAGTTCTTCCCGGTCTACTAGAGCGTGATCGATAGCATTGGAGTAGCCAGCTATTAATCCGGGTGTTAAATCGGCTGACGCTTGCGAAGTAATCAAATTACGACGTGACTCGTTATATTTTTTACTCAAAAGTATTTCCAAAGGCACATCAACAAAGTTGGGGTCTCCGTAGTAAGCTTCTCGATCAGCAAATGATAGTTTTACGGCTTCAATTACTGAATGTACAAAATCAGCGCCTAATGGGTCCATGGATTGGATGTCCATGCCATCCAAGATAGCGAGCTGTTGTAATAAAACGGGACCTTGGCTCCACGGGCCGCATTTGCAAACCGTATATTCTCCGTAGTTATAACTGGCTACCTCATTATAAGTTGAAGTCCAAGAAGCCATGTCTTCAGCTGTGAGGAGCCCGCTATGTTTACGACCCGAAACGTCCATAACCGCTTCAGTTCTGCAAAATTTATCAATTGTTTCGGCTACCCAGCCGCGGTACCAGATGTCTCTCGCCGCTTCTATCTGCCTTTCGCGATTACTGCTTGTCTTTTCTGCTTCTGCAACGATACGCTCATACGTATCGGCTAGGATAGTATTTTTAAAAATAGAGCCGGGTCGTGGTGGCTGACCATTAGGTAAGTACAATTTAGCTGATTCGGTCCATTCAGAACTAAACAATTCTCTTACAGTTTCGATAGTTTCCGTTATCTTGGGGACAACAGGATATCCATTACGTGCGTATTCTATGGCTGGCTTAAGAACCTCAGATAATGACATTGTTCCGTAATCTTTAAGCAATAGCATCCACGCATCAAACGCCCCCGGTACAACGGCACACAACAGTCCGCTGCCAGGAATTAGGTCTAAACCTAGCTCTTTAAAACATTCTATTGTCGCAGCTTGAGGTATCGGCCCTTGCCCACAAAGCGCCTTGGGTGTGGTGTCGCCGACAGCCTTAAATATAGCGGGCATATCCCCACCGGGACCATTTAAATGGGGTTCAACTATCTGCAGTGTAAAGCCCGTACTGACCGCAGCGTCAAAAGCATTTCCACCTTTTTCTAAAACTGACATACCCACCGCTGATCCAAGCCAATGAGTCGTAGTTACTACACCAAAAGTTCCAACAAGCTCGGGACGGGTAGTAAACATCAGATTCTCTCTTTTAACAGTGGCAGATTTACAGATCATTGCCTTGTCGCACAAATTTACTTATTATGCCAGAGTACTTGAGTTCAAAAGAACTGGCCCGAGTTTTGCATGTCCTGCGCAGCAGGAAAACTCTCGGTTTCTGCAAAAGCGGAGATAGTGATATGGTAAATGGTGCAGCAGCACTAGGAATTTTATCGGGTGGAGCCCCTGGCGGTACACCCAGTCTTTCTTCGTTAAATCTTTTTCGGCAGATAAACAAGAATGAAGCAAAACTTCGCGAAAACTATTTCAATCGTAAAGATGTACAGCAATCTATAGAAAAATTTAAGGCCAAAGTGTCGAAAATGGAGGACATAGATGAACTAATCAAAGATCGAAAAAGTCTTCAATTTTTGCTATCGAGCTTTGATCTGGACTCTGAAATTAATAACGCTGGTAAAATTAAAGCTATTCTCAAAAGTGACGTTGATGACCAAAATTCATTTGCAAACCGCCTCAATGACAAAAGGTTCGCGGAATTAGCCAAATTCGTTAACTTAAACAAACGGGGACTCACTAACCTTAGAACAGCCAGTAGCCAGCAAACTTTAATAGATAAATTCCTTCAAAACAATTTTGAAAAAGATGTAAGTGGCCAAAATCCGGACATTGCAAAAGCATTTCATTTTCTGAGAAACATTAATAATGTGTCCACGACAGCTAGTCTCCTGGGAACACTCCAACTCAGGGAGATTGTTACAACCGCTCTTAGAATTCCGCAAGAAATCGCAAGACAGTCAATCGAAAAACAGATCTCAATGGTTGAGGCAAAGTTTGATGTTGAGAGAGCTGTGATTTCTGACCGCAACACAGGTATTTCAAATCGTCGTCAAGCTGAATACAAAGATGATATTCAAGCAATAGAGATCGCAAAATCGCAAGTAACGTCAGCTGAAAGCACATTAAGTACACTGGAAAAGCAACTTAAACAAGCACGCGAAAGCCTGAACCTTTTACCTGAAATTATAAGTCCGGAAGGCTTTAATGTTGATCGTATCCCAATTCACCAAACTGCCATAAAACAATTAAGCGAAATTAACGGTGTTACTGCCTCGGCGAAGGCTGCATTATCTGAACTAGATCCTATATTGAAAGAATTAGATGCAAGCATACAAGAACTATTGGACGTGGAGACCGAGGAGGATTTTGATAATATAAAAGCGGGGTTTGCCGCAGCGGCAGCTAAAGTACCCGACCTTATTTACCACACCGCCCGTTTTAAGGAACCTGACACGGGTAGTAACATCAACCTGTTTAAGCCAGGTGGAGGCGTTATTGATGCAGGTTCGCCTAACTCTTACACGGCATCACGTATCAATTATGCATTTCAGGACGGGGTTCTAGGCAATAACCCCATCACAACTTTAAGCGGCACTCTCGGGTCCAATCCATATACAGTTCAAAGCGGCGCGCTAGGGACTGACCCGTACACAATAGAAACTAGCACGCTTGGGACGGATCCATTCACGGTCCAGAGCGACACACTAGGCTCAAATCCATACACAGTGGCTAGTGGGACACTAGGATCAAATCCTTTCACAGTAAAAGGTGGAGCTTTACATAGCCCTCCATTTAGATATCAAGCCGGTGACATCACGGATGATGGTGCTGGAAACGCCGTGATCCGTATCCGTTCGCTAAATCATGGGCTTGAGGCCGGTGATACAATTTCGATTAGCGGTACGAGTAATTTTTTGGGTGTGGACGTGAATGGCACTTACACGGTTCATTCCGTAAGAGGAATTCATCAATTCAGAATAGCTCTCACTGGAATAGATTTTCCCGACCCTACTGGAACACTCCAATCTGGAGGCGGATCATCTGGAGAATTGAAAACAAATAGAGTGTCGGTAACACATAATGGGCATCCGTTTAGCAATGGTGATACGGCTACTTTTAGTGGTGGGGCTTCAGTTGGCGGTGAAAGCCTTAATGGCAACTTCACAGTTGCCAATGCAACAGCAAACTCATACGAGTTTCTCCTAGGATCTAACGCCACAGCGAATACGACAGGTGGCGGTGGTTCCGTTACGGTGAATGCTAGTGACCAGGTCACGGTGGCGCATACAGGGCATCCGTTTAGCAATGGTGACACGGTAACCTTCAGTGGTGGGTCGTCAGTTGGCGGTGCAAGTCTGAATGGTAGCTTCACCGTTGCTAATGCAACAGCAAATTCCTACACGGTAACGTCGACTTCCCAAGGCATCGCTGGCACGGGTGGTGGT
>NZGS01000086.1 GCA_002690995.1 Rhodospirillaceae bacterium
ATATATTTCAATGAGTTAGGTGTTATTTGTAGGAGTTAATGGTGCGGACGGCGGGACTCGAACCCGCAACCTCTAAGAGGGACAGATTTTCTTCCCAACTACAACTTTCGCTGCCGCCGCTAGGCGTTTGTGGGCTGGACTTTCTCTTCAGCATAGTTCGAGGACCTTAGCTGCTGCCCGTAAAGTCTCTACACCTTCCTCGTTGTATTTTCGAGGCTTGGCACGGGATTGCCATTTTAAAGGTTTCCCCGTTTTTGAGCAGTTCTACTCCTATCCTTTCGCATAGGGCACTCAAATTGATTTAAGTCTGTTGTGTATACCAATTCCACCACGTCCGCGGCTGTTTCTTTAAAGCGCATTTTTATTTCTTTTGCAACAACACGTGATGATTTTTTCACGTTTCAACCAAGCGAGGACTTAATTGAGCATTCTTATAATTTTATTCTGCTGCTTTTCTTGTTTCATCGCTATAGACAGCATACCTCCATTCTGGATAGCACTCATCTGTTCCATCACAGATAGAGAAGAACTTCTGTTGTATAGATTTGGTCATATTGCCAACCATACCTGTTCCTATGTTGCTTCTGTCGATTGAAAGTATCGGAGTTACTTCCCAAGCTGTTCCGCAAAAAAAGGCTTCATCCGCCAGAGAAAGTTCGGACCGATCAATATCTCTTTCAACTGGCTCAACGTTGAAGTGATCCTTTATTATATGCAAAATAGCGTCTCTAGTTACACTCTCCAAGATATCGTTTGAAATGGACGGCGTTATTGGAATGCCGTCTCTAACGATAAAGAAGCACATTCCTGGGCCTTCAGATACTTTGCCACGGGAATTTAAGAATATTGCAGTATCATAGCCATCTGCCTCTGCCTGGACTGTTGCTAAACGTCCATTGTTGTAATTTGCATTGCACTTTACTCGCATTGGCATTGCTTGATCCGGTACTCTCATCCAGGAACTAACTTGTGCGGTGACTCCACTAAGTACACGTTCACTCCTAGGGCGTTCTTGCGCAGTGATTGATAATCCAATAGGACCACAAACACCTGGCCCACCCATTCCTAATACAAAGACCGTAGTCATAATATGGAGGTTTTCACCCCTAAAATTATTGGCTTTTATTAAATCAACGGTTTGTTGGGTGATAGAATCTCCTGTCAGAAGTTCGTTGAAGCGCATAAAACGCTGAGAGAATTCGAGCCGGCGCATGTGTTCTTCCATTCGAAATAGGTACATTTCTTCGTTAGATTGATTCCAGTAACCTCGCAAGCCTTCGAAAACCGCCGTGCCAAACTTAAAGCCTGCTGAGGCTACGTGAACTTGCGCTTTATCCCATTCAACTATTTCACCGTTCAATAATGCAAATTTAGGTGTTGTCATAGCAAATTCCCTTAGTTAGCTCGTTGCCTAAAGTTACTAATAAGCACCGGCCATTGTAATTATGGCAATAAAATGCCATCAATAAATACATTTTTATAAAACCGAAAATACGACGAGATTTTTTGTCTGTTATCACCAACATTCGTTTTAACAGACCTGTCCATACTTAGCATAGACTTTATTTTAATTTAATGAAACTCGATGAATGATGTCCCAAGAATTTGAAAATTATTATTTGCAAACCAAGGGCGCGTCATCATGGGAGACAATAGAGGAGGCTCAAAAGTTAGATACCTTAGTGGTAAAACTAGAAGATAAAAAGGCTGATTTCTCAGGTCTTAAAGTAAGGATTATTGGAGGTACTTTCGACGAAGAAAACAGCATCTGGAAATACCAGCAATTATTTTTCCATGACCTATCGATTGCCAATAATGAGGCGGAGCTGAAGAGCCAATATCTTGATGAAAAGGCTAACGAAAATTTAGGAAAAATGGAAGTAGCACCATCCATTGAAAATTCAGAATTGGTGCACGGGAGCGGTATCAGTAAAGCTTCGAATTCGAAATTTCTTTATGTCATTTTAATTATAGGTGGATTGATTACGGCTATTTCCTTTGGTGTGAGACATGGGTTTGGAATTTTTTTAACACCTATATCGCTTGAATTTGGTTTCGGTCGCGAGGTTTTTGCATTAGCGATAGCACTTCAAAATCTAGTAATGGGATTTGCTCAACCCTTTGTAGGTGCGTTCGCAGATAAATTTGGCGCATTTCGCACAATTATCTTGGGAACACTATTTTATAGTGCAGGTCTCTTCGTAATGGCTTTCTCAACTACTTCTGATATGTTTTACCTCAGCGCAGGCGTTTTGGCTGGCGTAGGTCTCGCTGGGTCAGGACAATCTTTAATAATGCCAGCAGTAGCAAAAAGATTTCCTGCTGAAAAACGTTCTTGGGTCCTAGGAGTTGTTGGAGCCACTGGTTCTTTGGGAGCCTTTATTGCCTTACCAATAGGTCAATATTCTGTGACGAATCTAGGTTGGAGCGAGACTTCATTGATCACTGCCTTTTTAATTCTTGCCATAATCCCACTGGCTTTGGTTTTTAGGAGTTCGGCATCTTCTGAGAATGAAACAACAGATCAAAGGGTGTCCATGAAAGAAGCTTTGCTTGAGGCTGTTAATCACAATAGCTTCTGGTTCCTATGTGCAGGATTTTTTGTCTGTGGATTTCACGTTGTGTATATAGGTGTTCATCTTCCTTCCTATGTAACCGACCTTGGATTATCAGCAGAGACCGGCGCATGGGCGCTCAGTATAATTGGATTGATGAATATCGTAGGTGGCTACTCTGCAGGAGTTTTAGGAGGTAAGTTGCCGAAAAAATATTTATTAAGTGGATTGTATTTGGGACGGTCTCTCGTGATGGTTGGTTTTTTGCTCCTTCCACCGTCTGACATTGTTGTTTTCATTTTCGCGGTTTTTATGGGTTTGTTTTGGCTGAGCACCGTACCGTTGACGACAGGATTAGTGGCAGATTTGTATGGTACTCGTTATATGACGATGCTGTACGGCATCGTATTTCTTTCGCATCAGTTAGGTGCTTTTTGTGGTGGATGGCTTGGAGGGTACGTCTATGACACCGCCGGGTCATATAATTTAGTTTGGTGGGTGTCGGTCGCCTTAGGATTAATTTCTATGATTGCCCATTGGCCAATACGTCCAGTGACAAGGAAAGAGCTATCTGCTGCCGTTTAAAGTTTCTCACAGTGGAAACTTATTTGAAAATTTTGTTAAATTTATCAAGAAACTTGTTGCGAGCTGTGTCAGCTGTGCAAGGCGTTATTTTTATATGGGGAATTTTTCTGAAATTCCCAAAAAACCGTCTTGCCTCTGCCTCAGAAAAACCAGCTAGTTGCGTAGCCTCTAAATAAGCAGCAAGACGGTCGGATTTTTTTATTAGTTTGGTTATAGGATTAGGAAGGACTGAAGGTAGACCTACCCGAAGGTGTATAGCTTCTTGAAGACGTTGCTCTACACTTCGATATTCGTCACCAATCACTGCTTTAAATGGACTTATCATATCACCTATAACATATTCAGGAGCGTCATGAAGAAGGGCTGCCAGCCGCCATTTTCTATGTTTCTCAGGTGAATTTTTAGTAAACAATCTCTCGACAAGAAGAGAATGTTCAGCAACTGAGTATGGTTCTGTACCGTTGGTTTGTCCGTTCCATCGAGTGACTCTTGAAAGTCCAAGGGCAATGTCGGTAATTTCAACATCTAGCGGTGAAGGATCTAGTAAATTTAAACGGCGGCCACTTAGCATCCGCTGCCATGCCCTAGGACTAGCGCTCTCTGTTGTTTTACTCATTTTTTCCGTATTCTTCTTTTAATGGTTTTACCTTTTTTATTAAAAAAATAGAAACTGAGTAATAATATTGAAGGAAGGCTTACAATAATTAAAACCCTATTAAATACTCCAATACTTTTCGTCTGAAAGTGTTCAAGATCCATTATTGTAAGGCATCTTTCTCTAGATGCCTTCTCATAATATAACGTTTTACATTTTAATTTCTGTATATTGTAATTTCTCAAAGTTGAAGAAGAAAAATTTTCCCAAGTATATGAAACAGCTATAATACTCCCGATTATCCAAAGGGTTGAACACGTGACGAGACAAAGCAGCAAAATCTTTTTCATATTTAGTAAAAATATCCGTTCGTCCTGATAAAAAGTAGAAATAAATGGATATGCACGTTAATTCTTATTCTTTAAAACATAGTATCTGTCGGTTGAAAAATGAAACCAACAAGTTTTGGCGAGCAAAGAAATTAAATCATGAATTCTGCACCCAATTTAATTAATGAAGGCAAATACACCAACGTTAAAGGTAGCGATGTTAGAGTAATGAGCTTAGTCGGTATAGCTCACTTTTTTAGCCATTTTTATATTTATTTATTACCCCCGTTATTTCCATTTTTGAAAACTGCCTTAAACGTTTCCTACACTGAGCTCGGTTTGTTGATGGCTGTCTTTAGCGGCACAACTGGCTTAACCCAAATACCTTTTGGTTTCCTGGTAGATAGGTTCGGCGCAAAATTTATACTCATCGCGGGACTTGCCGTCGAAGGTATAGCTTTTAGTTGCATGGGCTTCGCTCCAGGGTATCCGTTCTTAGTTGCTTTGATGTTTTTGGCTGGTGCTGCAAATGGAGTTTACCATCCAGCAGATTATGCAATTTTGTCTGAATCGGTTTCAAAAACCCGTATGGGTAGGGCGTTTAGCCTCCATACATTTGGAGGGTACGCTGGATTTGCAGTCGCGGGACCGGTAATAATATTCCTAAATTCTACAATAGGTTGGAGTTTGGGTCTGTTAATGTGCGGAGTCGCTGGAATAGGAACAGCGTTCGTATTGATGCTGTATTCTCGTGACTTGAAACATACTGTCCAACGAAAAGACAATGTCATTGATCAAAAAACTAAAACTAAATCGTCGGCTGATAGTGGTGTAAAGCTACTTTTATCTCCGCCAATTTTGATGTGCCTAGTCTTTTTTACGCTTTTGTCTCTTGGTTCCACGGGTATAGCTAGTTTCTTAATTGTAGCACTTGGTCAGCATCATGGGACAGCTGTTGAAACAGCTACGTTAATACTGTCAACTTATCTGGTGTTGGGCGCAGTCGGAGTTTTGTTAGGCGGGTTTGTTGCCGACAGAACGCGAAAACATAATGCGGTTGCGGCACTTTGTTTTTTGTCCACGGCATTGATTATAGCGAGTGTTGGGGTTTTTAGTTTAGGTTCCTTGCAACTTTTTATTCTTCTTGGGGTGATGGGATTAATGCACGGAGTGATTATGCCTTCCCGAGATATGATTGTCCGTTCAGTTACACCGGAGGGTTCATTTGGGAAAGTGTTTGGGTTCGTAACGTCTGGCTTTAGTATTGGGGGAATAGTTGCCCCGCCAATCTTTGGTTGGATATTAGATCAATCAGAGCCATCCTTTTTATTTTTTGGCATCGCTGGAATTATGCTTTGCTCAATGTTGACAGTCTTTACCTCGGGGCGCCCCCGCGCCAACTAGTACTCCTTCTATTTTTTCTAGCTGTTGCTCTCGTGACCATACATATAGACCACTTGCTATTATTATGGCAGTTCCAAGCCATGTCCAACCATCTGGTGCTACGTCAAATACAAGAAGACCATATATTGTGGCCCATATAATTTGAAAATATTGAAACGGAGCAAGCATTGAAGCCGAGGCTCTCTGATAGGCCTTTATGACAATATAGTGTGAACCTCCGCCAATTGCTCCAATGAAAAGTAACATTAAGCTTTGGGAAAGCGTTGGTGTTTGCCAATAATACCAAACTATCGTCGATGAACCTACCATTCCAACCAACGCTGTGTAAAACCACATAGAGATCGCGGTTTCTGTAAAACTTAATGTTCGCGTTAATATTGTGAATAAGGCAAAGAAAAAGGCCACACCAATTATTAAAAAATAAGCCCAGTGAATTTCTTGAAATCCTGGTCTTAAAATAATTACTATACCGATGAAGCCAATAATAACGGCTGACCACCGACGTACACCAACTTTCTCTTTTAACAAAGGAATAGAGAGCGCAACAACAAAAAATGGAGAAATAAACATTATGGAGTTTGCCTCTGCCAAGCCAATATAACCGATGGCTGTAAAAAATAAGCAGGTACAAAGCAGTAGCAATATTCCTCGAAAGATTACTAATTTAAAATTATTCACTTTAAATAGCTTGTTTATTTTTCTCCCTGGAAAAAGAAATAACATTAGTAAAAAGTGGGCCGTAAATCTTCCCCAAACAACCATTGCAACAGGTAAGTCCTGCCGGGCTAATTTTACAACTGTATCTGATGATACAAACAAGAACCCAGCTAGAATAGCAAGTAGAATACCAAGCATCACTCCATTGTTATCAACGCTAGGCTTGTGAATATTGGCTGATGTGTTGTTGTTCGAAGTGAGCATCTAAGTTTGCTTCATTATTTTTTGACTAAATATTATTCATGGCACGCATTTATTTAATCGCACAGCTTCAATTATCCATGCGTCACGTCACACCAGCGAGATATACTTATTGCTTTTCTGTAAAAGTAATGTTTCTTGACTTTTGGACCATTAACTAGGGACGTGCCCGCTCCCCTTTGCAATACTGGCGTTTCGCTTTTAACTTCTTGCAAAAATTGTTTGCGTTTGCCTTCGTTTTGAATGGAACAGCCATAAGACGGATAAAAGTTCCCTTTTTGCCAGCGTCAAACTCTGTTGTTGCAAATTTTAATCCTCGTAGTTCGTTCGAAAATTTCTTTTTTAATTTTTTCCACCCACGTTTTGCACCATTTAAAGTCCTATAAGACGCCAAATGCACTCCATACTTTCCACTTCTTTGGGTTTGAGTTGAAGTTAATGCATTTTCCTTTTGGGCTGGTTCGATGTTACGTTCTATTTTTGAAATCATGGTTTCGAGTTTGGCGATTAACGCGTTTACCTTAGCGTTTGCTGTTTTTATCTCTTTTCTATCCATTAAGAGGTCGGGGTTAGCTTGAAGCTTTTTTAACTTAGCCGTGTGTTCTTCCTTTGGGCGATTTATCTTCACTGGAAGTTTGCTTGTTCTCGCATTAGATAATTGTACCGATACAAGTTCTTTTTGAGACTTCGTTTTCCCGAAATCTCGCACTCTAAGCACGTAGTTTTGTACTACTGGGGAGTAATATAAATCTTCCTTGATCCCTTTTCTGTTACATGAGATCTGGAATGTTGTGTAATCACCTGCCGTGACATTCAAGTCTTTTTGACCGATAACTAAACATTTCTTTTCGTCTCGCCACCCCGTAGGTACATTTTCGCTATTACCTCTGATACCAAAAGATACTGTATTATTTTCTTTTAATGGAAATAGAGCTTCAGGGTTACCAATCAGTGTTTGCCTACCTCTTCCTAGTTCCGGATGCGAAGACCATGAGAGTTGCGGCGTAATTATGTCATTAGTTGTTGTCCACATAGCTCCTTGGTCATTAGTCCAAGTCACTCGTCCTGAATTAACATTCACAACTTGCTCTTGCACAATCGTTCCATCGGAAGAGTATACGAAGGTATCTCCTATAGCATATATAGGTAATGGAGCAGGGTCTAATTTCACTTTTGGATCTGTTCGTATCCCAACTTTCTCTCCTAGCTTGACCAGGCTTAACCCGCCAAGCTTTTCTGTGAATCCGGATACTGTTGTGGAGGCTAATTTTGATAGATTGAAATCTTCACTAGAGCATCCCGACAATAGCGAAGCTACTATTAGCGTTCCGACGAAACCTCGAAAGGATGCCATTTGTAAAACCTCAACTAATGCTTCAAAAAAATGACTGTTATACCTAGAAGATCTAATATCCAGAATGTTTTGTCAATCCGCACCCCACTCGTATCAGGTATTGAACACCACATTATCTATTTACAGTGATATTACGAAGTCATTGAAGTAGTATTTGCCAGATGTTAATGATTGTATATACCGAAAGCTATCGGTATTGAACTGCCCGATTCGAAAAAAATGTCACGGAGAAAATCATGGTTGCATTGAAATCATTCTCAAAAAATTCAGTCAGAGACAATGTAACAGAGGAGGAATGGAAAAAGCGTGTCGATCTCGCTGCATGTTATCGTCTCGTTGCTTACTATGGGTGGACTGATCTAATTTTTACACATATCTCTGTGCGGGCGCCCGGCACACACGACAATTTTCTTCTTAATCCTTATGGCCTGATGTTCGAAGAAATTACAGCATCGAGTCTTGTAAAATTGGACACGGAAGGTGAGATAGTGATGGATACGGAATTCAGTGTAAATGCAGCTGGATTTACTATACATAGCGCCATTCATCAGGCTAGAGAAGATGTGGATTGTGTTCTACATACCCACACTGTTGCCGGTATGGCTGTTTCCGCTCAAAAATGTGGTTTGCTGCCGCTAGCGCAAACATCTTTAGAGTTCTATGACAATCTCGCTTATCACGATTATGAAGGTATAGCGTTCGACTTAGATGAAAGAGAGAGGTTGACAGGAGATCTCGGTGGTTCGATGGCCATGATACTTCGCAACCACGGGCTCCTGACTTGCGGCCGAACTGTTGGGGAAGCATTCATGAAAATGCACTCTTTGGAAAAGGCATGTCAATTACAAGTGGCTGCGCAAGCGGGTGGTCAGGACTTGCTAATACCGTCTGACAAGGTGTGCGAGCATACAGCTCGTCAATTTAAGGGGCCGGCTGACGACAACGGTAATGGGGCCTTAGCGGACTTAGCGTGGCAAGCTCTTCTCAGAAAACTCGACCGCGAAAACCCGGGCTACGATAGTTAAGCGTCATATTCAATCGAGCTGTGTGGTCACTGCACTAATAAGATTTTGGTAAACCTAGTACTTTTTCTGCCAAAAAGCTTAGAACGAGTTGTGGGCTTATAGGAGCAATCCTTGTTATCATAACTTCTCGTAAATAACGCTCTACTTGATATTCTTTGGCATAACCAAATCCGCCGTGAGTCATGATTGCGGTTTGACACGCCTCATATCCAGCCTCTGCTGCCAAATATTTTGCCGCATTTGCTTCTGGACCGCAGGGCTGTCCGCTATCAAACAAAGCGGCAGCTTTCATTGTCATCAAGTTTGCTGCTTCAAGTTCTGCCCAGCACTTTGCGAGTGGGTGTTGTATCCCTTGGTTCTTGCCAATCGGACGACCGAATACCACTCTGTCCTTTGCATATTGTGTGGCTCTATGAAGGGCGGCACGGCCTAGGCCAATTGCTTCAGCGGCGATTAATATTCGCTCAGGATTCATGCCATCTAATATATACCGAAAGCCCATACCCTCTTCACCGATTCTGTCTTCAATAGGTATCTTTAGTCCATCAATAAACAACACGTTCGTATCAACTGCTTTACGTCCCATCTTATCGATTTCTCTTATTTCTACAGCATTCCGATCGAGGTCAGTGTAAAAAAGCGTCAATCCTTCTGTAGGCTTCCGCACGTCTTCAACGTCAGTTGTGCGTGTTAGAAGAAGAACCTTTTTTGCCACCTGAGCGGTTGAAGTCCAAACCTTGGTGCCGTTTACAACATAACCATTGCCGTCCGGTGTCGCTTTGGTTTTCAGTTTTGTTGTATCTAAACCTACGTCAGGTTCTGTAACCGCGAAACAGGCCTTTTCTTTTCCAGCTATCAGGGGCGGTAGAAATCGCTCTTGTTGTTCTTCATTTCCAAAAATTTCAACAGGTTTCAGTCCAAAAATATTCATATGTAAAGCAGATGCGCCACTCATTCCAGCTCCGGATTCGGCTACCGCCTGCATCATTAAAGAAGCCTCTGTTATACCTAGTCCGGCACCGCCATACTTTTCCGGCATGGCTATACCAAGCCACCCATCTTCTGCAAATTTGGAGTAAAAATCTTCTGGGAAGCCGCCTGCTTTATCTTTTTCAAGCCAGTAACTGTCGTCGAATTCACCAGCCACTTTTAAAATCGTATCCCGAATAGTTTGTTGGTTTTCAGTTAGATTAAAGTCCATCTTGTAACATCCTTATTTATTCTGCGGTGGGGGTTGATCTGAAGCTGCGTAATCTACCGTTATTTCGGAGATACCATAGCCAGCTTCAATCGGAATTTTTAAATGACGGCCACCATCCACTTCTGAGACTTCGGGAAGTACCGTCACAACAGGAGTATTTTTTGCAACATTGATGGCTGTTTGCACATCAGGCGACTCGTCCACTTTTTTTAAGTTCATCCGAGTAGGGAAAACTACGCGCCTTTTACCTGCTTTTGCATCTTCGATGGCAGTTTTGGGTCTAATCCAAATGGTATCCAAAGTTTCTGACCCATCGTGGGAGGCTTCATGGTTTTTTAACGCTTTGGCAATTAGAAAATGAGTATCAAACCTCTTTTTACCAGTGATAGGGGTAATCCAGTGTGCAAATGGCACTAGTAAATCTGTTGCCACCATTAAACCTTCATCGCTAATTATCTGACTGAACGTGAGCTCTTTGTTCAGTAATTTTTGCCTATACTTGCCATTTATTACTTGTGCTCTGACGTCGTCTATTAATTGTCGACTCTCGGCATCACGTGCAAATAGTAATCCCGCCTCTTCAAAGATTTCCCGGGCACCTGCAATCCTCAGGGCGCGCAATTCATTTTCGATCGCTTCGGAAAAGTCACAAAGTTTGGATGCTAAAAGATGATGATCATCCTCGTCCACCTTGCCACCCGGAAATAAAAGAGCTCCTCCCGCAAAATCAGCCTTTTTGGTCCTCTGAACCATCAACACTTCAATTCCACTAGGTGTATCTCTAAGTACCATTACTGTGGCGGCAGGGACTGGAGTAACAGGAACGGAAGGGTTTTTCTTTTTTAGATCATTCAGCATTCGGAAGCTCCTTACACGGGACTTTTGCTTGGAAAATTCGGTTTTCTTTTTTCTATGTGGGCGGACAGGCCTTCTTTTGCTTCGGGTCCAGTAAAACCAAGCATCTCGAGTGCAGTTGAAGCATCAAAAGCAGGTCCCGCCATTCTATACCAATTATTCAAAGCATACTTAGTCCATCTGATTGCACTCTGAGCACCTGTTGAGAGTTTTTTTGAAATTTCGAGAGCCTTGTCCTGCAGGAGTTCGTCATCAACACAAAGTGAAACTAGTCCGATTCGTTCGGCTTCTTCGCCATTAATAGGCTCGCAAGTGAGTAAAAGATATTTCGATTTTGCCATGCCACAGAGTAATGGCCAGTTAATTATCGCCGAGTCCCCTGCAGCAACGCCGAGGTTAGTATGGCCATCGACTATCTTTGCCTTCTTTCCGGCAATCGATATGTCTGCTAATAAACCGGCCACTAAACCAGCACCTACAGCAGGTCCGTTAATCGCGGATACAACCGGCTTTGAGCAGTTTATTAAGTTATAAACAAGGTCCTTGGCTTCCTTCCATATCTGAGCCCGAAAGTCAAAATCGTCCATCACTTTTTCGATCATTTCAAAATCGCCGCCAGAGGAGAAAGCCTTTCCAGCTCCTGTTAGAAGAACGCTATTAATGGTTGGGTCGTCATCAATTTCACGCCAAATGTAAGCAAGTTCCCGGTGTCCGTCAGCATCAAGAGAATTGTATGTTTCGGGTCTGTCAAACGTAATTCTGAGCACTTTTTCTGCTGGGCAGTCGAGTTTTAAAACCTTGTATTTAGTCTTATCTAAAGGCATTGGACTTTCTTTCATTTATCATTATCAGATAGCGCTGAAATAGTAAGGCGTCAAGCTGGTGTTTCCGCTATAAAATTACTGTTTCTAAGGAACGCGCGGCGCAACTAAAACGACCTAAGTAGCTTTTCTAGGCAATTTTGCCGTTGCAGTACCTAATACCGATAGTTCATCATCTTGGTTTCTCGCCTCGTGGGTTACTTCAACAAAGCCTTCTCCATCTTGCTCAAATTTGTTTGTGACCCTACCGTTAATCATAAGGGTATCGCCTTCAGGGTTATGGCGTCTAATTTTACTGCTAGAAGATACTAAAAAGCCATCATCACCAATCCAGTTTGTCATATGGTGTGTCATCCAAGAGCATCTTTCCGGACCGTAATCGTAGGCGCCCGGTGCTCCAACTTTTAGAGCAAAATCTTGTTCCCAATGAACACGCTCCGGGCAGTCTGGAATATTAAACTTATTGGGTATACCGAGACCATTATGGCGATCAATTTGTTTCCAAGCCAATTTATTAGCTCTAATATACAAACCTCCCCAACCTTGAGCAAAGGCTATGAACCCCGTGACAGTCATCGGACCCTTTACCATTGTGGGTAATTCTTCACCTATTTGGGTATCCTCAAAATATCGCGGTGTTGCTCCCCTTATTGGCTCATCTGCATACAAACTAAAAATCTTTTCTAATTCTGCTTCGCTATATACTTTACCTTTCTGAGCCTGCAAATTTTTATATTTTGTGCCCTCTTCCCTAGCAGTGTCCCGCTCCGTTCTAAAACACCAGCTGTCACACTCCGCAACATGGCTACCTGATTGATTAAAGAAATCAACATGGTAGATTTGCTGTATGGCTCTTCCCGCAAATTTAGTGTCATGCTCAATCAAATCTTTAAGAAATGATTCTGTGGTTATTTCATCATTCCGAAAGACTGGTTGATGCCATTTCCAGTCAGCGCCTGCCCACATTGCGTGTATACCGGGTAAACCACCAACATATCCAGAAGCAATACGGCTGGTGGCAAAAAGAAAAGATGGAAGCGCAATTATGCTGTTGTACTTGGTTTGCACTCCGTAGTCGGGCTCACACCAAAGCGGATTGTCATCACCAATTCCATGGGCATAATGTCTTATATTGTCGCGTGTCGCCTCAAAGCACCAAGGTTCTGGGTCTCTTGAAATCTTTACTCCAAGACGGCTACGGAGCTCTTCTAAAGCACCCTCAGTAATGCGTGGGAATTGTGTATCTTTTTGATGCTTATATGTCACGTTTGTTATCCTCAGTAGACGATTCTCGTAATATTTTTCGATTAACTTTCCCGGCGGGTGTCTTGGGAAGAGTATCTGTAAATTCTATTAGACGGGGGTATTCATGCAGACTAAGTCGTTCTCTTGTAAATGCTTGTAGCTCTTTTACCAATGAAGTCTTTTCGTCAGATTTTGTTATAATAAATGCCTTGACTATCTGGCCTCGTTCTTCATCTGGAACGCCAATAACTGCGGCCTCTTCAACAGCTGTGTGTTTCAGCAAAACATCCTCTATTTCCACTGCGCTCATGGTCCATCCTGCCGAAATTATAACGTCATCAGCTCTGCCGTGATGAAAATAGTATCCATCCTGGTCAAAGCTTCCTAAATCTTTTACCGGAAACCAAGTGCCATTCTTAAATAGCTTAATTTCCCCAATATTACCAACAGTACAAGATACCCCGTTGGCGTCTTGAATATCAATTTTACAACCGGGGAGTGGTTTGCCAAGTGACCCTAGTCGGGCAGGGAGGTCTTCAGCTCCTGGATAATTCGCAATTATAACACCCACTTCTGTTGACCCATAAATGCTGCATACATCATGGCCAAATTGTTTTTTTGCCCAGATGGCTGTTTCTGTATCTAATGGTTCCCCTGTGAATGAGAGCTTCTCAAGTTTTAAATCTCTAGGTTCGCTGTCGCCGAGATTTCGCATCATTCGGTAATGAGTCGCTGCTGCGGATAAATTGGTAGTTTCAAATTCTTCCAGTGCTTCGAGAAGCCTGCCTGGATGAAATTTTCCAGAGTAGGTTGCAATCTCAATACCTAACGCAAGCGGAGCAAGAGTTCCATGCCAAAGACCATGGCCCCAGGCGGGAGAGGATGGGCACATGTATTTGTCGCCAGGTCTTACCCCGGTTGCATAAAGTGCGGCAATCATAACAGTAACAATTGCTTTGTGCCTATGCTTTACTGCTTCAGGTAATTCCCTAGAGGTGCCCGAGGTATACTGGTACATTGCCATATCGGAGGAATTTGTATTTGCCACAAACTCTTTATCGAAATTGCATAGTTCTTTAAGTAATGTCTCGTCGCCAATAAGCGTTTCCAAATTTATTCCGGAAATGAGAGAAGATTTTTCGGAGGCTAGTATAAGTAAATTTGGTTGACAATCCTCTATTCGTGCTGAAAGGCCGTCAGGTCCAAATGCTGTAAACAGGGGGACGGCAACGCAACCCGCCTTCATCGTTCCAAACAAGGCTGTATAGAACTCAAGTGATGGGTCAAGCATTATGGCTATTCTGTCGCCCTTTTTCAGTCCATTGTACTTTAGGAAATTTGCGAATCTATTCGAATTATCTATTAACTCGCCAAAGGAAATAGAACGACTTTTGCCTTTTTCGTAACAAATTCGTATTGCTGTATTAAGTCTTGGATGCCGATCAATACACTCGTAACCAATATTTAGCTCATCTTTATTGCCATCGAAAAGTTCCCAGAGCGCTTCTTTACTAAAGTATTTTTGGGCGTCGCTATATTTTGTGTAGTCGGTAAGCTTCGGCATTCTACCGACCTTTGTTAATAATCTTATTGACGATATTTTTTGAGACTCCAGCGGAGAGCAAGATTTCTTCGGAATGTTGCCCTAGAGCGGGAGCAGCAGACCTCACAGTTGCTGGTGTGCCTGAGAATTCGACTGGCGGCGCTGTGGTAAAGACAATGTTTTCATGCGGATCATCTATTTTTTGGAAAAAATTTGTTTCTTGTAAGTAGGGGTCTATCATTAACTCATCGAGTTTAGCAACGGGACCGTTAGGCAGGTCAGCTTCGTCTAACTTTCGGAATGCCTCCTCCGTTGTGAATTTAGCGAGCTCCTCAGCCAGATAAGACTGGAGTGTGGCAATATTTTGGGCCCTCTCGGAAAGTTTAGTGAATCTAGCGTCTTCAATTAAATCCGATCTCCCTATTGCTCTCAGCAATCTATGCCATTGTTCATCGGTGTGCGCCAGAACGCAGACCATACCATCTTTGGTTTTGTAAGGTATTCGGTAAGGTGACAGTGCCCGAGGATAACCAAGATCATTAGTTGGGCCTTTGGTGCCTTCCCAAAGATGTGTCGTCAGATTAAACGCTAGCATTGTTTCCAGCATTGGGACGTGGACTTCTTGGCCTTTTCCGGTTTTCTCGCGAGAAAACAGTGCCATTCCAATGGCTGAAGCCAGAGTGTGTCCACAAAATTTGTCGGAGATAGGCATTGGTACAAATCGGGCCTCGCCATTGGTTTTATCAATTAAATCGACTAAGCCGCTCTCCCCTTGAATTACGTCATCATATGCGGGACGTCCATCCTTTGGGGAGTTTCTACGGTAGCCTGTTGCGGAAGCGTAAATAATGTTTGGTGCAGCTTTTCTTAAGTTTTTATAATCTATGTCCAATCTCTCAGTCGCGGCTTGGCGCATGTTGTGAACAAAAACATCACAACCGCCGGCTATTTTGAGTAAAGCATTCTTTTCTTCAATCTTTTTAAGATCTAATACAACACTTTTCTTGTTGCGGTTTGTCGTCTGGAAAAAGGGACCTAACATACCGGTCTTACTGGAACCAATAAATCGCATGGGATCGCCCGAAGGTGTTTCTACTTTAATCACTTCGGCTCCCAGGTCACCAAGGATTTGGGTTGCTACCGGCCCAAGGACGTTGATCGTTAAGTCTAGGACGCGGACACCTGTTAATGGACCAATATTTTCATCTTCCCGCGACATTATATTTTAATCATTTTTGGTGATGTTTGGATTTTTACACTTAATCATTCGGAGAGGTGTATACGTAATTACAGTTACATTTTTTTGGTTGATAATATGGTTTTTGGTTCGTACTAAACCGCGCCCTGGGCGGCTTGTTAAACGTGCTTCCACTACTTCACATTCGACATGTATTGTATCACCAGAAAATGTTGGAGCTTTAACGTCTAATTCCATATTCAGGAAGGCAAAGCCTGTGTGTTGCATGGTAGATTGCACGAGTAAGCCCTCTGCGAATGTATACACAAGTGCTCCCGGTGAAACCCTTCCTTTAATATCACTGTCTGTTTTTAAAAATTCTAAATCTGTGAACATCGATTCAACCATACCCGTCGCGTTAATAAAATTTGTTATATCCGCGTCTGTTATAGTTCGGCCTATCGTCTTAAATTGGCGACCGACAGGCAAATCCTCAAAATGAAATCCAAGGCCAACAGTCTCCATTATTTGTTTCTCCATCGATAAAATCGAGCACAAGTATCTTTATGCATTATCACTACTCTAACTTCATCATTACGAGTTTAAAATCCTATTAGTGATAATAGAGGTCGATATTTCAGATGTAGAATGCCCTAAATCAATTATCTGGCTATGGAGATTTCAAACCAAAATTATTTGCGGAATCTAAAAACTTCTTCCATCAAATTTGCTGTAGATGGGTCTAAATTAGAGGCGAGGGTTTTGTTTTGTAAAAGCGGCAATATTTCATTAGTCAGTTCCTTGCCAAGCTCGACACCCCACTGATCAAAGCTATTGATGTTCCAAAGCGCCCCCTGGACGAAAGCTTTATGTTCATAAATAGCTATCAATTGTCCTAGGATATTCGGGGTCAATTGTTTGAATAGAAACATTGTTGAAGGACGATTTCCTGCGAATGAAGAATGTGGCGCAAGACGGTTGGATTCTTCATTTGAAAGCCCGCTGTCACCTAACTTTTTTGTTGTTGCTTTTAGATTGCGGCCAGTCATCAAGGCTCTAGATTGTGCGAGGCAATTAGCTAGTAATACCTCTTGATGTTCTGCAAATTCTTCGTCGGAAACCGCAGCAATCAGAAAGTCACATGGGATAACAGATGTTCCTTGATGAAGAAGCTGAAAGAAAGAATGTTGGGCATTCGTACCCTCTGCTCCCCAAACAACAGCAGCAGTTTTTTTAGTCATTTTATTACCGAGTTTGTCGACAGACTTGCCATTTGACTCCATTTCTAATTGCTGAATGTATGAAACAAAATTTTGAAGGCGATGATCATATGGAATTATAGCCCGCGACCCAAAATTCAAAATGGACGTGTACCAGATTTCGAGCATTCCGAGAATTAGAGGTAAGTTCATTTCTGGTGCGGTGTTTTGAAAATGCTCATCTATTGCGCGAGCACCTCGTAAAAATTCTTTGAAATTCTCGGAACCAATACCCAAAACAATTGTCAAGCCTACTGCTGACCATAAAGAAAAGCGACCACCAACCCATTCCCAGATCTCAAAAATATTTTCGTCTACAATTCCAAAAGAATTTGCGCGATTTTTGTTTCCGGTTATTGCTACAAAATGTTTTGATAAGGCCGATGGCCCAAGTCTTTCAAGCATCCACTTTTTCATGGTCTCGGCATTGAGGATGGTTTCTTGCGTAGAGAATGTCTTGGATGCAATAACCACAAGTGTTGTTGCAGGGTCTAGTTTGCGTAATTTGGCTTGTAAATCTGAACTGTCAGCATTTCCTACAAAGTCGATCTGTATATGCGGGGTTTGATAGGAAGTTAGTGCTTTTAATACCATCATTGGTCCGGTTAGAGAGCCTCCTGATCCAATATGCAGGATATTAGTAAAACGCCTGTCTGTAAGGCCTTTTTTATAACCACTTCTAATTAACTCGGCGAAAGACATCAACTCTTCAAGCTGTCTATGGACCGCTGGGACTACATTTATCCCTTCGACAGTTATAACACTGCTCTTTGGCGTTCGTAGAGCAACGTGAAGTGCCGGTCTTTTCTCAGTATTATTAAGGATTGCGCCACTAAAAAGGCCTTCCCTTATCTTATCAAATTCCTGGATGGTTGCGAGTTCCTGTAAATCTTTTAAAACTTGTTGGTCTATGAGGTTTTTTGATAAATCAACGAAAAGATTAGTTAGGCGGAAAGAAAACACATCATGTCGTTGCGGATCCTGTTGGAACTGCTCTAAAATTGAAGTGCGGCTGAACTTTCGGCGAGCTTTTTCTAATTTGTTCCAGACAAGATCTCGTTCTCTCATTTTTTCCCAATCGATAAGTGCATTGGATTTTTACTGCTTCATTTATTTAAGTGAAAGCGTGTTTCTGTGAGTAAGATACTTTTCTAAAATCGTAAAGTTCTCGCTTGAAAGGTTTTCAAATTGAAACGCAGTCTGTTCTGCTTGATCATCCACTCTAGTCACTTTCAAAGCAATCTTCATTGTTACAGGTTTTTGATCTTTTCGTGGCATACTAAGTATAGCGATTAATTCTTGTTCTTTTTTGAAGATGTCTATTCCATTGGAAATTGCTAATCCGCCCAAACTGCAATCAATGACATGGAATTCATTTTCTTCGAAGATGAGCACTAAATTAGAATGTTGCCGCCGATCCCGTCTTTTTTCCTGGTTGCGCATTCTTATTACGGTCAATGCTAACTCCTACAAGTTTGTTTCAGTTTCATATTACTTATTTATTATGTCGGACTTTTTGCAAATATTTCTTGTGTCGAAGGATTGATATTTTAATAAATTTCAGTTCAATTTACACTAAAATATAAAGACATTACAGAAGTAACCAATTTTGATTTGCCTAAAGTTTGACAGTTCAAGGATTGCAATGCATCTGGTAGAAGTCTCTTTTTAAGCGACTGTGCACAGTTTAGGGGAGGAGGAATGGGAGATGGCGAAATTAAATTTAAACCCGTTATCAGATTCCGTTGGTGCCGAAATATTAGATTTTGATATAACGAATTTCGATGCTGTAAAATTTAAAGACATAAAAATTGCTCTGGACACTTATGGAGGGCTCCTTTTTCGGAACCAGGAACTTTCGCCGGAAAGTCTGGTAACGTTTAGTAAAATGTTTGGTGATTTAGACCATGCTCCACAAATGGAGAATGGTAAAACAGCTGTCGACGGATTTCCTGAAATCTATATCGTTTCCAACATTTTGGATGATAATGATAAACCTATCGGTTCACTGGGTGCGGGCGAAGCTGTTTGGCATACAGATATGTCGTATTTGCCCAATCCACCCGATTTCTCGATGCTTTACGCAATTGAGGTGCCGCTAGAAGGTGGTAATACTTCGTTGTGCGGCATGGCAGCAGCTTATGACGCGTTACCCGAGAAACTCCGCGATAGTATCAAGAAGAAGGTGATTAAGCATGATGGCACCTATAACTCAGGCGGTTTTGTGCGTAAGGGTATTCGCGAAGATAATGACCCTATGACATGTGAAGGGCAACCGCACCCGATAGTGTGTGCGCATCCTCGCAACGGAAGACCTGTCCTATATCTTGGAAGAAGAAAGAATGCTTACATAGTCGGATTAGATAGAGAAGCATCAGAAACACTTTTGGATACATTGTGGGAATTTGCAGCGCTAGCAAGTAACTCCTACACGCATAAGTGGCGCGTTGGCGATTTATTGCTGTGGGATAATAGAGCCACCATGCATCGACGCGATCCATTTGATAGTAGCGCCAGAAGATTGATGCAAAGAACACAGATTAAGGGAGCAGCGCCGCCAGCAAGTTTTCAATAAGTACGATATTGTAATGTTATCCTCACCCGTTTGACCTGATAACTTTTAAAACTTTTTGACAAAACTCATCGTAGGCAGAGCTTTCGAGCCAGCGTGTAACACAAACGAGTTTAAAATCAGGTTCAATCCAGATAAAGTTACCACCAAACCCTACAGCATATGCACTGTTAGGTGTAGCGTTGGTCAGGCGCTTCCCCCTATTATTTAACCACCAGAATAGTCCATAATCTGGGTTTACGCTGCAGGGTGTAAGTGCTTGGCTGATATAATTTTCTGACAAAAGCTGTTTCCCGTTCCAGTATCCTCGGTTCAACATGAGTAAACCTATGCGCGCCTGATCTAAAGAGTTGATGAATAATCCTCCACCCCAGTGTGATCCGCCGGACACTGACTGCATTTGCCGACCTCTTAAATTTATCCAAGAGTTCCCGTAGCCGTGCCACTCCCAGGTTTGACTGGCATTAATTGGATCCATTATTCGCTCTTTAAGCAAATCAGGTAGCGGCTGTTTCGCCACTCGGAGCAAGGCAAGTGATAAACGATTAACTCGAACATCATTGTATTCCCAGTAAGTTCCAGGTTTTTTTAATTGTCTCTGTTCTCCTTTGGTCGTGTTGTCGTTGGGTTGGATCGTTAGATCTCGATTATGGTCGATCTGGTCTGGTTTTCCCCATAATTCACCATGCCATTCACTAGTCATCTGTAACATCTGCCGCCAAGTAATATCTTTGTTCTGAGCGCTATCAAATCCACCGTCGTCGACAAGCTTTTTTATAGGGTCGTCAAAGCTCGGGATAAGACCATCATCTAACAATAGCCCCGCGCAAATCGACAGAAAGCTCTTTGCGACTGAAAACGTTATATCCGGGCGATAAATATCTCCCCATTTAGTTAATATTTTACCGTTCAAAAGAATAATCCCATGTGGCCCTGCTCTAGGACGGGTTATTCCTATTATGTCGCCCCAAGGTGGCGGTTCGGCAAATGCTCGGTTCTCAAGGGCTTTTTGGATGTTTCGGTCTAATTTTGCTTCGTTTTCGAGCGCAAAGTTGACCGCCGGTTGCAGTTGTTCCTGCCAAAAATCACGGTCTGATGCCCATTCTTGGTCTGTGGTGGGAAAATAATTCGAATGATCAAACATTACAAGCGCTCACTAAATAAATAGATGATTGAGATAATGAAAATTTATTTGACGGCGGATTACACTAGCGTTTCTCGAAATCTATACGCTCGTCAATAGGAAGTTTCATAAGGTGCCGACGAAACACATCCAAAGTTAGCTCTATCGCTCCCAGACGCACCCATTCATGACCACCTAGTATTCTGGCTTTTCTGCAATATGAGCCACCCATTGTCGATATACCTATAATAATATCGCCCCCAGCTTCGATGCCATCCTTGTCTCGATCGATATTTAATAGTGTGGCGAGGGCATAGCTTGAAGCCGCCTCAGTTCTAAGAGCAGTAGAAATTTTTTCTGCGCTCTCAGTGTTAAAACAAATAGCTTCCTCCTGTAAAGTAAGATTGACGGCCCGAGATAATTCTTTGAGATCTCTAGAAACTAAACTTCTTAATACGGGGTCAGGATCTCCAACTGGGGGGTTCAAGCGGGCTGAAATCGCACCGCTTGTATACATTTCAGCTGTAGCAAGAGTTGAATTTGTTCTGGCCAACTCTGCTAAAATTGATCCTTCCAAAGTTGCATTGTCTTCAGCAATTATAAAATTTCCATACCTCTCTCTTACCGTCTCTATTATAGGTTGCAGGATTTCTTCTGTTTCGGACTTATCTTCCGCCTGAATAACAATCTTTGTTTCAAGTTGTGGATAATGAGCTTGAAAACCAAGTTTAACGAATTCTTTATTTATATCTGTTTCAATATCATTTAACATCTGATCCGCGCGAGACTCCCCAATTCCAAATGAATGAAAGCGTTTAAGCGTCGTCAGTTTTTTAACGCCACTCATTTCCAGTAAGCGTGGTATTATTTGTTCGTCCAACATACGCTTCATTTCCCTAGGCACCCCGGGCGTGAAAAAGAATCTTGCATTGCCAATATCAATCGCAAAACCGCACGCTGTGCCTATTGGATTATCAATAAACTCCGCGCCTTCCGGGAGTAACGCTTGTTTTTTATTGTTTGGAGGCATGGTCCTACCTCGTCTCTCATAAAAAGCTAGCATCCTATCTAACCATGCCTGGTTTAATTTGAGTTTTACACCTGCAGCTTCTGCCGCAATTTCTTGTGATAAATCGTCAACCGTAGGTCCCAATCCACCGTTTACGATAACAATATCTGCTCGTTTGGAGGCTTGTTCAAACGCTTCTCGCAAGTCTTCACGGCTGTCTCCAACAATTGTACCCCAGTGCATTTTTAAGCTTACTTCGTTAAGGCGACTAGCCATGTGACTGTAGTTTGTGTTGACAGTTTTACCGGTTAAAATTTCATCACCAGTACACAGTATTTCAATTAACATTTCTTTATCTCAACAATAGGGTTTAAAAATATTCCGTATATAAGTGGTGTTTATAATTGATATCTTTAACGTCACAACTTTCTTTAGATCAGAGGTCGCTCATCTAGGGTCGTATACTATGTCCTCTCGAGGTATGGTCTCGTCCCTCAAAAACGATTTTATATTGGTTATCGCTCGCTCTGCGATATCATCAAAATTATCCAGCGTTGCTCCAGCGCAATGCGGTGAAATCACGGTATTTTCTGACTCTAGAAGGGACGCATTATCGGGTGGCTCTTTTGAAAAAGTATCGAGGCCTGCTGAAAATAATTGCCCTGTCTCTAGCGCCTCTACTAGTGCATTCTCGTCGATTAGACCGCCCCTGGCGCAATTTATGATTATGGCACCTTTTTTTATATTTTTTATCGCTTTTTTGTCTATGAGGTTCCTCGTATCGGCATTCAGTGGGCAGTGGAGGGTGATAATATCTGAAAGTTTTAGAATTTGATTTAGATCAACCTTTTTCAGGTTCAGTGTTCTATGCAATTTTTGTGGTGCTGGCTCAGGATCACAGTACAGTATCGTTACTCCAAAGGCATACAAAAGCTTAGCAACTTGACGCCCGATAGCTCCTAGTCCAACAATACCAACTGTTTTTCCATGTATATGTTGATTGGAACCCCGTGCAATCTCTTTTTCCCATGATCCGGCGCGAGTAATTTTGTCAAAAGTTACAAGTTGACGGCTGGCAGCGAGCATCATCATCAGGGTATGCTCAGCTACAGGAATAGCATTACCTGCATTCAATCGACCAACACCTATTTTATGCTCTCTACAGTAGTTTAAGTCTATATTATCTATACCAGCACCTAATTTTTGTATGTACAATAAATTTTCTGTCTCAACAAGGAGCCTTTCGTTTAAAGGGGCACCCATGACTAATGCCGCAGTTGCATTCTTTATTGCAGTTTTTCTTTCTTTAAACGTAGTCCGACCTATCGGAACAAGGGTCCAACCTCGGGGTAATTTTTAGAGAAGTTTGCCCGAGATAATTGGCGAAAAGCGATCGAGTACGGCTACCGTTACAGTGTTCATAACGAACAATCCTAGAAATGGCTAAGGTACGTCAAGATTATCCTAGAAACTAAAGAAGCTGTCATTACGGTAACCATTCAGATTATTCCTAATGCCTCAGTAATAAATTGACTATTTACGTAGTCTGCCGCGTTCCTTCCTCGCCTCTTGGCAATTGAACGTATCAGCGCACTCTCATCTATCAAACATTGTATGCCTTCTATACTAAATTCACCATTTATCGAAAACATATCTTCTTCAGTATATTCTTTCCATGCTCTATCTGCGTGCTTTCCCGAAATACCAGTTTCTTTGATAGCTATGTCTTGCATAAGTTTTTGATCACTAAAAAAAAGTCTATGAGCTTTGATGAAAGCTCTCATAAAACCCGCAAGCAATTTTAAATTGTTTTGGGCCCAGCGTGCGTCGACATTTAAGGAAGTGAATTGAAAGTGAGGAAAATAACTTTTGGGTTCTACTATGGAATTAAACCCCTGTTCTAATGCGATTTGATTCAATGGTGTACCTTGGAGGCCAGCATCTATTTCTCCTGATTGAAGTTTTTCCCACCGCGCTAGGATTGGACCAACTTCAGCCAACTCATAATCTTTTGGATAATTCAGTCCTTGTGTCTCGAGTATCTTCATTATCAATGACGAGCTCCCCGCTAATTTTGAGGACACACCAATTACCTTGTTCTTCAGATCACTGAATTCTTTTATCGATGGTTTAACAATAAGCGAAAATGGCAGTTTATTAACATTTCCACCTATTATTGTTAGGGTGCCACCTGCCTCATGATTAAGAATAACATGTTCCGTAACACCAAGTGCAAGCTGGACCCTACCTTTTTCAAGCCGCTCAGTTACTTCGTTAATAGGCTCGTGCAATTCGATATCAACTTGCAGGTTCTCTTCTTTGAAAAGATCGCAATGGGTGGCAACCCATAAAGGCATGTTAAAATAATTGCGTGAAACGGCTGCCAGTTTTATTGTCTGGGTGGAATTCATATTTTTATCAAATCTTTCGTTTCTTAGTTGTTAATTCAGTAAGCGACTTGTTAAGATTTTACAAACTGAAAATAATTCATTGCAGCTGAGAGGATCTGAAATGGAACATTCTGTTCAACGTGTTTATGGTGCCAAAGCTCGTATGGCACTTATGGTGCCATCAACTAATACGGTAGCGGAAACTGAATTCTGGGAAATGGCACCGGATGGAATAACTATACATACTTCACGGATGCCCTTTTTTGCTGAGCGGTTTGAAAAGCCTTTCGATGAAATGGAAAGCCATTTACCCCGCGTAATAGACGAAGTAAATTCTGCAGAACCAGATGTTATCGCTTATGCTTGCACAGCTAGTTCAGCCAAAGGTAACCCAATAGTGTATGAAACTGAGCTTTCAAAAAAGACAGGTAAGCCATCAGTAACTGCAGCAGCAGCACTCGTAGAGGCAATGAGAGTTTTTAAAGCTAAAAACATAATTATGATCACACCATATCCCCAGGAAACCAATGATAAAGAATGCGGGTTCTTCAAAGAGAATGGGATTGAGGTTATACAGGACGAGAGTATTATCGTGGACAAATCCCAGCAAAAATTTAAAAACATGAACCGAGTTCCAAGTGATCTAATTGTGGAAAGAGCCGTCAACTTGGGCAGTCATGAAAATGTTGAAGCAGTGGTTTTAAGCTGTTGCGACATGCCCACTTTAGCAGCGATACCCAAGATCGAGAGCGCGCTAGGTAAACCTGTTACAT
>NZGS01000087.1 GCA_002690995.1 Rhodospirillaceae bacterium
ATAAACCTAAAAAATGCATCACATGGCACGCTAAGAGATAGTCAGGCATACGTCTACATAACTGATGATGATGGTTAAATGCTTTTCCTTTAAAATAAATGCCAGGAAGGTTTGTTTTTACCAAAGTAAATCAGCCATAAAGTCTGGCCTTTATTGTAAATTGGGGCTGTTTGAACATGAGTTAAAACCTCAAAGTAAAGATCTAAGGTTTTGTGACGTTTAATTTAAAGCATTGAGCAGGTGGATCTTTAAAAAATGATTAATTCCATTCAAAAATGTTTAAAATTTTTAATTTTCTTTGCTGCTCTCACATTGTTGGCGCCAAAGGCTTTTGCTTTTGATATTGATATCTCTGACTCCGCAACACCCGACGAAAGTGCAGTTAATCAGACTGTGGCTGTGTTTTTATCATCTGCACAATCCGGAGCAGTAACCGTCAATTATGCGACTGCTAATGGAACAGCGACTGCTGGCGTAGACTACACTGCAAGAAGTGGAACGCTTACTTTTGCTGCAGGTGAAACCGTTAAGGCGATAAGCATACCCATCCTTGCTGACACATTGGATGAAGATGCTGAAACAATCCTAGTCAATATTTCCTCTGCCTCTAGCGGCACGATTGTGGATACCCAAGCAGTTGTCACGATCGTCGATGATGACAATCCACCAACTATAAGCATAGCTGATGCAACAGCTGCAAATGAAAATGCAGCCTCAACAAATCTTGTTGTCAGCCTTAGCACAGCCTCTTCAAAAACGATCACGGTTGATTACGCTACCGCTAACAGCACTGCAACTGCTGGAGCAGACTACACAGCTGGAACCGGCACTATCACAATCGCTGCAGGCGCCACTACAGCAAACATTCCTGTTGCGGTTTTAGCTGACTCGTTAGATGAAGATAACGAAGTTGTCCACGTAAACCTTTCAAACCCGTCAAATGCAACAATTGCTGATGCTCAAGGCGCTCTAACAATTACAGATGATGACGCCACACCTAGCCTTTCTATTGCTAATGGAACATCGACTGACGAAACAAGTGTAACTTTAGTTGTGACTCTGAGCGCAGCATCAGGCCGCTCAGTGACTGTTAATGCCGCTGCATCTAATGGCACAGCAACACAAGGCAGCGATTTTAACGCATTTTCTTCAACAGTAACTTTCGCCGCAGGCGAGACCACGAAAAATGTTGTGATACCCCTAACAAATGACACCTCAGATGAGGTGAATGAGACTTTTACAGTTACATTATCGTCTCCAAATAATGCAACAATTAGCAGCGCAACCGCAACAGCTACTATTACTGATGATGATGCCCCACCGAGTGTTTCCATCCAAAATGTTACGGTTGCTGAAAATGCAGGAACGGCATCCATAAATGTCACGCTAAGCGCAGCATCCTCCAAAACAATCACGGTGAATTATGCTTCGTCTGCCGGCACAGCGTGTCATTGCACTTCTGATTTTAATGCTATCAGTTCAACCACACTTACCTTTACCCCAGGTCAAACATCAAAAACAGTCTCAGCGACTATTACCGATGACTCCCTCGATGAAATTGACGAAGATTTCACAATTACTTTATCGAGTCCTACCAATGCGATTCTTGGGACTGCAAACGGCACTGTTACAATTACGGATAACGACCCTGCTCCAACAATTTCCATTAATGATGTTTCAACATCAAATGAAAATGCAGCCTCAACTAATCTTGTAGCCTCACTATCCGCCGCTTCTGGAAAGGCAATCACAGTAGATTTTGCGACATCAAATGGAACTGCAACCGCAGGGTCAGATTACACAGCAAGCTCTGGAACACTTACATTTGCAGCTGGGACAACAACTAAAAATGTTCCTATTGCAGTTTTAGCAGACGCTTTTGATGAACCGAACGAAACAGTTACAGTAACTCTTTCTAACCCAAATAATGTTACTCTAAATGATGCAACGGGTATTTTAACTATCACCGATGATGATAATGCGCCAACTTTATCAATAGCTGATAAAACTATCGCTAATGAGTCTGCCGTTGCTAGCAACATTGTCGTTACTTTAGCTTCTCCTTCTCAACAAACAATAACTGTTGATTACGCAACTTCAAATGGAACAGCCACTGCTGCAAATGATTATGTTGCGGCAACTGGCACGCTCAGTTTTGCACCCGGCACAACAACAAAAAATATTCCTATCACTATGGTTCAGGACACCATTGACGAAGTTAATGAAACATTCACTGTTACCTTATCAAATGCCTCAAATTCAACAATTTCTGATTCGTCCGCAACCATAACGATTACTGATGATGACCCCACACCATCTCTGGCGGTCAATGGGGCAAACATAGCAGAGGCTGCCACCAACCTCAATTTCACTGTTACCCTAAGTGGTCAATCCTCCCAGACTGTTACAGCTAACTATGCAACTTCCAATGGCAGTGCGACAGCAGGTGCAGATTACACAGCAAAAACCGGTACAGTAACGTTTGCCGCAGGAGTAACCAGTCAGATTGTTTCTGTTGGCATACTTGCTGACAACACAGATGAATATAATGAGACATTCTCTGTGACGTTAACCAGCCCCTCGAATGCGACTCTGGGAACACCCGTCGGTACTATGTTGATCAATGACAATGACGCACTGCCATCAGTTTCAGTTTCCGATGCTTCCTCAACAAATGAGAATGCCGCAAACACAAATCTTGTGGCAAGTCTATCTGCAGCGTCAGGCAAAATCGTTACGGTTGATTATGCTACATCTAACGGAACCGCAACCGCAGGAGCAGATTATACCGCTAGCTCTGGCACCCTTACATTCGCGCCTGGGGTAACGTCTCAGAATATACCAGTTGCAGTTCTTGCTGATGCGGTTGACGAAGTGAATGAGACTGTCACAGTTACACTAAGTAACCCTTCTGAAGTAACATTAAACGACTCTACTGGGGTGTTAACGATTACCGACGATGACGCTGCTCCTACTTTGTCTATTGCTAATCTAACCACACCAAATGAGACAGCAGCAGCTCGTCTTGTAACAGTCTCATTAAGTGCAGCTTCTAGCCAAACTGTTACCGTTGATTTCGCCACAGCTAATGGAACTGCAACTGCAACAAATGATTATGTTGCTGCCACAGGTACATTAACCTTCAGCCCAGGTGATACATCCAAGACAATTCCTATCACGATTGTTCAAGATACTTTAGATGAAGTAAACGAGACCTTCACAGTGGGTCTCAGTAATCCAAGTAATGCTACTATTGCCTCTGCAACAGGCACTATAACTATTACAGATGATGAGGGAACACCAACACTCACAATAGCAAATGTGACTACCTCCAATGAAAACGCCGCAAATCTCTCTGCCACAGTCACTCTTAGTGGGGTGTCTGCACAAACAGTCACTGTTGCTTATGCAACAGCAAATGGTACGGCTACTGCTACAGCAGATTACACCGCAACAACAGGCACACTTACTTTTAATCCAACAGAAACTTCGAAGACTATACAGATCCCGATTTTAGCCGACACGATTGATGAAGCTAATGAGACTTTCACGGTTGCTTTATCTTCACCGACTAACGCGACAGTTAGCTCATTATCAGGCACAGCTACTATGACCATTACCGATGATGATGCAGCACCTTCAATTTCAATAAATGATGCCGCTACAACAAATGAGTCTGCGGGCAGCACCAACCTTGTTGCAACATTGTCAGCTGCTTCTGCAAAAACCATTACAGTGGATTATGCAACATCTGACGGAACTGCAACTGCGAGTTCTGATTATACAGCTGCTACAGGCACCATTACCTTTGCACCTGGCGTAACCTCTCAAAATGTTGCAATTGCAGTACTTGCAGACCCAACAGACGAGGCCAATGAGACAGTCACAGTAACCTTAAGTAACCCAAGTAATGTTACGCTAAACGATGCGACAGGCGTTCTCACAATAACTGACGATGATGGCGCACCAACTTTATCAATTGCAGACCTATCTACACCAGATGAAACTGCGGTGGCTCGCTCAACGACAGTAACACTGAGTTCAGCATCAGCAAAGACAGTTACAGTCAACTACGCGACCGCTAACGCAACAGCAACAGCTGCAAATGATTACGTCTCAACCTCTGGTACTTTGACATTCAATCCTGGCATTACCAGCAGAACTGTTGCGGTAACAATTGTTCAAGACACAATTGATGAAGCTCATGAAACCTTCAATGTTGTTTTGTCAAGCCCGACCAATGCATCTATTGCTGATGCGACGGGTGTTATGACTATTACGGACGATGATACGACACCAGGTTTATCCATAGCTGATGCGTCTACTTCGGACGAAACAGCTGCAAACTTAACCGCAACTGTAACTCTCAGTGGTCCATCATCAAGCACAGTGACAGTCAACTATGCTACAGCAAATGGAACCGCGACCGCTGGTGCTGATTATACAGCGACCACAGGGACTTTGACGTTTATTCCTGGTGATACATCTGAAACATTCAACATTCCAATTCTTGCTGATACTGTTGATGAAGTTAATGAGGTGTTTTCTGTTACTTTATCCTCACCATCTAATGCCGTCATTAATGACGTGCTCGGCCAATTTACCATTGTTGATGATGACGCAGTCCCGTCAATTTCACTTGCAGATGCTGCATCTACAAATGAAAATGCTGGCTCTACAAATCTTGTTGCCTCACTCTCTGCAGCTTCACAAAAAACAATCACCGTTGATTATGCTACATCAAATGGAACTGCAACTGCCGGAGCAGATTATACCGCCGGAACAGGAACCATTACATTTGCCGCAGGGGTAACAACGCGGAATATCCCAGTCGCTGTTCTTGCCGATACAAAGGACGAAGTAAATGAGACAGTAACAGTGACCCTCAGCAATCCTTCAGAGGTAACTTTAAATGATGCCGTGGGTATATTGACAATCACTGACGATGACAATGAGCCAAGCATTTCTATAGCAGATATGACAACTCCAAATGAGACAGCTGTAAGCAGACTTGTAACTGTAAGTCTAAATGCACCATCCGAAAAAACTATTACCGTTGATTATGCTACGTCAAATGGATCTGCAGTAGCCACAAATGATTATGTCTCAAAATCAGGTACTATAAGCTTTGCGCCAAATGAAGTCTCTAAGACGATTTCAATAGCAATCGTACAAGACACTATCGATGAGTTAAATGAAACCTTTACTATCGGCTTGAGTAATCCTACTAATGCCGCCATATCAGACAACTCCGCCACAGTGACTATCACGGATGATGAGGGAACACCAACCCTCTCAATTGCAAATGTAACAACTTCAAATGAAAACCCAGCAAATCTTACTGCAACTGTTACGTTAAGTGCTGTTTCATCTCAAACAGTGACGGTGGGTTATGCAACAGCTAACGGCACAGCTACTGCAACAGCTGATTATACTGCCGCGACCGGAACGCTTACCTTCAACCCTGGCGATACAACCAAGACATTGAATGTTGCCATTCTTGCCGATACCATTGACGAGGAAAACGAAACATTCGCAGTTGCGCTGTCTTCGCCAACAAACGCGGCTGTAAGCACATCTTCTGGCACTGCAACAATGACAATTACTGATGATGACGCAGCACCTACCATTTCTATTAATGATGTTACTTCTGCAGAAACTGCTGGCGTCAAAAACTTAGTGGCTACAATTTCGACAGCCTCACAGAGAGTAATTAGTGTTAATTATGCAACATCAAATCTCACAGCAACAGCTGGGAATGATTATACAGCTGGAACCGGAACGATAACATTCTCTCCAGGTGATACAACAAAGAATGTCCCTGTAGCTGTGCTTAGTGACGTAATTGATGAACAAGACGAAACACTTAAAGTCACTCTCAGCAATCCAGTAAATGTGACCCTGAATGACTCAGAAGGCATACTTACCATTACCGATAACGATAATGCGCCAACAATTTCTATTGCTAACACAACCATTCCAAATGAAAATGCTGTTGTTCGAACAACTACCGTAAGTCTGAGCGCAGCATCTGAAAAGACTGTTACGGTGCAATATGCTACAGCCGATGGAACAGCAACTGCTGCTAATGATTATATATCAGCGACTGGTACTTTGAGTTTTGCTCCAGGTGACACATCTAAGACAGTGCCTGTCACAATTGTTCAAGACACTTTGGACGAGCTGAATGAAACCTTCACAATTGCCCTAAGCAATCCGTCTAATGCAACCATTTCTGATGCAACAGGTGTTATGACAATTACTGATGACGAAGGCACACCTACTTTATCAGTTGCTCATGTAACAACATCAAATGAAAATGCTGCGAATCTGGTTGCAACAGTTACCTTAAGTGGAGTCTCTTCACAAACAGTAACTGTGAACTATGCTACAGCCAATGGCACGGCGACCGCAGGTTCTGACTACACATCCACCTCAGGATCCCTCACATTCAATGCTGGTGATACAAGCAAAACTGTGAATATTCCAATACTCGCAGATACTACTGATGAGGAAAATGAGACGTTTACATTTGCGTTGTCATCATCCCTAAATGCAGCCATTAGCACGTCATCTGGCACTGCTACTATGACAATCACTGACGATGATGCAGCACCCACCATCTCTATCAATGATGTAACATCGGCAGAAACTGCAGGAACCATAAACCTAGTGGCAACGCTGTCTGTTGGATCAGGTAGAACAATTACTGTTAATTATGCAACTTCTGATGACTCAGCGACAGCCGGATCTGATTATACTGCAGGCTCTGGAACAATTACATTTGCTCCAGGAGTAACAACGCAAAATGTTCCAGTGGCCATCATTTCTGATGCTACAGATGAGCCTAATGAAACTGTGAAAGTTACGTTATCCAATCCTGTTAACGTAACTCTTAATGACCCAAATGGTGTGTTGACTATAACCGATAATGACACCGCACCAGCAATCTCCATTGATAACTTTGTAACCACTAATGAAGCCGCTTTAACCCATGCCGTGACAGTTCGATTATCCGCAGCATCTGGTAATACAGTCTCAGTGAATTATGCAACTGCAAATGGGACCGCAACATTCAATAGTGATTACAATTCGGCTTCAGGGACAGTTTCTTTTGCACCTGGTCAAGTGACAAAAACCATCAACGTCAATGTTCTTGCAGATAGTTTGAACGAAGGAAACGAGATCTTCTATGTGAACTTGAGTGGAGCCACAAACGCATCAATTTCAGACAATCAAGCCATTGTTACGATTACTGATGATGATGGGGCGCCTTCAATTAGCGTTGCAGATGCTTCAACTTCGAATGAGAACGCTGCAGCTATCACAACGACAGTCACAATGAGCGGTGCGTCCGCTTCAACAATAACCTTGAACTGGAGTACGTCAAATGGCACAGCTACAGCTGGAAGTGATTTCACTGCAGCTGGGGGCGTCATAATTTTCAATCCAGGAGAAACTTCAAAAACTGTATCTGTTAATGTGCTAGCGGATAATCTTCCAGAAGGCACAGAGACATTCAATATTGGACTGTCAAACGTAAGTAGTGGAGCGACTATCGCCGACGCAACAGGCGTTATAACGATAACAGATGATGATGGGAACCCAACGATTTCTATACGCCCAGCAACGGTTTCTGAAAGCACATCTTCTGTAAGTGTAGATGTTTCGTTAAGCTTTCTTACACCTCTGACTGTTACTGTCCAATATGCAACAAGCAATGGAACTGCCACTGCTGGCAGTGACTATGCAAACACTAGTGGGACATTAACATTCGCAGCTAATCAACTAACGCAGTCTATATCTGTTCCTGTAGTAAATGATCTGGTTTTTGAGAATAGCAAAGCATTCAATATAACCTTGTCTAATCCAACAAACGCTACAATCGCAACGGCGGCAGCATCGGTCACCATAACAGATGATGACCAACTTTTGACGCAAACCGATCAAAAACAAATTTCTGATGCAATATTATTTGGCAAAAACAGTGCGCTCAGATTAGAAACAGCATTTTTTGACCGCATTATGTC